>JAJDNP010000130.1 GCA_022340645.1 Gammaproteobacteria bacterium | reverse complement strand
ATCCGCAGCGCGATGCTGCGCAAAGAAAGCCGTGGCCTGCATTTTTCGCTGGACTACCCTGAGGCGGATGAAACCTCCAGTGCCAAAGATACCGTGTTAAAGCCTCAATAACAAATGCAACACGAGTAGTAAGTTATAAGTAACAAGTTTTACGTATAAAATCAGCTCAAAATAGTCTATGACTTACAACTTATAACTTATAACTTATAACATACAGCTTATTTCTCATGTCACAATCCCGCTACTTTATCGAACCAGACGAACTTGACAAGATACGCAACAATGAAAACATCGTCATTGTTGATTTATGCAAGGCCACACAATATGCACAGGCGCATATTCCCGGCGCACATTTTGTTAACTACGTCGATATAATCAAGATAGATAAACCGGTAATGGGTTTACTGCCTGACAATGAAAGTTTTTCCGCTTTATTATCCAGCCTGGGAATCACTAATAAATCACTGATTGTGGCTTATGATGATGAGGGCGGCGGTTGTGCCGCGCGTTTTGTCTGGACCTTGCATGTTTTTGGCCACGAAACAGCCGTGGTGCTCAACGGCGGTTTACACAGCTGGGCGAATGAGGGCCACGAATTAAGCAACGTCGCACCGAATAAACCTGAACCCAGCCATTACTCAGTGAGCAAAACACATCGCCATACGGCGACTCGTGCTTTTATCCTGACTCACCTTGACGATGCTAAAGTCGCTTTCCTTGATGCACGCTCGCTGGAGGAATATAACGGCAGTAAAATGTTCGCCAGCAAGGCAGGACATATTCCCGGTGCAAAACATTATGAATGGACCGAATCGATGGATCGCGATAACAACCTGCGCCGCCTGCCGGCTGAAGCAATCCAGCAACGGCTTGACGCCCTGGGGATAACCAAAGAAAAAGAAGTTGTCTGTTACTGCCAGACACACCACCGCTCCGCCTACTCATGGCTGGTTTTGAAATCATTGGGTTATGAAAACGTGCTGGGTTATCCCGGCTCCTGGTCTGACTGGGGCAACCACCCTGATTCACCTGTTGAAACCTAGTTGGCAGTTGGCAGTTGGCAGTTGGCAGTTGGCAGTTGGCAGTTGGCAGTTGGCAGTTGGCAGTTGGCAGTTGGCAGTTGGCAGTTGGCAGTTATTTTAAAAAACTACTGCTGCTTTGAAAATGTTTTAGGTTTTAAACTGATAACTGATAACTGCCAACTGATGACTAATTTGCATGGACCGATTAAAGAACCCTGGCCCACTGCTGAACGAACGGCCCGCGCTAACGCCTGTCACATTACTCAATAAATTTACCGATAATACTGTACTTCAGTTTTATTTCACTTATCAGCTGATCATAATGCCGCATACGAATGATTGAACTGATGACCAGGTAGGCACCGAAAACTATTAAAACCGCACAGAGTACCGCCAGCGGAACAAGAAAATGCAGAACGTTGAGTACATCATAATATTTTGATGTGGCTATCAGCACACTCAAAACTGACAGTGGCAAGGCCAAAACAGCTATGCCTGTACGCATAACAGCCAACGATGTGCGCATTTCTGCCAGTATAAGCTGCACTTCGTTGATGATGATCGCATCATTCTTGTTTTGCTCGTTGTGCATTTTTTCTCTGTAAACAGGATTGTTTATGAAGTATATGCCCGTATAGTAACGGCCCGGATAAAAATGGGCCAGCCCATGGTTTGCTTATCCAGGGTTTGCTTTTCATGTATCAGTTTTATACTGATGGCCTGTCATCAAGAATGCGTGCTCACTTTTATAAACTTAACGCGAGGTATTAAATGCACAATTGACCAGGCAAACAGGCTAACAAGGTACCGGTATTGAGACTGGCTGCCCGCACGCTAAAAGCTGTGCGGGTATGTATCTACGGTATTCTACGTGCCAGTGTTACACAATATTAAGCTGGCATCCTACATAAAAACCCTTTTCAACGCCATCATCCTGCTACTTCGTGGCCATCATC
This sequence comes from Gammaproteobacteria bacterium, assembly GCA_022340645.1. GTDB lineage: Bacteria > Pseudomonadota > Gammaproteobacteria > SZUA-229 > SZUA-229. The sequence goes on along the minus strand of JAJDNP010000130.1, from coordinate 11,706 downwards.
GTTGGCAATTCGACATCGATCCCCTCGTCTGCCAGAACGAAGAGAAAGCTTTCCCAGTTTTGCTGGTTGAATGTTTTGATAACAGTATCACGGCATGACAGTTTGTAGTCGAGCACCTTGCGCTGCAGGCGAAAAATTTCTGACTGCATTTGCTCAATTCTTGCCGAAGATACGTTTAGTGACAAGGCCGCCTGCCGGATCTCTGAGCGCTTGCGGACAATCTCATTCATCGCCGCAATCACGTCTTGCCGATTATTTTTACGCCATTCGAGGAGTTTGCCGACCTGCTCGTCGGTCAACCCGATAACGTCACTGTTTTCGATGATAATCGGTAATAATGTTGGGAGATAATTGACCTTGTCGAGCCTGTCCACGTATTGTTCGAGCTCAAGCTGTTCCTGGCTCAACCCGGCAAACGCATTCATCCGGAAAACAGCGAGCCATAAGATAGTAAAAATAAATGTAGTACGTTTCATGAAAATGCCCTCTTCTTCATAAAAAACAATTATTAATTATTATTAGTGTTTTAGAACATTTGCATTTACTAATATAGTGGGCAAATATTAGCATGGTTCATGCCACGTTATTATTAAAGTTTTATGTCATTGATATTATGATGATAAATCTGTACTGCCTGATGCAACAAAGATACTCAGGGTGTAGCTTATTGCACCATGGCGATACAACATGCACCAAAACAGGTGAAAAACGAGATAAATTACGACCACACCGTGAGGTAAATATATATGTGTAGAGTGTTCAAATCCCAGATCTTTACCGTGATTATACTCATGGACATTGCCCTGCCCGCCCTGTTTTATGGCATCAAGCTTTCGCCGATATCATCGTAGCTAACGTGTTTTCGTTTTAAACTGCAAACTTATAACTGCCAACTGTAAACCAGTTTATATGGTGAGTATATGCTCCCGATAATACTTGAGCTCAGCAATTGAGTCCTTGATATCATCCATCGCCAGGTGGCTGGACTCCTTGGTATATACCATTTTTTTATCCGGTGACCAGCGGCTGGTCAGTTCTTTCAGGGTGCTGACGTCAAGGTGACGGTAATGAAAATACAATTCCAGCCGTGGCATGTAACGCGCCAGAAAACGCCTGTCCTGGCAGATGCTGTTGCCGCACATGGGCGACTTGCCTTCGGGCACATACTGCCTTAAAAAGGCCAGCGTCAGATTTTCCGCGGTTTCTTCCGAGATGTGGCTGTTGCGTACACGATCGGTTAATCCGGATTTGCCGTGCTGAATCGTACACCACTCATCCATATTTTCCAGAACCTCATCAGGCTGATGAATAACGATAGACGGTCCCTCATCCACAATATTCAGGTTTTTATCGGTAACAATAGTGGCAATTTCAATAATCACGTCTGAATTAGGATCCAGGCCCGTCATTTCAAGATCAATCCATATTAAGTTTTCATCACTCAGTTTCGCCATATTGTTATATTCACCCTGTTTTCATTAGTGTTAACGCAGTTTTTTGCTCAAGTAATCAGTGGTATATTGTGCAAAATGTCAGATAATACAAGCTAAGGCTGATAACACAAAGAGTTTTTGATGAACGAGATACACAATTTCACAATATTATTCCTCGCCATGCTGGCTATTTCGACACTGATGCGCCTGTATCTTTCTCATCGGCAGATAAATCATGTCTCACAACACCGCAATAAAGTACCTGATTCATTCGCTGATAACATCTCGCTTGATGACCACCAGAAAGCGGCTGACTATACCATTGCCAGGGTAAGGTTTGGACGTTGGCCCTTATTTTACGAAGTGCTCCTGTTACTTATATGGACGCTGGGCGGCGGCCTGGACTGGCTGGATAAAAATATTATCACGCTTGGTTTCAACCCCATGTTAACCGGTATTACTGTCATCCTGGCTTTCGCCTTTATTTCTTCAGCCCTTGAACTGCCGTTTTCAATTTACAGCACCTTCGTGTTAGAGGAAAAATTTGGTTTTAACCGTACCACCATCAAAACGTTTATTACCGACCTGATTAAAGGCAGCCTGCTCGGGCTGCTGCTTGGTGTGCCACTGCTTTATGTTATTTTATGGCTGATTGAACAGATGGGCGACCAATGGTGGCTATATACCTGGCTGGTTATTAGCGGTTTCAGTCTGTTCATGATGTGGGTATATCCAACCTTGATTGCTCCAATCTTCAATAAATTCAAACCACTGGAAGAAGGCGCAACACTGCAACGTATCAACAGCCTGTTAAGCCGCTGCGGTTTTAGCAGCAACGGTATTTTCGTGATTGACGGCTCCAGGCGTTCATCACATGGCAACGCATACTTTTCTGGTTTTGGCCGTAACAAGCGTATTGTATTTTTCGATACCCTGCTGAAAATGCTCAATGATGACGAACTCGAAGCCGTGCTCGCGCATGAATTAGGGCACTTCAAGAAAAAACATATTCTTAAAGGACTGGCCGTTTCCTTTAGCACGACCCTGCTCGCACTTTTCGTACTGGCCTGGTTGATAAACGCCGACTGGTTCTATACAGCATTGGGAATCAGCCAGCATACCGGTGAATACCCGAAATACCTGGCGTTAATATTATTTACCCTTATTCTGCCAGCATTCAGCTTTGTATTTCAGCCGTTATTCAGTGTTTTTTCTCGTAAAAACGAGTTTGAAGCCGACGCGTTTGCCGCAGAACAAACAGATGCAAAATATCTTATTAAGGCACTTGTTGATATGTACCGTGAAAACGCAAGCACCTTAACGCCAGATCCCCTGTATTCGGCATATTATGACTCTCACCCGCCTGCCCCTGTAAGGATTGCGCATTTAACCGCCCGTGGTTAATTAATATGGGATAATTAACAGGGGTATCTATGTGGAAAAATTTATCTAGGATATACTAAATCAGAGTTTTGCAGCAAAGCTATCGAACAGATCAGAACACGAACCAGCAGAGAAAGACCATGAAGCACCTGTTTCCTAAATTAGGCAGCGTATCACTAAACATACTGTTTGTTATATTCGCCATGAGTATGGCTAATATTGCCCTGGCGGAAGATGAAGAAATTACCGACCCGATTGCACATGGTGAAAAAGCCCATAATACTTACTGCGTTAAATGTCATACAGATGCGGTATACACGCGTGAGAACCACTTTGTCAGATCAATGGACGCATTAAACAAACAGGTTGAACGCTGCAAGAACATGAATAATGTGCCATGGTTTCCAGAAGATACCGATGCTGTTGTACAGTTTCTCAATAAAAAATATTATCGTTTCTAGGGCCTGTTAACAGGCCCTAATACAGCGCTATGACAGAGCTAAGATTACAACATTGCAGTAATCACACGGCTTCTGACAAGGCGCTCGAACAGCAGGAAATTTCACGATACCTGCAACTATTGAAGCCACAATGGCAGTTAAATAAAGAAGATCAGACGATCAGTTATACCTACACGTTTAAAAATTACTACCAGACCATGGCATTTGTGAATGTCATCGCCCAAATCGCACATCAACAGGATCATCATCCTGACCTTCTCGTCAGTTACAATCGCTGCACTGTCAAATATAGCACCCATAATATTGGCGGCTTATCAATTAATGATTTTATCTGTGCAGCAAAAATAAACGCAGCTCAGAATCTTTAATAATTTACACATGGCAAAACGCAGGCTTTCCAAACAGCAACAACGCCGCATTGCTTCGTTACAGAAAAACAAAATAAAAGAAAACCTGCAGCAGGAAAGGACTGAATCGCTGGATGAAGCCAGCACACAAACGGCACGCGTCATCAGCCACCATGGCCGTGAACTATTTGCTGAAAATGATGCCCTGGAAACAATAAAATGTAAAATCAGGCAGAACCTCGGAGATATTGCCTGCGGTGACTACGTGCTGATCCAGCAGATACAGGAAACAGCTCAATCACAGCCTGATGAGGCACATTATGTTGTTGTCGCAGTAAAGGAGCGATCGAACCTGCTGCTGAAAACAGGGTTTGCGGGCGCTACAAAACCGGTGGCCGCAAATATCGGGCAACTGGTTATTGTCACTGCGGTAAAGCCGGCACCAAACCCTTACCTTGTCGACCGATATCTTACCGCGGCTGAAAACCTGCCCGCCAAAGCGCTAATCGTTGTTAACAAAATCGAATTACTGGATGACGATACGCGACAGCTTGTTGACGGTTTAACCGCTTTATACCGGAACATCGGTTACCGCGTGATATGCACCAGCATGAAACAGAATATCGGCCTGGAAGACCTCTCGCAGGCACTAAGCAATACAACCAGCATACTCGTTGGTTTATCCGGCGTGGGTAAATCATCAATTGTTAAAGCAATGCTGCCACGGGAAGACATTAAAATAGCCAAAACCTCGGAAGCGACCGGCGAAGGCAAACACACCACAACAGTATCTGCACTGTATCACTTGAAAGATAATGGCATTATCATCGATTCGCCCGGGGTGCGAGATTTTACCCCGATCAACAATAGCCGGGATGAAATAACCAATGGCTTTATCGATGTAAGACAGTTTAGCGGCGCCTGCAAATTCAGCAACTGCAGCCATAAAAACGAACCCGGCTGCGCCATGAAACAGGCGGTTGCAGATGGTCATTTAAATGAACAGCGGTTTAACAACTACCTGCGCATGCTTGACGAATTTGACGAAAAAGAATGATTCTCCACAGATGAACGCAGATAAACACAGATATATTATTTAAATTATAAATATTTACATCTTTACACATTGCTGAAATCCGCATACTCACGCCACATTGTGAAGACAGTTGTTGCTGCTAATGCCCTGCACCATGGTGCATAAATATTATTAGCACTTAGTGAAACTTAAATATATTTGTTTTTATCTGTGTTTATCTGCGTTTATCTGTGGACTAAACAGGCTTTAAAAAACCGCTTCATGAAACCTGAAATTCGCCGAGATCGGATTGTGATCAGATGAAGAAACCTGCCATACCCGGCTGCTTACCAGCTCCAGTTGCCGGTAAAAAACATGGTCAATTGCGTTGCCGAAAAACAGCGTTTTATTGTTAACGCGATACTCAATTCCGCTCAACGCTAACTTCTCAACCAATTCATTTACCTGCTTCAACCGACCCTCGCTCCAGTTGTTAAAGTCCCCGGCAACAATCATTGGCCCGTCGTGGTGCTTGATAGCATCGTATAATTGTTCCAGTTGCTGGTGATACGTGTCCAGGCCCAGGGTAAAATTAATGCCGTGAATATTCGCCACTAACAGCCGCTTTTTGGATCCATTGATTGTGTAGTAACTAATCAGGGTTGATTTTGGTATTTGAATCAGGGGTTCATCCGTTTTAAAACCGCAACTTTGAACAGCATCTGCATCGGCCGCGGTCATCACCCCGGCTGCGGTCCCGTTTAACCGAAATGCTTCATTCATTACCCATTTGAAACCATGCTGTTCCAGCAGGGCAGTTAAATTTTCATCCAGCATGGCTTCCTGGATTGTCATCAGGTCATGACCTTGAGCGAAAGCGGACAGATCCCGCTGCCAGTTTTCCCGGTTACCCTTGTAAATATTCCAGTTTAGAAAGGCAATATTTTCGGGATTGAGTCCATGGCTTTGACCCTTATTTTCGTTTTCTACAGATGTTAAATCACACGACTGTAATTGCTGGCTTGAAGCAAGCGCATTTGATACGAGTTGCACCCTGTCATTGATAGACACACAGGCTGCCAGCAATGACAGCAATACCAGCAGGATAAACCGCCTGGCAGTCAGCATAACTTTGAGGCTATGTTATTAATGGAAAACCAGGTATGCATTATAAAAACCCATGGATTAAATTTCAGATTCTGTTCTCTGACAGACAATGTCTCGATAAGTTGCCGTGTATAATCCTTTACTTACAGATAAACAAGTATAGTGTAAATATTACAATCCCATAAAATTCAGGAAGCGTGACAGACAGCAATAATAAATCCGGTTTTTATTTACTAAGCGATAATACAGACGCCTTTGTGGCGCGTTTCGCCATGGCAACCATCGCCGAAAAAACGCTGGATATTCAATATTACATTATGCACAACGACGCCAGTGGGCAGTATCTGGCCTATGCACTGTTAACCGCTGCGGACCGCGGCGTCCATGTCCGCATCCTTGTCGATGATATCAACCTGTCAGGCCGTGACTCAAGTTTAAAAATGCTGGGGCAGCATGAAAACATCGAAATACGTATATTCAACCCGCTGTCGAATCGTGACTGGTTCAGAAATCTGGAGCTCATTATCAACCTGAACAAGGCCGGCAGGCGCATGCATAACAAAACCTTTGTGGTAGACAATTATGTTGCCATTATCGGTGGCAGAAATATTGGCGACGAATATTTTGATGACAGACATCGTTTAAATTTCGTTGACCTGGATTTATTAGCAACAGGCCCGATCGTTAACGATATTACAGATAGTTTCAATGAATACTGGCACAGTCAATGGGCAACACCCATCGAAAGTTTAAGCAAAATAAAAGTTGTAAAAAAACAGCTGACAAGGATTCGAAGCAAGTTAAGGGACAAATGGAGAAAGGCAAAAAACACGGAATATTTTCATTCAATACAGCAGGCGGACCTGACAAAAAAAATAATCAGCAAACAAATCCCGTTTATCTGGGCTCGCGCTGCTTTATTTTATGACCGCCCGGAAAAGATAAATAAAAGCAGTGAAGATAACAAAATTCATTTCTCTCCGGAGATTATGCCGTATCTTGAGCAGGCAAAACATGAATTGTTAATCGCATCTCCTTATTTTGTACCCGGCCTTGCTGGTTCACACTGGTTTGAGAACAGGCAGCAACAGGGAACGCAGATAAAAATATTAACCAACTCCCTGGCCGCGACGGACGTAATCGCGGTACACGCAGGTTACAAAAAGTACCGGGAAACGATGGTTAAAGCAGGTATTACTTTATTCGAATTAAAACCAACCGCGAAATATTTGCATTCAAGAGCAAAACGGCTGATTGAAGGTTTTTCAAGCGCCAGCCTGCATGCGAAGTACATGGTTATCGATCAGCGCTATGTTTTTATCGGCTCAGCCAATATCGATCCACGCTCAAAAGACCTGAACACTGAAATCGGCATCATGGTAGACAGCCATGAACTTGCACGGCAAACTGCCGGCTTATTCCAGAGTGCAACAGCACCCAAAAACTGTTATCGGTTATTAATGGACAAGCGCTTAACCTGGATAACAGAAGAATATAAAAAAACGGTTCGATACATGCAGGAGCCAAATGCCAGTTTGCTGCGAAAGTTTGGCGTCTTTATGCTTAGCCTGCTGCCGTTCGAAAGTTTGCTTTAAAACGCCGGGTTTTACTATAACAATATTTCTAAAACAGCACCTGGGCGCCAATGTTTACAATTAAACCTCGAGGATAGGTATCGCCGTCAACTTTGATAGTATCGGTCGTGGTCGCCACGTCCAGGTTGACGATATTAAACACCGTAATACCGCCGGTGATATAGGTTAACTCGCTGCCGGCCAGGTTGTGTCGCACCCCGATGCGGGCGCCCGGCAGCCACCAGTTGTCTGAAGCAAATCCTGCACCGAAGGAAAGCCATTGATAGTCATCCCGCATGGGATCGGGTACCGCATTGGCATCCAGCCCGAAGTTAATACCCCAGGCACCATCCTGGGTTATATAACCCGCTTCCAGCTTCAACTGGCGCTCCATAACATAGGTCTGGCTATCATTGATGAAATTCACGATATCCTGATTATTAATAGCGCTGGTGTCGACTTCAGGAAATGTAAATTCCGGTTCATTGATATTCGTCAGCGTTGCGCCAAGCTGATACTGCCTGCCTGTCCAGATAGCGCCCAGGTCAATACCAAAGCCCTGGGTGTATTTAAATGTTGACTTGTCGAGTGCATCAAATATCGATTTTGCATTCTCGATGTTTGACAGAAACACGAAACTGTTGGACAGACCGACGTCGTAATATTTGGGCTTGATGCCGACATAGACCTTATTATCATCCTGCTGCCAGACTTTTCGGCTGTAACCAATGCCGACTTCCGTGATCTGTGCAGCGCGGGTAATCGTGCCGCTGTTGTTAGAAGTGTAAAATGACACATCTCCGGACGCCGGGTCGACCGTAATCGTAGATTTTCCTATTGTATACGCTACGGGACCACCGGCCGGGTCCTGGTTAGAAACATCCTGTAATGTTTGCACTATAGTATCAGTGTTTACTGCTGTAAGGTCGACAGGGTCATTCAACCCGCGCAGATTGGTAGTAATCGATACGTTAGCGCCGAAAGACCACGCGCTATCATTATCCCTGCTAATCAGTATCGGTAAATCGGCGGAAGCAAAAGCCTTGGCATTCAGCCCGGTCATGGTCGTTGCCACAAAAGTGCCCAGATAAATCACTTTATCAGCTACTTCAGCAGCCAGTACCTGCAACCTGGCTTCCTGTTCAGGCGTAAGATTGATACTTCCAATAAGATCCTTGATATTAGTCGTACTATCCTGGCCATCATCGGGTGGTGCGGTACCATCACCAGGTGCCAGCGCAGCATCGGAACCACCCTGGTCAAGCAAATCAAACAGGTTGTCATTACCATCGTATTCGATACCCAGGCCCAGTGACAGGCCAACACCATATCGACCGGAATCATCATCCGGCGTAGTATCGATCGCCGGGTGCGCTGGATTCCCCATATCGGACACCACCAGCTGGCGGTGCGTCATGCCGCCGAAGGTCAGTTTTGGGCCGCTTGGGTGATAAATAGGTTCTGCCCGCAGTACGCCGGTGAGCATACAACTGATAGTGACTGTTGAAATGACGATGCTTAGCGTCAGTTTAATGCTGTTGAACATGTGATAAGACGGCCTCATTTATTCCTGAAATATTGTTTCTGTTCGAAATACTGATGAAGTAAGTGAGATATATTACACGATAAAGCACGTAGTGATTAAGTCTGCCAGCAAGCTGAATTTCACAGCGATGATCTAACTCCTTTTTATTAGAAAGCCGGTTAAATATAATACCGTCACAAATGTAATGATGCCATACAGCTTCGCTAATGAGATTGCATGTCAAAAAAACGATACGAGAAAACATAAAACAAAAATGAATATCAAGCTTGTAAAAGCTGAATCCCGGTCCGACATAGCTTCTTTAGCAGAATTAGCCCGGGAAATCTGGCGCCAGCATTTCACTCCCATTATCGGCGCATCGCAGGTCGAATACATGCTTGAAAAGTTTCAAAGTGTTGAAGCCATTACTTCCCAGCTGGAAAACGGTGCGGAATATTACATAGCATGTTTAGCTAATGAGCCTGTTGGTTATACTGGACTGGTGCCGGACGTTGCAAATAAAAAAATGATGATTAACAAAATATATCTTCGAAACAGCTGCAGGGGAATCGGTATTGGAGGCTACATGCTTAACTTTGTTGAGCAGGAGTGTAAAAAAAGAAAGCTCGGTAAAATATGGCTGACGGTGAATCGTTTTAACCATGGCGCTATTGAATGGTATTCTCGAAAAGGATTTGAAACCGTAAATGAGGTAAAGCAGGATATTGGCAATGGCTTCTTCATGGATGATTATATTATGGAGAAAAGAATCTAGATAAAGCCGAGATACAAACGTTACACCTGCTACGTTATTTCTCACGTAGTTATACGCGCGGCCTTAATATTCCATAATTAAGTGTCCCCAAGTTCACAGATTATGGCGCATTACGCTTAACCTTGTATAAACAACGGGGCTAGCCAAACATTACAGCAGATACATTTTGTTATTGACAACAATAATCAAATAAGGTTATTTGTAGCATGATACAACTGTGCTTATTACGAAAATAAACACAGTAGTTCAACCATGAAGAAGGAGGAATAAACCGGTGAAAAAGATTCTGTTAACGATCAAGGATTTTGAGTCAACAACTATCACATCACCACTAGTGGAAAAAACTGTTGAGCTGGCGGGCTATTGTTCGAGCAAGGTATTTCTTATCCATGTCACCCCTCCTCCGCACCACTCACCGTTTAATGTTGATAGTGAGATATTTCGACGTGAAATCGCCAATGAGCTTCGTCATGAGCATAATAGTCTGCAGCAGCTAGCAAAATGTATGCGCGACAAAAATATAGATACTACGGCGCTGTTAGTGCAGGGACCTATAATAAGCACGATACTGCAGGAATCAGAACGGCTGGATATTGATCTGGTGATATTAGGACGTCACAAACATGGCCCTTTATACAGCGTTTTAATGGATGATACTGATGAAGGCCTGCTGGCGAAAAGTGCCTGTCCAGTAATGTTTGTTCCAATATGAATTAATGCTTATCTGCGTCTCATCCTGCGACATGCAGGCTGTAGCTAAGGCGATCTACGGCGCTGAAAAAAGTTCTGTAACAACGCTTTGCTTTCATCCGCCAGCACGCCGGATTCAACTTCAAAAATATGATTGTGCTGGTTCGCCTCCAGCAGATTAAAGGCACCGCCCAGGGCGCCGGTACGCGGCTCGGACGCGCCGTAAATTACTTTTGAAATACGGGCATGAATCATTGCACCGACACACATGGCGCACGGTTCCAGGGTGACATACATCACGGTGTTTATAAGACGGTAGTTGTTAAGTTTTTCGCCAGCCGCACGCATTGCCATGATCTCAGCATGCGAGGTGGCATCATGACTGGTAATCGGATGGTTCCAGCCTTCGGCAATCAGTTCCTCGTCCTTAACGATAACCGCACCTACCGGCACCTCGCCCGCCGCTTCCGCCTTATGCGCCAGCTCCAGCGCCTTACCCATCCAGTATTCGTCGCTCATAAACACAGTTAATAATTAATAGTGAATAGTGAACAGTGAAAAACCTGATGAAAATTATTCACTGTTAACTGTTCACTACTCACTGTTTTGTACCGGGTCAGTCTCGCAGGTGCCCATCGCCATAGGCGACCCATTTATAGGAGGTCAGTTCCCGGGGCCCGACAGGTCCACGGGCATGCAGCTTGTCGGTACTGATCCCCACCACAGCACCCATGCCGTAATCACCACCGCCAGAGAGACGGGTTGAGGCATTGACCAGAACCGAGCTGGCATCGACGCCATCAACGAATTGTCTTGCCATGGCAATATCATCGGTAATAATGCCATCCGTATGGCCGGAACCGTAGGTATTGATGTGCCCGATGGCTTCGATTACGCCGTCGACAATACGCACCGAGAGGATTCTGTCCAGGTATTCGGTACTCCAGTCCTCTTCGGTGGCCGACTCGATATCGGGCAGTATGGCGCGGGTTCGGGCACAGCCCCGCAGCGTGACGTTTTCCGCATCAAACGCATGTTTGAGTTCGGGTAGCAGCCGTTCACTGGACTGAGCATCGACCAGCAGCGTTTCCAGCGCGTTGCAGACCTCGACGCGCTGGCACTTGGAGTTGACGGTGACGGCCACGGCACGATCCACCGGCGCATCAGCCGCCAGGTACTGGTGGCAGATACCGTCATAGTGTTTGATAACCGGAATGCGGCTTTCCGCTGCCACGCGCTCGATCAGGCTTTTACCGCCGCGCGGGATCAGCACGTCGACGTATTGGTCCATGCGCAGCAGGTGGTGCACGTTCTCCCTGTCGGCGGAGCGTATAATCTGGATGGTGTTATCGGGCAGGCCGTGTTTCGATGCGGCTTCCATCATGGCATCGGCCAG
>JAJDNP010000160.1 GCA_022340645.1 Gammaproteobacteria bacterium | reverse complement strand
CGCGCATGGCCCGAAAATACATTCACCAGAATCAATGGTGAATAATGCATCGTGCGTTGCGCACTGTATCAAAGCCTGGTCCATATCAAGAAACTTGTCCTGCTGCCATTCCAGGCTGGCGCCGGTGTGTGGGCACTGATTGAAATAAGCATAGAATTCGCCGTTTTTATGTACGACAAAAATAGACCGCGTTTTGTGCCTGATTTTAACTTCAAAGCCTTTGCTGCCGGGGTCTTCAATATCAGTCGTTTTGCAGAGAATATATGTCACAACGTATGTTAGAGTAGCGTAAAAAATGCAGTATCGTATAACCCATGATACACGAACACGGGTAATCGGAATAATCAAACACGATAAGTATGCAACTCAGTGAAGTACAATTTACGGATGCCGAATCAGCAATTATCGTGCTGCTGGCAGGCATCTTTCTGGTCCTGATATTTTTTATTTTGCGCCAGAATAGTTTCATGGACAGGCATTTCAACAAGCTGGACTATAAATTAAATGAGCTGGCCAGGACAGCTCACGCTCAACAGGACAACTTTCAGCGAACCAGATCAGCGTTGTTCGAAGCACAAAGCAATATGCAGTCAAAAATGGAACAGCGTTTTGGCGAAGTACAGCAAGCTCTGGAGAAAAGACTTGGAGAGATGTCGCAGTCATCCGTTGAACGCCTGGCCAAATCCAGTGAGGAAATGCAAAAAAGTTTGCAGTTGCAGCTGCACAGTTTGCAAAAAATTAAATCGGATTTTGAACAGCGTTTTGGCGATATGCAGCAAAGCATCGAGAAGCGCCTGGGCCGAATGTCAAAAGACAGTATTGAAAGCTTCGCCAAATCGAATAATGAACTGCATGAGCTATTACAAAAACGGCTGGCTGATATCAGCGGCCAGGTAGAACAGCGGCTAAACAAGGGTTTTGAAAAGACCACTAAAACATTTGCCGATGTAATGGAACGGCTGGTGCTGATCGATGCAGCACAAAAGCGCATAGATGAATTATCCAGTAACGTGGTGAGCCTGCAGGAAGTACTGACAGACAAGCGTTCACGCGGCGCTTTTGGTGAAGTGCAGATGGCCGGGCTGATACGTAACGTCATGCCGGAGAGCAGTTATGCACTGCAGCATACCTTGAGCAACGGGACACGCGTGGACTGTATTATGTTTCTGCCGGATCCTACCGGCCATATTGCCATTGACTCAAAATTTCCACTGGATTCGTACCAGAAAATGATGGATGACGAGGCCAGTGAAGCCCAGCGCCTGTCTGCCGAAAAACAGTTCAGGCTTGATATCAGAAAACATATCAAGGATGTTTCTGAAAAATACATTATTAAAGATGAAACCGCCGATGGTGCCATCATGTTTATCCCGGCAGAGGCAGTCTTCGCTGAAATACACGCACACCAGCCGTCTCTGGTGGAGGAGGCTCAGCGCGCACGGGTATGGATGGTATCACCAACTACCTTAATGGCGGTATTAACCACGGCGCGTGCGGTATTAAAAGATTCTGCTACTCGTAAGCAGGTTCATATCATCCAGGAGCACCTGGTAAATCTGGCAAAAGATTTTAATCGCTTCAGGGCGCGGATGGATAATCTTTCAAAACATATTCAGCAGGCGAATAATGATGTTAAGGAAGCGCATATATCTGCTACGAAAATCAGCAGCCGTTTTGAAAAAATTGAAAAAGTTGAAATCCGGGAAGAAGATGTCGAATTACTGGAAACCGATCAAAGCAGTTAACCTGATGGAGTAATATATTGAGCCATTCATTTTCACCAGCATCACGCGCAGTGCTGGTTACTGCCGCGGTGATCATCATTATTGCCGGTATGAAATCGGCCGCACCTTTAATTGTTCCATTTTTACTGTCGGTTTTTATTGCCGTGATAAGTTTCCCACTAATGTGCAAATTTCAGTATCATGGCATCCCCAAATCACTGTCATTGACCCTGGTCATACTGCTGGTGATATCAATTGGTGTTGCATTAATGCTATTGATCGGCAGCTCATTGACTGATTTCGGTAGAATGGCACCCGAATACCAGCAAAAAATATCCGCGGAATGGGCAGGTGTTTTACAGTGGTTAAGCAGTCATGGCTTTTCCATCACCGGCACTATTAAGGAAATAATCGACCCGGCAGCAGCTGTTGGCCTGCTGTCATCAATATTAAAAGGATTTGGCAATGTATTAACTAATTCTTTTTTAATTATCCTTACTGTTGCGTTTATTTTGATTGAAGCCGCGGGCCTGACACACAAGTTTTTAATATTGCAAGAAGCTGATTTCAGCCAGAACGCTTCCCCAGGGCAGGAAGTAGCATCGAATCCTGCAGATTCGTTTCCTCAGGTGTTTGTAGAGAAACTTCGAAACTATATGAGCATGAAAACCATCATCAGTATGATTACCGGCATAATAATTGGCCTGGCACTCTGGCTGATTGGGGTAGATTACCCGGTATTATGGGGCGTACTTGCTTTCATGCTCAATTTTGTTCCCAATATTGGCTCAATTATTGCGGCGGTACCAGCCGTAATGCTGGCCATTGTGCAACTGGGTGTTACGCCGGCGTTACTGGTCGCCGCTGTTTATGTCGCTGTCAACGTAATTATAGGCAGTATTATCGAGCCTAAATATATGGGCAAAGGAATAGGGCTGTCTACCCTGGTGGTATTTGTATCACTGGTTTTCTGGGGCTGGGTGTTAGGCCCGGTTGGCATGCTTTTGTCTGTACCGTTAACGATTACTGTCAAACTGGCACTGGACAGCAAAGCTGAAACGCAGTGGCTGGGACATTTGCTTGGACCGGTCGAAGCTTAAGCAGAATTAAATTTCATTGCTGAGCTGTATTTTGGAGTAATAGCCGGTTTATATCCAATGAACCCCCTGTTAACAGGTTCCGGATTAAAACTAAAGTTAGCTCCATTTTTCAGCACAAAGAAAAGCCACCTGTTATGGTGGCTTTTCTATTTGATCTTTAACGGCTTTGTATTATACGCTGCCCATTACAGCAAAACTTTTAATGAATGGTCCTGCCATACGTGGATCTGAAATCATTGCTTTGAAATCGCCAATTTTAAATTTCAGTTTACCAGTAGTAAACGCCAGGCCCAAACCTGTCATGCCAATTTCTTTTTTCAGCCATTTTTCCCAGTTTTTCTGATCAGCACGCAGGTCCCAGTTCAGTTCACGGCCATCATATGCGCCCGCTTCTGTTACATGGCCATTGACCACGTTAATATAACCGATGCAGGTATCATCACCGGGGAAGCCATAACCGATAACGGAATTGAAGTTAATTTTTTCTAAGGCAGCAGCAAGAGCTGGTTCTGCATTCCACTTTTCCTGGAAACCTTTCATCCATGCGTCATCAAATAGAGCCATTTCATTTCTCCGAATTCATATTGCGCATTGCGCTTTATAGTTGCATAAACATATATTTATCATGTTTATTTCATGCTTTAACGTACTTTTAGTGATTTTGGCACCGGCACGAAAACAATGGGCATATTACCATAAGAAAAACTATATCGAAAGAGATAGTCATATCCATTTACGACAATTCAATGCTCTGCTCAAACCGTTGAACTCAGCAAGCCACACATGCTTTTCCAGCTAATAAAAACAGCTTGCTTGACGGTAAAACAATCATAATCATTTAAATGACCATCCATAGCAGCAAAATGCTTCGTCTTACTGTTTTAATTGCCATTGAATGAGCTATTAACCCGGCGACAATATATATCGGGCCGGGCATCACGATTACCCTGCAAAGGTCCAGTATTTGTTTGCAATGAAATTAAGCAGCAGCACGAAACAGGTCGCAATCACCTGTATGGCAAGGTAATTGATATCAATTAGTGCAATGCCTGCCTTCATTATTCCAGCATTTATAATTCCACCGAAACATGCAACGATCAGAAATTTCGTTAATGATTCGCTGTGCCGCTTATCACAGTTGAATGTTATCCGGTAGTTCAGTATGTAATTAATCAATGCCCCGACAATAAAACCGTTTGTGGTGGCAGCCACCGGATTTGTATGTATAAGCTGTACCAGAAGAATCAGCACAGCATAATGCCCCATTGTGCCAATGGCTCCAATGCTGGTAAAAAGAAAGAATTGTTGAGCTGTTTTCACCAGCGTATTGTCAACAACATCCCATTACTGATCGTCCTTTGGCTGTTTATCTGCAGCGTGAATACCGGGTAAATATTCATTGATAAAGTACAATGGGCGCTGTTTTGTTTCATTGAAAATCCGGCCAAGATACTCCCCCAGAATGCCAATGGCAATTAGCTGTATGCCGCCTAACGTCAGGATAATAACAATCAGCGACGGGTAACCGGGAACCGGGTTACCATGAATTAGTGTGTCAATCACCATGTAGATGCCGTAGCCAATCGCACTTAGTGCCGTGATTGTGCCCAAGTATGTGGAGATTTTTAGTGGCGCGATGGTAAATGACGTAATGCCATCAATTGCAAAATTCCAAAGACGCCAGTAGCTCCATTTTGTTTTGCCGGCCCGGCGGGAATTGCGTTTATAAACAACTGCTTTTTGCTTAAATCCTATCCAGGAAAACAGGCCTTTCATGTAACGATGATGCTCTTTAAAGGTGTTCAATGCATTTACTGCACGGCGGCTCAGGATACGAAAATCACCGGTGTCTTCGGGAATGGTGAATTTTCCAACTCGCTGTAAAATACGGTGAAAAAAATGGGCGGTTGCTTTTTTCACCATTGATTCGCCATCACGTCGAGTACGCCTGGCGTAGACAACGTCATAGCCATTTTGCCATTCCTTAATCAACTCCGGGATAAGTTCAGGCGGATCCTGCAGATCGGCATCAATCACCACTACAGCATCGCCAGCGGCCTTGTGAAGTCCGGCAGTCAGCGCTATCTCCTTGCCGAAATTACGACTGAGATCAATCAGCGTGATACGTTTGTCACTGGATCGTAATCGATTAATGATAGCCAGTGTGTTATCAGTACTGCCATCATTGATATATACAATTTCCAGGTCAACCGGGTAATTCGACAATGCTTTATCAACGGCTTCATGAAACTCAGCCAGCATAGCCTCTTCATTGAATGCTGGAACAACAATCGATATTAGTGGTTGATTTGCTTTCAAGTGGCCAGGTTTATACAGAAATTTTAGTTGACCGGGATATTACAGCAGATATTGTTCTGGTGTCGACTGATCAGCCTGCTTACAAAAACGGGATTTATCAGCGTATAACTCCGGGGCGACGATATCTTTCCCCGGGCTGGCAAGTTAAGGTATCATCTTATCGGAGGTGCGAATTAACACGCACAACGTTGCTAAAATTAGCCCACATGGTGCGAATGAATTCGCACCTACATTTATTATCCGGGTTTAAGAACCGGTTAAGCATTATAGAAAAAAAGTATAACAAGCTGATCTTCATTACACGGATAGCACCCTGTCTGTTAATCACAAGCTGCCTGGCTGTTGTCCTGGTATTCATCCTGCTTGGCCAGTATTCACATCCTTCCTCAGACGATTTCTGCATGGCAAGCGGGGTAAACAACGCTGGCCTGTTCAGGCATTTATGGGATCATTATTTTGAGTGGAGCGGACGATATACCGGCAATGCGCTGTATGGCATCTACCCGGCTGTTTTCGATTTGTTTTCGGCATATAAATTTATTCCGGCATTGCTAATGCTGGCACTATTTTTCGCGTTTGGATTTTTACTGTCGAGTGTCTTCAGAGTCAGCCAATTCAGCTGGCCGATATTGCTGTTTTCGCTTTGTTTCCTTTGTGTATTTTTGCTGGGCATGATGAGCCCTGCCAGCAGCCTGTTCTGGATGGCCGGCGCGTTCACCTATCAAACGGCCAATACACTTATCCTCGTGATAGTTGGACTAATGATTAAATTAGCTGACCGGCAAAACGACAACAAAAATTATGGGCGCCTGTTAACTGCACTACTGCTGGCAATGGCTGCGGCTATCGGTACAAACGAGACCAGTATGCTCGCCCTGACCGGTCTCGCCTTATTCGGGGTTGCTGCCAGGCTGCGTTCGGGCTGGACAATACTCAAACCGTGGCTTGCCGTATTTTTGCTTGCTTTACTTTGTTTTGCTGTAGTTTATTTTTCTCCCGGCAACACGATACGGGCGGCAGATTTTCCACTAAGGCATGATCTCACGCGCTCAATGGACGGCAGCTTATCTGTTGGTTTAAAGATACTCTGGTTATGGATCAGCAACCCTTTGCTCATTGTTTCAAGCCTGCTGGCGCCATTTGCAATTTCCAGGCTCTTGCAAATTTCAGACAGGCATTACACGGGCCGGCTGCTCCATGTTTCAAGGTCAGTGATTGTAATTCTGATATTAAATACATTGTTAATGCCTTTTGTATTGCAGTTTCCGGCATGGTGGTCGATGGGCGGCTGGCCCCCGGCACGCACGGTTGATGTCATTTATTTTCTATTCCTCATTAGCTGGTTCCTGGCCATTGGTGCAATCACACTACGTTATCTATGTGTGAGCAAACAGGGGGCGGCAACACTACCGGCCGGACCAGCGGTTACCGTGGCTATTTTGCTATTATCAGCAGCATTTGCAGCCACTGCTCTGGAGAGTAAAGCTTATCGACTTGCGCTAACCGATCTGTTTCATCTTGCCCGGCCATACGATGACTACCTGCAAGCTCGTTATAAACAGATTGTGGAGACGAAAGCCAGGGGGCAGCGTTACCTGGTCGTTCCAGATTATCAGCAGGAGCTTCCGCGCAGTATTTTTTTTAACGACATCATGCATAGCCCGAACCACTGGCGTAATGTCTGTTATGCTGACTATTTCGATCTGGAAAAAATTAAACGAGATATACCACGATAAATCAGCGTACAACGGCCAGAAATATCACATTGGCACCGGATTGGCTGAAAAAGTCTGGATGCTTTAATGCAGCAATAAAGAGGCTGCCGTTATTAAAGTATATCTTCAAGAAACCACGCGGAAAAAGCATGACGACCAGTGAGATCGGCTTTTTTATAAATTGCGGATGCCTGTTGGCGCACGGTTTTTTCCAGTGTATTTCTTACAGCAGCGATTTCTTTCAGGCTCAGTCCTTTTAATAACAGCCGCCCCACCTCTTTTTCACTGTTGCTAAGCCCCCAGTCATCAAATTGCTTATTAATGACACTGCCCAGACTTGATCTTGCCTCAAGTATATACTTTTCAGGAGAATGTTTAGGTTTATGCCTTGTAGATAATTCCCTGCGCAATTCCTGAATTTCATTCGCCTGTCGGCGGATATCAAACAGCAACCAGGCAAGAGCTATAAGTGAAAATACGACAATAAAAACTTCATGCGCTGCATGTATAAAAGTGACTCCATCCATAAAATCCAGAATCAGATCGATGCCGCTGGCAAGCATCATTACGAGAAAAAACAGAACGAGATATATATCTTTTAATTGTATACTTGGCACGGGCAATTCCACTTGGCTTATAAAACTTTATGCTATCGGACTTAGCCCAATTAGAAACTACTTTCGGGTTATTAGTCGATAACTTACCGTCGCTTGATGATAAAGCAGTTACTATTATAGGTGGGTATCAGGGAAATTGAGAAATAAGCGCCCGTGGTAATGATAATTACTGATAACAAAAGGCTGGTTAACAAGCGTTAGCCCATTTGCACAAACAAGCATAATGAATGTTTATACGCTATTATATTTTACTGGTGGCGCTAGGCTTCTTTAGCGTGCTGGCTATTCCTGGTAATTGGAAACTTTCTGGCAACACCAGTAGCTATTGCCGCTTTCGATACCGCATGTGGAACAGTGTCAATCAAGCGCGGATCGAGCGGTTTAGGGATAATGTAATTCGGACCGAATACCAGGGTATCAAGATCATAGGCATCCAGCACCTCCGGCGGAACCGGCTGATGCGCAAGTTCTGCCAGTGCATGTACAGCCGCAATTTGCATTTCCTGGTTGATACAGCTGGCGCGCACATCAAGCGCACCTCTGAAAATGAAGGGGAAGCCCAGCACGTTGTTTACCTGGTTTGGGTAATCACTGCGTCCGGTACCCATAATCAGATCATCACGCGTCATATACGCCAGTTCCGGCAGGATCTCCGGATCGGGGTTTGACAGCGCAAACACCACTGGCCGTGGCGCCATGGTTGCAAGCATTTCGGGCGATAACAGGTCAGGACCTGAAACCCCGATAAAAACATCAGCGCCATCCATTGCTTCAGCCAGCGTGCGCTTATCGGTTTGTACCGCGAAAGCCTTCTTATACTCGTTCAGGTCATCGCGTTCTGTATGAATAATGCCATTGCGGTCAATCATAAACAGTTTTTCAGGATCGGCCCCCAGCCCCTGCAGCAGCTTCATGGAAGCAATGCCGGCAGCGCCAGCGCCTAAACAAACCACCCGCACATCTTCAATTTTTTTGCGCTGCAACTCCAGAGCGTTGATTAAGGAGGCGGCAATTATAATGGCCGTACCGTGCTGGTCATCATGAAACACCGGTATATCCAGCTGTTCTATCAATGCCTGTTCAATTTCAAAGCAGGCCGGTGCAGCAATATCTTCCAGATTTATACCGCCGAAAGTCGGCGCAATATTTATTACAGTTTTGATGAAGTCTTCTTTGGAATCCGCATTCACTTCAATATCAAAAACGTCAATATCGCCAAAAGCCTTAAATAATACCCCTTTGCCTTCCATTACAGGCTTGCCAGCCATCGCGCCTATATTTCCCAGCCCAAGCACCGCTGTACCGTCAGTGATTACCGCCACCAGGTTGCCCTTGGAAGTGTAATCATAAACGGCTTCCTTATCTCGATGAATGGCGCGGCAGGGTTCAGCAACACCGGGAGTATAAGCGAGTGAAAGGTCAAGCTGGGTGACACATGGCTTGGTGATTTCAGTGGCGATTTTCCCCGGCTTCGGTTTAGCGTGATAATCCAGGGCCTGTTGTTTGAAGCGTGTCGGCATAGTGTTTTGGTGTCGGTCAGAAAAATGGCGGTTATATTAGCACTCTTACTATCGAAATACGAGCTATTGATTGAGTTTATAGATGAAAATCAGTGGCTTAGCCATCAAATAGCTTTTAATTTTCAGCACAGCTGTAAGTTGATAATAATTGCAGCGATAGCGGGTGCCGCAGACGCAGGTAAAACGGTGTTGACCTGTTACTTTCGCTAAGCCAGCCGCGCACGATAACGGCCTGATTTAACATGGTATTTAGCCTTTTCATGTCAAATCGCGGCTGGTCGTCCGGGCGAATGCCGATAGTGAGCCTGTTATCGATATCGAGCCAGATGCCATTATTGCTGGTATTGATATTTTCGAGCCTGCCCATGATCAAGTGAAATCCGCTATGTTGATGCTCCAGACTCTTTGCATCAAGAATATTCGTATTTTTCCATAATCCATTCATACTGCAGCGTGCAAAACTTTCCATTTCAAGATAACAGGAGGCAAACTGGGTATTTGGCGGTATTGTGATGGCGTTGGCAAAACCCTGTTTTAATAACAATGCCTGAACATTTTGCCCGTCTGCCAAAAAAACATGCGCTAACAAACGGCCATAACGGTCTTTTTTGTCTTTGCCATACACTAAAGCGATGGATTTATCTTTGTTAAATAGTGAGGTGAGCGCCTTTTTTGCCTCATTCGCATAAGCTTGCGCGGGCTTGCCATCGCTTTTCAGCTCCGGCGCATTTATACCAATTAACCTGATTTTTCTACCATCGTTGAGTTGCAGGGTGTCGCCATCGTAGACATAGCGGACTTTTGATATTTCAGCAAACTGCCTGCCTGGGCAGTCTGACTGCGCTACAGCATAAGGTGCAAAAACAAAAAGTAAAAAGAATACCAGGCTTAACCGAAACGCCGACGGTTCGGTGAGAAAAATCATCCATCCACGGCCATTCGTCGTACCGCCATCCATCGTTTTTTTCGGCATACTTCCTGTACCCATGGGCATAAAAAAGACGCTTTATAGCGTCTTTTATAAAAAACTTAGGCAACGAACCAACGTATTATTTGGCACCAAAACGCTTGTTAAACTTGTCAATTTGACCAGCAGAGTCAAGAATTTTCTGCTTGCCGGTGTAAAACGGATGACATTGTGAACAGACTTCGATCGTCATGTCAGCTTTGCCATAAGTAGAGCGTGTTAAAAATGTATTGCCGCAGCTACATTTAACACTTACTTCGTTATATTGTGGATGTATATCAGCTTTCATCTCGATTCCGGTAATAGTAACCCTAACAGAGCCCCCAACTGCAGGCCGTTATGGCTGAAAAATCAGGGCGTGAATTTTACCCGTTAGCGTATTCATACGCAAGCTCTTATTATGCGTGCTTATCGCTTATATAATGGAAATTACCCGCTGCTGGTCCATACTTCATTAGTAATCAACTGAAACCACAGGGAAATCATAGAGGAAATTATGAAGTTCAAAATATTATCGATGTTCATTATATTAGGAGTGCTTTCGATTCTGCCAATGATATACACGGGGCAGTTTGATCCCCTGTCATTCATTCCTGGTTTAAATAGTAGCAGCTCAGGGCATGCATTATTAAAAGCACAAGCGCCAAAAAACCTGACGAATGCGGTTACTGATGAAAAAATACAGGTCTATAAATGGCGTGATGAAAATGGCGTGATGCAATTCAGCAATACACCGCCGCCAACTACCGCCCATACCGAGCAGGTGGAATTAAACCCGTACAGCAACCTGGTACAGGCAGTAAAAGTACCTGCGAAAGAAGAACCCAAGCAGATTGTACAGGCCGACTCACCAAACCCTTATTCAGTACAGGGCATGAAAAAAGTAATGGATGATGCCAGGGGCGTGGAAGAACTACTGAACAATCGTTACCAGCAGCAGCAGAAAATGATAGATAAATTATAGGAAAATATTCGTTGAATTTACTGCAGAGATGCTGCGGCGCACAAAAGCAATATGATTAAACAAAGCGTCTCTGCGGTATATCAATTATTATAAAAGCTCTTCAAGAATATCATTTAAAAATAAAAAGCCCTTGTCTGTCGTTGTGATTTTATTTTTATCAAAAAACAGCAGCGACGAATCAATATTTTCAACGGCACGCTCTAATACTGCACAATCCAGCCCCGTGTGTTTAACAAACGTTTTCATATCACACCCCTGTTTTAAACGCAGGGCATTGAGTAAAAACTCAAATACTGCATCCCGCTGATTAAGCTCCTGCACACCGGATAAGCTTTTGCCCTCAAGCGTCTGCTTTATATATTCCTGAGGCTGACGATGTTTCCATGCCCGGGTAATCTTTACTATATCAGTTGGCATTGAAGCACTTGCCACCTCAGTTAATTTACCGTGTGCGCCTGCACCGATACCGATATAGTCGCCAAAGCGCCAGTAGTTCAAATTGTGTGTACACTGCTTTCCGGCTTTTGCATAGGCGGATATTTCATATTGCTGGTAATCATTGCCTGCCAGAACATCCTGCGACAGTGTTTGCATTTCCCAGATTAAATCGTTGTCAGGAAGCGCTGGTTTGTACTTATGAAAATAAGTGTTTTCTTCAATGGTAAGCTGGTAGTGCGAAATATGCGGCACATTAAATTCAGCAGCGGTATGTATATCATTTAATGCCTGCTGTACTGTTTGCTGCGGCAGACCGTACATCAGGTCCAGGTTGATATTTTCAAAACCGGCATTTTTAGCCGCATCAATGGCGCTTAAAGCCTGCTGGCTGTTATGAATACGTCCCAGTGATTTTAAATATGCTTCATTGAAACTTTGTATACCAATAGAGAGACGATTAACCCCGGCATCTTTAAACAGACTGAATTTTTCCACATCAACAGCTCCCGGGTTCGCTTCCAGTGTTGTTTCAATATCTGTAAATTTAAACAGCTGTCTGGCATGTTGAATAATTCTATGAATAGCGTCTGCCGAGAATAAACTGGGCGTGCCGCCGCCAAAAAAAATACTGCTTAAACTATCCTGTTGGTAGTTAATATATTCATTGTCCAAATCTATCAATAATGCTTTTACGTACATTTCCTCATCAAAAAAGTCGTTTTTTTCAAAAGAATTAAAATCGCAATAGGGGCATTTTTTTACGCACCATGGAATATGAACATAAAGGCTTAGGGGAATCTTGTTATTCACAGGAAATAAGGCGTCGGCCTGGACGAGATAAAAAAGAGGCATAACTTTAACAGTTATGCCTCTCCCAATGTAGTCTGAAATTAGTCAGGTGCTGTTATACCTGATGAGGGTTTTTTGAGCTGCTTTCAAGCTACATTGTAAACACGGACAACATCACTCAACCCTGGTTTTTGCCTGATATTCTACCGCTGAAATCGCGTTATTCCGCTTGAGTGATAATAATTTAACACCGGTTCTTTTCTTAAAAAAAACTGCTGAGCACATATAGGTAAGACCACTAATAACATAATTTTCTCAATTAAGTTAGCAGCCATATTCAACTCACCGGTTAAATAAACATCAGAGCGGGCAATGCCCGTCTCTGATGTTTTGAGAATTTGGTCACAATTAAATCTTTTCATGTATTCTAGTTTTCACTGTCGTTACGACTTTTTTCATCAGAACGCGATAAATAGATAATCACTAATGACATCATCGCTACGACTATCATTACTGAATATGTAAATACATCTAGTATCACCACTTACCTCCTTTAGTATTAAGTTAATCGTTTATATTAGTATAGTCTAATATTATAAAGTTCAGGGGTTATTGCCTATGATTTTTCGCAAATTCATTACTTATTTTGAAAATATATATATTTCAGTAATTTAGGTGGGACCAGGTATATCCTGCCTGGAAAAAATATCTATCGCTTAAAAGCTCGTAGTAGAGTACTTTTGACTAAGTTTCACAATATCTAGCACAAGCAGGCGCAATAGCGAGTAAATTCAATTTTTAATAATTAAACATTTGTAACTATTCAGTTACTGCCTGACTGACAGGATGGCGCATCAGGTAAAGAATTAGGGCTATCGCCGGTAATCCGAGAATCGCGGTGTAAATAAAAAATGTGACAAAGCCGGATGCGTCAACAATGTCACCGGAAAAACCGCCGATAAACTTGGCGGGCAATAACATCAATGAGCTGAACAGGGCATACTGTGTTGCCGTATAAGCGCGATTGGTCAAACCGGACAAATATGCAATAAAGGCGGAGCCCGCAAGACCGCCGCTTAAATTATCTGCGCCAATAACCATCGACAGATAAAACGTGTCGGGCGGTAATATGGCGAGCAGGGCAAACAGCAGGTTGGTCACCATGACCAGGAAGGCGCCGAGCAGCAGAATTGGCATGATACCGTAGCGTATCACCAGCATGCCGCCAATAATGGCGCCCAGGATGGTAATGACCGGTCCGATGGTTTTGGTCACCAGGCCGATTTGCAGATCACTGTAACCAACATCCACATAAAGCGGATTCGCCATGATGCCCATGGTGATATCACTGATACGAAACAGACCGATAAACAATAAAATGATCACTGCATATTTACCGTTGCGTATAAAAAAATCGGTAAACGGGCAGACGACTGCGCCGATAAACCAGGCGTAAACATTGCGCAGATTTTTTGGCAGGTGCGCGGAATTTTCCAGAAAGCTGATGACCTTTTCTTCCTGCTTCCAGGTATTGCGTGTAATAACATGCTCTGGTTCGGAAATGATTAGTGTTGAAATAATACCTATGCTCATACACATGGCGAGTGTCGTGTACGCCAGCGGCCATGAATAATAATGCGCCATGGTAAAAGCACCGCCACCGGCTAACAACATGCCTAAACGGTAGCCGGTCTGGTATGTCGCAGCCATTGCACCCTGTGTTTCTACCGGCATGGCTTCGATTCGCCAGGCATCAATGGCGATATCCTGGGTGGCAGATGAAAAAGCAACTAACAGCGCAGAATACACCAGCAGGCTAAGTTGTGTTTGGGGATTGCTGCCGGCCATAAGCAGCAGTCCTGAAATAATCCCGGTTTGTGCAAGCAGCATCCAGCTGCGGCGCTGTCCAAATGCAGCGTTTAGCAAGGGCAGTTTTATATGGTCAACCAGTGGCGACCAGGTAAATTTCAGGCCATATAACAGTGCCACCCAGCTAATATGGCCAATGGTGCTTTTGTCGATGCCTTCCCGCGCCAGCCAGCCTGACAAGGTGCCGAACACCAGCAGCAGGGGCAAGCCTGCAGAAAAACCCAGAAACAGCATTGCCAGTACACGGGGCTGACGATAAACAGCCAATGCCTCAAGCCAGCTTTTATGTAACTGTGCCGCTTTTATTCCAGTAAGGCTCATGTAAGCGTGTAATCGTAATCAATAATCAACGGCGAATGGTCAGAAAAGCGTTCATCTTTATAAATGTAAGCAGCCTTAACCAGTGGCGCCAGTTTCGGCGTGATCACCTGGTAATCAATACGCCAGCCGGTATTATTCGCCCAGGCCTGCCCGCGGTTAGACCACCAGGTATACTGCTCAGCCTGCTGGTTAACCACGCGAAAAGCATCGACAAAGCCGGCTTCGCCAAACAGGGTATCCATCCAGGCGCGTTCTTCCGGCAGGAAACCGGAGTTTTTCTGGTTGCCCTGCCAGTTTTTAATATCGATCTTTTTATGGGCAATATTCCAGTCACCGCAAATAATAAATTCTCGGCGTTTGCGGCGCAGGCTTTGCAGGTAGCCCATAAAACGCTCCATGAAATCAAACTTCACCTGCTGACGTTCTTCACTGGCAGAGCCGGAGTGCATATAAAGTGAAATGATACTGAGTTTTTCAAACTGAAATTCCAGGAAGCGGCCTTCGATATCGATATCATGCCAGCCGAGTCCTTCATTGACTTTCCGAGGTTTTACCTTGCTATAGATAGCAACACCGCTGTAACCTTTTTTTTCTGCATCGTGATATTCACAAAAATAACCAACCGGGCAAAATGGATTTTCATCAAGCTGATGGAACTGCGCCTTGGTTTCCTGGATACAAACCACATCAGGATCGGCTTTTTTTAGCCACTCGAAAAAGCCTTTTTTCGCGGCAGAACGAATACCGTTGGTGTTAATAGTAATAATACGCATACGGACCTTTATTAAGCGTCTTCTTGTTTTGAGAGCGCCTATCTTACCTGAAATCCAAAACGCGTTTCGGATCATCATAAAAATCACGTATACTGCGTACATAAACAGGTGAGATATGCAGCAAAACAAAAAACGCTTTATTGATCTGGCCATTAAATACCAGGTGCTTCGGTTTGGCGAGTTTACCCTCAAATCGGGGCGCATCAGTCCATATTTTTTCAATGCCGGCCTGTTCAACAGCGGCTATGCCCTGGCTGAAGTCGGCAGCTGTTACGCGCAAACCATTATTGATGAAAACATTGAATATGATGTTCTGTTCGGACCAGCCTATAAAGGCATCCCGCTGGTGTCTGCGATTGCTTATGCTTTATCGGTAAATCACGGCATAGATATGCCATATGCTTTCAACCGCAAGGAAGCCAAGGATCACGGTGAAGGCGGCTCAATTGTCGGCGCGAAGCTAAGTGGCAGGGTATTAATTGTCGATGATGTGATAACAGCAGGGACTGCAATCCGTGAGGCAGTGGATATTATTGATGCCGAAGGCGCAACAACGTCCGCGGTTTTGATCGCCCTGGACAGGCAGGAAAAGGGCAAGTCTGAACTGTCAGCCATACAGGAAGTGAAGCGCGATTACGGTATCGATGTATATAGTATTATCACCATGGTGGATTTGATTGATTATCTTCAGAATGAAGATACCTATTCCCAGTATCTCGGTGCAATGCAGGATTATCGTCGTCAGTATGGCGTTTGATATTCCTGACATCAGGTAATGCGTATCACAATGATATCTGTGAAATAGGTAGCTAATACGTCAAAAAACCAGGGTTGTCGAAATTATTAACAATCAAGCGCTTACGCCATAAACTTCATAAGTTACTGTATTTTTTACTTTTTAAGCTTATAAGGTGCTCACAAAACTTACATGTAAGTGCAATATTCCTGACCTAATCCCGTTTAAAGACAATATTTTGTCGGTGCACATTACACTTTAAAAATCGAGCAATAATAGGATTATGCTAACCTTTTGTAAAATCATGAGTTTTTATTTTAGGCGTGATTCTTGCATTAACCATAAGATAGCAAAATCGTCACAAAGACGAGCATAATTACAAAGAAGAATCCGGAAGGGCATAATGAAATTCAAATCAAAAATATTTACACTCGCAGCATTAGCTTTCTCCACGAGCCTGAATGCAGCCACCATCACCAATGGTAGTTTTGAAGATGATGCTAGTACAGGCTATTTTATTCCTACAGGCTGGTCATGGACAGGTCCTGGGACACCACAAATCTTAAATTTATTAACACCATCCGGTAAAGATGGGACCTACTATGTAGAGGCAGGCGATACTGGAAACCCGACTTATGGAACATTATCTCAGACTGTTACCGACCTTATTACAGGTCATAATTATGAGCTATCCTTCCTCTGGGGTAATCGATATACAGGTGTTGGAAATGAAGCGTATGATTTTACTGTTGAAATGGGTGGCATAATTTTTAGCCAAAGTGGCACTGGCGCGCTGGATTTCGCTCCAGGGGCCTTTAATTTTATAGCATCTGCATCAGCACATGATTTAAACATTACCTGGAATGATCCGGGTGTGAATGCGTATAGCGATGGGGCACTGGACGCATTCGTATTAAGTGACCTGACAGTACCTCTTCCCGCAGCCGTCTGGTTGTTCGGCTCCGGCATTATCGGGCTGCTCGGTATTGCCAGACGCAAAGCCTGACATCAATTTATACCAAGATAACGGCAGTCTTTATGGCTGCCGTTTTTTATTTGGCTTCATTAATACTGCGAATTACTGGTTTTAACTTGAAACACTATAGCAGATGTTTTTGACTTTCAATCCACCTTAAACAAGCCATTGGGTCAGCACAGCTATCATGAGTTTTCTGTGAAAACTGTTTGAGCGTACGCGTTTTTCAGCGTGGGCGAGTTTTTTCACAGCATGATAGCTTTGCTGGCTCAATGGGAACCCCTGTTTTTTAGGGGCGAAGTTGTAGTGGCGGCTTTCTTTTCCCTAGTTTTCTTTAGCTGTTGAAAGAAAAGTAGGTCGCCGTCAGGGCGAAATCCGAAGTATAAGAGAACACTTAGCAGTAGATGTGAATAACCAAACCGATCATAGTGATGCATAAATGCTATCACCCCAACACCAGCTTCAACCCAATTAACAGCGTCACAATCTCATAACTGCGCTTGATCACCTTGTTGCCTTTCACAATGGACAAATGCGCCCCGAGATAACCGCCAATAAAGGAACCAAGCAATAATGCGGGTATCCATAGCCAGTGGATATCGCCAAGCAGTCCCAGTGTCAGCGCACCGGAAGCATTCCAGAACAATCCAACAAACACCAGGGTGTAAGCGACGGCCAGTTTGTAATCGAAACCAAACCAGCGTATCAGCCAGAGTGTGACAAATAAGCCCGTACCCGAGGTTAATGAACCATTGAGAATACCGATAATGAACAGGACCAGTGCTCCGATTACGTATCCTTTGGTATGCCTGTTCTTAATGAGGCATGTCTGCCCCAGTTCGGGTGAAAAAAAGGAATACACGCCTAACCCCATGGTTAACAACCCAAGTGCTGTCCTGGCTATCTGATCCGGTACCTGGAGTATAAAACTGGCACCCAGCACCACGCCCGGCACTCCCGCCAGTATCATAATCAGCGCGAAATCTCGTTCTATCCTGTTTTCTTTCAGGTGGCGCGCAGTAGCGCCAACTCCCAGTGCAATGGTGGCGACTTTATGCGTGGCCAGTGCAAGGCCGAATGGCAATCCCAGGAAAATCAGGGCCGGCAACTGTATCAGCCCCGCACCACCGCCGGATAGCGCGGAGAACAGGTTGGCAACCAGTGAAATGAGAAATATAAGAAGTTGTTCCGCCACGCTAACCCGGATATTTCATAGCAATGCAGAATTTTGGGGCCACTTCTTCTTAACATTGGCCAGTGAGCAAGCTTGCGCGAAGCGACCCAAATTGGCGTTATAGGCATAGTCAAATCTATGGTTACAGACGATTAGCTCCCAAAATAGATTAGTCACGGGATCACTGAGATCCAAAGAAAATATTTCATGGCAAAAACTGCACAGCGATGCTGGATACATAGTGTACTTTCTCATATACGGCTAACCTTTATCAACTTGATAAGCTCAAGTCGAGCAATAAGTGTTGCTATGGAATATCCGGGTTTACAGCTCGATTCCTGAAAATTAGCGCCTATACTTATAGATTATCAGTTATTAATTCCTGAGGCTGTCTACTATGCGATTGACTATGCATGCTTTACCTTTCATTCTGATAACACTTTCATTTTCAGTACAGGCAAAAATGTACAAATGGGTGGATGAAAACGGTCAAATGCATTTTGGCGACAAAATACCGCCAAAATACCTGGTGAAGGAATATGATGAGCTGAATGATCAGGGCATAGTGATGAAACACAAGGAAGCCGCTAAAACGCCTGAGCAGATAGCTGAAGAAAAGCGCCTTGAAGAGGAACGCAAAAAAGCTGAATTAGAAGAAAAAAGGAAACAGCAGCGTGACCGTGTCCTGCTCGATACCTACACAACTGAGCGAGATCTGATTGTGGCACGTGATTCACGGCTTGATACCGTTGACTCTCAAATTCGACTGGCTGCGTCGATTATTGCGGATTCAAATCATAAAATTGAGTCGATGGAAAAGCAGGTGGCACGGCTTAAGGCCTCGGGCCGTGAGGTACCACCGGATTTGTTTAAACGAATAGACAATCAAAAGCGGCAGGTCTCGGTACAATACCAGGTAATGGAAAGCCATAAAAAGCGTCGTGACGAAATCGCTACGCAATTTACCGATTATATCGAACGCTTTAAAGAGTTAAAGATGGAGCAAAAAGCAAAGCGGGAAGCGCTTGCTAAAACGCGTACGGAAGCACTTTAATTTTAATAGCACATGCCCCTGACCTGACAGCCCCAAACTTAAAATAAGTTTCAATACAGAAAAGAAAAGTCGCACAGAAAACATCATTTCAATTTGTATTGTGTACGGCTGCCACAGTGGCTGTACACAATAATCAAGACTCTGCAAAACCCCGCCTCTGTGGTAGAATATTTAAGTTTATTCCCAAAATAGCATTGCTGCATGTGACGGGTGCTCTTGCATGGCTGCTTTTCTGACTGGTTTAATCATTCACCACCTCGGTCAACTTTCACAACAATCTTTGTAATCTGCCTGGAAATAACTGAGCCATGACGACTGCGGATTGTTTGAAATTAAGCTTGCACCATAAATCCATGACCATCAAAATACCAGAATGGAAGTGACCCTCGAACAACGCAAACAGGAAACCAATCGCATCACTCTGTGGGGTGTGGCAGTTAATCTGTTGTTGACCGTGATAAAAATTATAGGCGGAATCATTGGGCAGTCACAGGCTCTGCTTGCAGATGGCATTCACTCACTCTCAGACCTGGCCAGTGATGGGATGGTGCTACTTGCGGTCAAACACGCGGGTGAGGATGCTGACGAAGATCACCCATATGGTCATGGGCGTTATGAAACCCTGGCCACCGTCGCGCTTGGCATCCTGTTGATCGGTGTCGCTGTCGGTATCGCATTTAGTGCTATGCACCGGCTAGAGCATCCCGATCAAATTGCTATACCCGCACTGTTCACACTAATAATTGCTGCTATATCAATTATCAGTAAAGAAGCACTGTATCACGCAACAAGAATTATCGCTCAAAAAATCCGTTCGCCATTACTCGAGGCTAATGCCTGGCATCATCGCAGTGATGCCGTGTCATCAATAGTGGTGCTAATTGGTATAGGCGCCACCTATATTGGCTATCCCTTGCTTGACGCGATTGCAGCAATTATCGTGGCTTTAATGATCGCCAAAATCGGCTTTGATCTAAGCCGACAGAGCGTCCAGGAACTGGTTGATACCGCTCTTGAACCTGAAATGGTTAAAAAAATCAGGCAGAGCATTCTGGATATTGATGATGTTCGTCAACTGCATTTATTACGAAGTCGCCGCATGGGACACAATGCACTTGTAGACGTGCATATTCAGGTTTCACCAAAACTCAGCGTTTCCGAAGGACACCATATTTCTGAGGCGGTCGAAAAAACCCTGATTGATAACTTTGAAGAAATCAATGATGTTACCGTACATATTGACCCGGAAGATGATGAAAACGCCGCGAGCTGCAGGAATTTGCCATTGCGCAGCAAATTGTTACTCGCTTTAAGCCATGAGTGGTCAAAACATAGTATATTGAAACATATTGATGATATAACCCTGCACTATCTGAACGGCCATATTAGTGTTGAAGCTCGCCTTCCCCTGAAATTCGTGCAATCACTCGAAGACGCGCATTCACTTCAACAGGACTTTGAACTGGCCTGTAAACAGGTTCAATGCATTGGAGACTGTGAGTTACATTTTAGTTAGAACGCACCTCTATAGTGCACATATTGTCAATACGCACTATAATAGTGCGTTATTATTTATAGTTTCGCCTAAAATGTGCACAATACAGGGTTTCCCTAATTGGCACGTTTGTTGCAAAATCCACATTTGTAAAAAGAGCCTTTGATGAGTTTTGTTATGCATACCAGGACAGGCGACAAACAGAATTGATTAAAGGTTCTTTATCCAGACTTCGTCTGGTGAAAACAAATATTACGCCGTATGGAACCTGACTGCATCAGCAATAATGCAACAGATTTTTCTGTACGAATTATTTTTTATTTTTAATTGATAGGGGCTCTTACTATGGCTGCAAGTGATGTACTAAATATGATCAAGGAAAAAGACGTTAAATTCGTTGACTTCCGTTTTACTGACACACAGGGTAAGGAACAGCATGTATCTGTGCCTTCTCACACAATTGATGAAGATGTTCTGCTCGAAGGCAAGATGTTCGACGGCTCATCTATTCAGGGCTGGAAAGGCATCAATGCATCAGACATGATTTTAATGCCTGACTGCGAGACACATGTCATCGATCCGTTCTGTGAAGAAGTCACCATGAATCTGCGCTGCGATGTTATCGAACCAACAGATATGACGGGTTATAACCGCGATCCACGTTCTATCGCCAAGCGTGCTGAAGCCTACCTCATCTCTACCGGTATCGGTGATACAGCTTACTTCGGCCCAGAAAACGAATACTTTGTTTTCGACGGTGTTCAATGGGGCGACGAAATGGGTGGCGTTTTCTACAAGATAGAATCTGAAGAAGCCGCATGGAATACCGGCAAAGAATATGACGGTAATAACATGGGCCACCGTCCTGGTGTAAAAGGCGGTTACTTCCCTGTTCCGCCAATCGATTCATTACAGGACCTGCGTTCATCCATGTGCCTGGTGATGGAGGAGATGGGCGTCGAGACCGAAGTACATCATCACGAAGTCGGCACCGCCGGCCAGTGTGAGATCGGAGCGACCTTCAACACCCTGGTGCGTAAAGCAGACGAAGTTCAGATCTACAAATATGTTGTACACAACGTCGCACATGCTTATGGCAAAACGGCGACTTTCATGCCCAAACCAATGGTAGGTGATAATGGTAACGGTATGCATGTACACCAGTCTGTCTTTAAAGATGGCGCGAACCTGTTTGCCGGCGACCTGTATGGCGGCCTGTCTCAGAACGCGCTGTACTACATCGGCGGCATTATCAAACATGCTAAAGCGCTAAATGCACTTACTAATGCCTCTACCAATAGCTACAAACGTCTTGTTCCTGGTTTTGAAGCACCGGTTATGCTGGCTTACTCTGCACGTAACCGTTCTGCTTCTATCCGTATCCCGCACGTATCCAGCCCAAAGGGGCGCCGCATCGAAGTTCGTTTCCCTGATTCAACAGCAAATCCTTATCTTGCTTTTGCGGCCATGCTAATGGCCGGCCTTGACGGCATCAAGAACAAGATCGACCCGGGTATGTCCGCAGACAAAGACCTGTATGACCTGCCGCCTGAAGAAGAAGCAAAAATCCCTCAGGTTGCGTTCTCATTTGATGAAGCATTAAAAGCACTGGATACAGACCGCGCCTTCCTGACCGAAGGTGGTGTTTTCGATGATGACGCCATTGACGGCTACATTAAGATGAAGAAAGCTGAAGTTCAGCGTTATCGTGCAGCTGTACATCCATGTGAATATGACATGTACTACAGCGTGTAAATCGACTTATCTCTCATACCATTGAGAGTATTTTGATAAAGCCCCGCACTCATGCGGGGCTTTTTATTGCGATAAACGAATTCACACGTTATGCTTCAGCTTATGATGAATACTTTTATTAAATACTTTCTGCTGGCAACGCTTCTATCTGCATTTGCTGTGCATGCTGAGCTCTATAAAGGCGTAGATGAAGAAGGCAATATTGTATATTCAGATAAGCCATTTGGCGATGCGAAAAAATTTATCCCTCCGTCTCTCACGATTGTTGACGCTCTTAAAATCAAGTCTAACAAGGAAACTGATGAGCAAGCCGCTGAAGAGGAGAAATCTGCCGAATTCAAATACACAGACTTTGATATTGTCTCACCGGCAAATGGTGAAACTCTCTGGAACGATCCAGATCCATCTGTTTCACTGCAACTTAAACCAGCGTTAAATACCGCTGAAGGCCATACAATCTGGCTGCTTCTGGATGGCAGGCCTCTGATAAGAAATAGCCAGGAGCTGTTTTTACATATTGGTCGTGTTGACAGGGGTACTCACAAGCTGCAGGCTCATGTTAGAGATAAAGCCGGAAAAATTGTCGCACGCACCAGAGAAACTGTCATATATGTTAAACAGCATTCAATCATCCAGAACAGGTCACCTCGATAATCTTAACAGCCATCAATCCCAGATGCCCGCATACGAAGGCAGAATCCTGCTGAAGTTGCATTAAATTCACGCCGGCGCTCTCTATCGCAAGACTAGCATTGCACCACAATGGTGCGATACACTAAGGATCGTAAGTTCTGGTTGACTTTTCTACCAACTACGCCTTGCATCTCATTGATTTTTAAATAAATAATATATTTTTTCTAGCTTGATAAAAACTGGTTCAATTATTGCATATAACATTGTATGGTCGCTACTGAATACAATTCACCGCAAACAATCCTGGATAACCTGCATTCCGCCGTTATTGTGATTGGCGAAAACCTGCAGATTGTCTGCATGAATCCAGCTGCTGAGATGCTGTTTCATATCAGTAATAAACGTGCAAGCAGAAAAAATATTCGGAAGCTGATTATCAAAGAACCTGAATTTTTTGATCGGCTGGAACAATCTCTAATCACCACTCATCCTTATAACGTATATGACGATCAGCTTCACATCCATAACAAACAGACCATAGACGTAGATTACTCCGTCTCACCGATTCAATATACTGATAACGGTAAATGCTTATTACTTGAATTCACTCGCTTAAAACCGCAGCACAGAATCTTACATGAAGAAAGCATACTCGGCCAGTATGAAGCTGGTAAAAGTCTGCTACGTGGCCTGGCTCATGAAATAAAAAATCCACTGGGAGGCATACGTGGTGCAGCTCAATTACTCGAAAGAGAACTACAGGATGATAACAACAGACAGTTCACACAAATTATTATCAATGAAACGGACCGATTAAAAAACCTGCTCGACCGGATGGTTGGGCCAAGGAGCCTGCCAACTAAAAGTAATATTAATATACATAAAGTACTGGAACATGTTCGCCATTTGGTAGCTGCCGAGAATGATCAAATTACTATTTTGGCAGACTATGATCCCAGTATTCCGGAACTTCATGCCGATGAATCAATGATGATTCAAATAATTTTGAATATCACACGTAATGCCGTGACCGCAATATCTGCAATTAATAATGAAAACGGAAAAATAGTTTTTAAGACCAGGACGCAACGGAATTTTAATATTGGTCCGAAAAGCTATCCACTGGTTGCGAGAATCGATATTGAAGATAACGGCGGTGGTATCCCTGCAGATTTGCAGGAAAAAATATTTATGCCGATGATTACTGGCCACGCCGAAGGCACCGGTCTTGGTTTATCTATTGCTCAATCGCTGGCACAGCAACATAACGGAATAATAGAGTTTACCAGCAAACAAAAAAAAACTGTTTTCACTCTGTTGTTACCGATAAAAACAAATAATGATTAGAACACCAACATTTCTATGATATTGGAATATAAGTATTACGG
>JAJDNP010000128.1 GCA_022340645.1 Gammaproteobacteria bacterium | reverse complement strand
ATAATAAAGTTGCCGGAAGATGCACTGATCCGGGCAGGTACTGACGGCATTATTACCCGGGTTCTGGTGGATGATGGCATTCCTGTTGAGCCGGGTACCGTAATTTTAAAGCTGGAGAACCTGGAATTATCCACACGGCGTAACATCCTGTTAGCCAAACTGGAAGAATTTCGTGCCCGGCAGAAAGATATCATATTACAGGACCGCACCCAGGCAGAAATTATTAAATTTAAAATCGATTCAATTGAGGCCGAGCTCGAAGATGTAAAAGCACAATTAAATAGCCTGGATATTACCAGTATGACACGGGGTCTTGTATTTTTACCGCAGGCCAGTGACCTTCCAGGCAAGTACGTAAAACGTGGTGAGGTTATCGGTTACATCGCAGACCTGAGGCAGGTGAGCGCCAGGGTTGTCATACCGCAGTCACGTATCGATGCTGTCAGGCATGAAACACAGGTGATTTCCGCCAGGTTAAGAAGTCGACCTGATGAGATTATTACGGCACAGTTTTTAAGAGTGCTACCGCAGGCGACTGACCGCCTGCCAAGCCGACTGCTAGGTTCAGGCGCCGGCGGTGAGGTTGCAGTAGATTTCAGGGATGAGACTGGTATGCAGGCGATTTCGAATATCTTTGAGGTTGAGATATCACTGCCGATAAGAAATTCGGGCAATTACCTGGGGCAGCGCATATATGTGCGGTTTAGCCATCAGCGTGAATCAATCGGCAATCAGTTACTCCGCAAGTTAAAACAGCTCACATTACAGGCACCGTTCGTCTAGATATTGATACGCTTTGTCTGAATATCAGCTATAGCTCATCTTGTTATATGTGGGATATTAAATTATTACTAGACTTAAACATATATCTAGAGAGTAATAAACTGTATGTTATCTACAATTAACACTATCAATACGTTTGATCTTAAGAAACTGCTAACTTTTGTTTCAGCCTGTATTATCAGCCTGCAGTCTTTCGCCGATGACTCAGCTGCAGTGCATAGCTCAATCCCGGGTGTAGACTGCGTTATTAACCCGTATAAAGTTGCCGACATCGCCAGCCCGGTGGCCGGTGTTATCGAAGATCTGTATGTTGAGAGAAGCCAGCAAGTTTCAGCCGGTCAGATCGTTGCACAGCTTGACGCCGATGTAGAACGTGCCAGCGTAAAACTGGCGCGATATCGTGCAGGCATCAAGTCAGAAATCAAACTCAGCGAGATCAATATGGATTTCGATAAACGCCATAAAATACGTCTTGCTTCACTGCGCGAAAAACAGGCCACCTCCGTTGAAAAAATTGAAGAGGCAGAGCGTGAGGAAAGTCTCTCCAGGTGGAAACTGGCGCAGGCCAAAGAACTTTCAGATATCCGTACGCTGGAGTTAAAACGGGCCGAGCAACAGCTGAGCCAAAAGTCCATCAGGGCTCCGTTTGACGGGTTTGTGCTCGATACTTACAAACACCGTGGTGAGTATGTTGAAGACCAGTCCATCTTAAGGCTGGCACAGCTGGACCCGCTGGTGATAGAGGCTATCGTACCAATGGAAAATTTCGGTTCCATCAAAGTCGGCATGGTGGGTGAAATTTTTCCGGAATTTAACACCACAGACAAATTGACCGGTACAGTTAGCATAGTAGATCGTATCGGTGACACTGCCAGTAATACCTTCGGTGTCAGGCTGATTATGCCTAATCCGGAAAATCGGATACCGGCAGGTCTGAAGTGTATTGTAAAGTTCCTGCAGCCTTCTGCTGAAGACAATGACAAAGAATTCTCTGAAGTGAGCAATGGTCAGCAAATAACTGAAAAAGCAATGGTCGAGAAAATACAGGCCAGGCAGAAGCAGGTCAGTCAACAGCAGCAACAACAAACCCCGTCAACAACGGTCCAGGCGGAAATTGTTGACTCCAAACCGGATCGAAACGAAAAAATAAATAATGAAAAATCGTTACCTGAAACAGATATCCCGATGAACAAATCACCATCCGGTTTTCTGGTAATGACCAGGCAGGGTGAGACCGATAAATTAACCAAAGACCTTATCAACAGGCTTCGAGAAGCCGGTGTAAATGACTTTCAGGAAATAGATCATGGTATTTATAAAGGACTTATTTCACTGGGTCTCTACAACGTAAGGAACTTTGCAGAGAAACGCCAGCAGGCACTGGCAAACCTCGGATTCGAAGCATTTATCAGTGCGCGGTATTAACTACCTGCCGTATATTACAGCGCACTCTGCGGTACTGAAAACAGCAGCGCCTTTAGCAGTGACCAGTTATGCGAAAACGAAAACCCTGTACAGATAAAGCCTCAGCCACAAAGACTTTTTCAACTACCATGTACTTTGAGCGCATGGAGCCAAAAATCCTGCTATCTGCAGATGCCCTTGCTGGATTCGTGGCTGCAGATCCCTTTAATACCGATGACAGCACTAATAGTGTCCTTGATATAAATGAAAGTGCTGACCTGCTGCAAACAGCGTATGGATTAACAGCCGATCCCTCGCCGGATGATACCGGTATTCAATTGCCAGCGTCCGCTGAACAGCCGCTGAATCTCGATAGTCTCGCTGGAATTATGGGAGACAACCCGGCAATAAACGATACTTATTCCACTATAGATGTGCTGGAAACATTACTCAATGATAGCAGTACTGTTTCTGATGCCCGGCATGAAATCATCTTTGTCGATGCTGCAACACCGGATTATCAGCAGTTAATTGATGACATAAGCAATCAGCCGGACACAAATTACCAGATATTTGTTCTGCATACCGATCTGGATGGTATCGAACAGATGACAGGTGTGCTCACAGGACAGCAGGACATTGATGCGATACACATTGTCAGTCATGGCGACAGGGCAGGATTGCAACTGGGGGATGCATGGTTATCCAACGTTAATATTGATAATTACGCCGAACAAATACAGCAATGGCAAACGGGCATGAATGAGGATGCTGACCTGCTGATTTATGGCTGTGACCTGGCATCTGCCGAAGCAGGACAGAACCTGATTAATGACCTGGCCGACCTCACGGGTATGGATGTGGCCGCCAGTGACGATTTGACCGGTATTTCACAAATGGGCGGTGACTGGCAGCTTGAATACACCACCGGCGCGATCGAAACGTCAGTTATGGCAGATGCTGCCTTGCAGCAGAGCTGGAATAATATCCTTGGCACGATCAATGTCACAACAACAAATGATGTAGTGGATGCAGATGCGGACCTGTCTTCATTGGCGAATTTATTTATTAACCCCGGCCTTGATGGTGAAGTTTCATTGCGTGAGGCCATTCTGGCTGCTAATGCAGATCCTGGTTTTGATGAGATAAACCTGGCTGCGGCAACATACACGCTGTCCATTGATACTGGCGGCAGTGATGATACCGCACTCGAAGGTGACCTCGACATTACCGACGCACTCGCTATTAGAGGTGTAAGTGAAGCCGCAACAGTCATTGATGGCGCCCTGGTTAATGAGCGGTCTTTCGACGTGTTAGCAAACAACGTCGCGATGAGTGATCTTAGTATAATACAAGGCGGGAGCAGTATTACCCTGGGTGGAGCAATGCGTGTCAACCCCGGTTTTGATGTGAGCTTGACTGATATATCGCTCAGTGGGAATTATAGCTTTAACGGTGGCGGCATTTATAATGATCTGGGCACGGTCAATTTAACCCGGGTCGATTTTACCAGCAACATATATACCGAGAATGACGGCGGTGCGATTTATAATAATGCTGGAACCGTCAGCATAACCGACTCCTATTTTAACGGTAACCTGGCGAACAATGCAGGCGGCGCGATTTACAACAATCTGGGTAGCGTCACTTTATCGCGTGTCGATTTCACCGGTAATGACGCCTTTGGTCTGGGTGCTGGTACTGGCAATGGTGGCGCCATATTTAACCAGGGCGGAACCATCAATGGTACTGATGTGATATTTACTAATAACCATGCCGATGAATACGGTGGTGCCATTTATAATACCGGCTCTGTTACCCTGGACAAGGCACTGTTTTATGGGAATGATACCAAAAAGTATGATGGCGGTGCCATCAACAATGATGGCGGCACGGTAAATTTAACCAATGCCACATTGAGTGCAAATATGGCAAAGAAACAAGGTGGTGCGATTCATAATATCAATGCCGGTACATTGAATATCATCAACTCAACCTTTACTGCAAATATGAGTGACGATATCCTCCTTGTTAAAGGCATATTTCAGGATATCACTTCCACCACTAATATCAAAAACTCGCTGCTCAATGATGGCACAAGCAATATAACAGGCGGCATTATCAATTCACTGGGTTATAACATCGATAGCGATGGAACAGCCATTGATAAAGATTTAAACCTGGCATTCACCTCGACAGGCGACCAGCGTGGCACGCTTGTAACACCATTGAATACACTGCTCGATGTGCTGGCAGATAATGGTGGTTTCAGCAAAACTCATGCATTACTCGCCGGCAGCGTGGCAATCAACGCCGGCACCAACACGGGGGCACCGCTTGTTGATCAGCGGGGTTTTCTCAGGAGTGGCACAACGGATATTGGTGCTTTTGAATACTCCGCCGTGAACAATGCCCCGAGCGCCACCAACCTGAGCACGGTCAGCGCCTATACCGAGGGTGACGCCAGTGTCGCGATCACCGATATCGTGGTCAGCGATGTGGATACCGGCGAGGTGATTACCGCCACCCTGACCCTGGCCGATACCGCCA
>JAJDNP010000139.1 GCA_022340645.1 Gammaproteobacteria bacterium | reverse complement strand
GCATGCCTCACGGTAACCACGGGTTTACTGGCAAGCTTTTGATACTGTATCGCTGTGATAAGACCTTCCTGCTGCATTGCACGTAGTACAATGTTTCGACGTTGCAGGACATTTTCAGGGTTTCTTTGAGGGTTATAAAACGAAGCCCCTTTAACCATTGCCACCATGATTGCCATTTCATCAAGTGACAGCTCTTTCAGGGATTTGCCAAAATAAAATTCACTGGCAAGCCCGAATCCATGAATGGCCCTGCGGCCATCCTGCCCCAGGTATATTTCATTTAAATATGTTTCCAGTATTAATCTTTTGTCGTAGTGAAGCTCAAGCAGCAGTGACATAAACGCTTCATTAATTTTTCGCGTTAAGGTTTTATCCTGGCTTAAGAACAGGTTCTTTACCAGCTGCTGCGTTAAAGTGCTGCCGCCCTGTACGGTCCTGCCTGAGTAGATATTCACCGCAAAGGCGCGGACGATTGACTGTGGATCAATGCCCCAATGCGAGAAAAAACGCCTGTCTTCAATCAATAACAACATTTTTATAAACATATCAGGCACATCATCGAGCCTGAGCAGTATCCTGTCCTGCGCATGAGCAGGGAAGATACCCGTCAGGTAACCTGCATCAAAACGCACCAGTCCTGCATTTTGATTTTTGTATATATCGGTTAATTCCGTAACCTGGTTATCTCTTATGGCGACGCGTATGGTATGAGCCGGTTCGTGACCGTCCCAGAAATCAAAATCACGCGTTTTGATTTCGAAAGTATCGTTCCACTGGCGGTACTGGGCAAATTGTTGCGGCAGCTGATCAATCTGCTGGTATTTCAGGTACTCAAGTTCAAACTTTAACTGTTCAGGCGATATGGACTTGCCAACAAACAGCTCAAGCGGGCGGGAATAGACATGTGCCGGCAATTGCCAGATGCGGCCTTCGAAACGCCGGGTAATGCGCTGATCCAGGTAATAAATATAAACGCTAAAAGCGATAAGCAGGAAAATAAATAGCCACTTGAATGTTCGTCCTGAACGCGGTTTTTTCCCTGCCGAGGGGGTTCTTTTACCCGCTCTGCCGGCTTTTTTTCGTGTCTGTTTTTTCTGTACGCGCGGTTTGCCTTTTTTTGTCTGACGGTATTTTGAAGCACCCGGGCTGCTGTTGCCAGATATTGATGAAG
The DNA here is from genome assembly GCA_022340645.1 of Gammaproteobacteria bacterium. GTDB lineage: Bacteria > Pseudomonadota > Gammaproteobacteria > SZUA-229 > SZUA-229. Next base: position 3,000 of record JAJDNP010000139.1, on the reverse strand, counting down.
CGTCTTTTTGTGAGGGCATTATTGAAAAGCAAAAAGGTCTGGAATTTATTTAATGTTTTTGAATTATAACGTGTTTAACCCGGATATTTCATAGGAACGCTGGAAGTATGGCTTAACATTATGATTCTATTAAGTAATATTAGTATATTTGCAAAACACACTATGTACTGGGCACCGCTATACAGTTTTAAACAGTCAACTTAACGACTATGGACTGGAAGTCCATAGGTTGGTCTCATGACTGAAAGTCATCATCACTACCTTAATTCATTTAATCGCGCCTTTGCGGGAGTATCAATTACTGTTTATTAAAAACAGGTATATCTAAAGTCTGCAGATTTGTGTTATTGCTAAAACCTGGTACTTAAAGTGTATAGTTTGTACTAAGCCGAATATTTCATAGGAATGCAGAGTTTTGGAGCCATGTTTTATTAACATTGGTCAGTGAGTCAGTTTGATCGATTCGTTCCAGTATAACTTTATGGGCATAGCCATAGCTATGGTTACAGACGAATCGATTCCAAAATAAATTAATCATGGGGCCGCTGAGATCTAAATAAAATATTTTATGGCAAAAACTGCATAGCGATGCCGGGTACAAAGTGGAGTTTTCTAATATACCTATATTTCTTTTTATAATCATAACGTTAAGTGATATTTTCAGTGTTCCTATGAAATATTCTGGCTAACGTCCTGGCGCACCAATAAAAAAGCAGAATGTATAAACATTCTGCTTTTTAAGTTTTGTGAACGATGATAATTATTTACACGTGGACAGGAACCTTGCTGATTTTCCGCTGCATGGGTCAGCCTCAAATTGTTGTTTGCGTTGTGGTGATTTCACCTGTCGTTGTTCTAATAATGCCTGCTGTTGTGCCTGGCGTTGTTTCCTTTCCGCCGCTTTCCTGGCTGCTGCTTCAGCGGCTTTCCTCGCAGCCGCTTCTTCAGCCGCTTTCTGAGTGGTGGCTGTTGCAGATGCTCTCTGCCGCCTTGCAGCCGACTCAGCGCGTGCTTTCGCTTTTTGCTGCCGCTCCAGTTGCAGCTGCTTTTCGCGCTGCTGTAATTCGGCCTGCTTTTCCTGTTCACGACGTTGCGCTAATGCAGCACGCTGCTGTTCTTCTTTTACGACGGCAAGTTCTCGTTCTGCCGCTAACACGCCGACTAACGTCGCCTTATTTAACCAGCCAATTGCCGTCTCAGTATCTTTTTTCACACCAACGCCATGCGCGTACATCTTGCCAACAAAGTATTGCGCCTGCGCATTGCCTGCTTTTGCCTTTTGATTTAACTCATCAAATTTGACCTGGTTACTGCTTTTAAGACCATTTTTTTCCACATCCCAGTACAGCAGTTTAAATCCTGCTGTTTCATGTCCCTGCTGCGCGGCACTGGTAATCCAGTCTTCTGCCTGCTGCATATCCTGTTTCACACCGAAACCGGTTTCGTACATCTCACCAACTTTAAATTGCGCTTCAGCATTGCCCTTGCGGGCCAGCGTCATCTGGAAATCAAATAAGCCATCAGCCTGTGCCATTAGCGGCGACATTAAACCCAGCAGCAGCATCAGCAGCGAGAAATAAGGGCCTGTTTTCAGGATATACCCTTTAAAACAGAAACCAGCGGAAACCACGGCAGCGGATATTAAATTAATGTTATTCACACGCATGAAAACTTAACTTACTTTAATTGCAATCTTGTCAGCTGACCATTAGCAGTAATGCATGCAGTTTCCATATCTCGATTAAAATATTACGTCCAGAGCGACACTGAAAATACCTACACTGCCATCCGGCGGCATTTTGGTAAAATCAGCATTGAATAAACCGTAATTTGTTCCTTGATTCGCATCGGCCAGTTTTTGCGGGTCATCTTCAATATCAACAACTGAATACTCAATCTTGAGTGCGGCACTGTCATTGACTTCATAGCGTAACCCCGCCGTAATTGAAGTCTGGATAGCGACAGGGAAATTCATTGATTGAGAGCCTGCTGGGTTACCCGCTAAAGCTCCACCAGTTATAGCACCAGTATCAGTCGCTAAACCAACAGTTGATGCCTTACCATCGATAGATGCATATGTTATATGTGGCAGAAACTTGCCGAAGCGATAACCGATCGTTGCATAATAGGCATCCTGGTCGCCAAAGGCTCGCGACAATGTATCCGTGGTAGTACGGTCCTGCCATTCAGCATAAACAACAACATTAGCCATATCCAGATTGAAACCTGCCGATGTTACCTCGCAATCACCCTTCCCGTTCAGGTCAACGGATACATCACCCAGGCCCGTACCAGTGAGTATAAAGCCGCCATATGTTTTAACCTCGCACTGAAAAGTACTGGCGTGCACGATGTAGCCATGGCCGGAATATTTAACATCGATGCCGTAAATGTTTTCAGCTTCAAAATAAGCGCCCTGCGCATTCGGAATATCGTCACGATTTGAACCCAAATACGGCTGGAATGATAAGGTTCCCGGGCCAACAGGGACCTGCAGCAAAAATTCAATACCGTTGACGGTATTCAGGGGGTTGTTCAGATAATAGACTTCAACCGGCGGACGTATCCAGGGATAGGCATATCCCACCTCGATATAATCGTTTACCAGGTATACCGGCTGTTTTATTTTGCCAACGTGAATACTGGCAATATCATTAAGCTCATCATCACTGTAGGCCCTCTCGATAATCGCATTGAAGTTGCCATCTACGCCCGTGCCAAGCAACTGCGCCACGACAGACATATCTTCAGTCACATCAGAACTGATCTGCAGACCGAAACGGGTATCGGTTTCAAAGGTTACATCATTGGTAATGCCGCGATCGCCCAGGCCTCCGATATAGGTATTCTTGTTTTTGCTATCATCGTGGACAGAAGCTCCTGCAGTCATAAAACCGTCAAACTGAATCGCCTGTGCCGAGTGAGCGGCAAGTATGGAGAAGATTGCGGTAGCAAGCAGGTTAAACTGTTTTTTCATCAGATATACACCCCATTATACTT
>JAJDNP010000135.1 GCA_022340645.1 Gammaproteobacteria bacterium | reverse complement strand
AATGGTTGTAGCACCAATGTGCTGAAGGCTGCCTAGCATTCGACCAAACACCGTTAATTTCCTGTCAGTACTTCATCAGGAAAAATATTAAATACCAATTGTATGCGGTAATTTACAAAGCGGAGATCGGCGACTCCGCAGGCATTATACATGTGCATGAGTTAATCAACCCCAGAATACAAATCGGCCATTATGGGTTTTGCCGGGTAATGGAAAGGCACCGGGCCATCAGCGTCACCGTGAACAAACTGGTGCGTCCACTCTGACCGGCTATTCTTGAGCATTTCAGGCGAGCCGCTTTCAACCACCATGCCGTCAGAAATAATATGCACATAATCGGCGATTGATAATGTTTCGTGCACATCGTGTGATACCACAATGCTGCAAATATTTAACGCGCTATTTAATTCGCTGATTAATGAAACCAGTACCCCCATGGAAATCGGGTCCTGCCCGGTAAATGGTTCATCGTACATTATCATCATGGGATCAAGGGCTATTGCCCGTGCCAGCGCTACACGCCGCGACATGCCGCCCGACAGCTCAGAAGGCATTAAATTTGCTGCCCCCCGCAAACCCACTGCGTTTAACTTGAGCAGTACAAGATAACGAATCATGGCATTGTTCAGCCTGGTATGTTCACGCAAGGGGTACGCCACATTCTCAAACACAGACAGATCGGTCAGCAGTGCGCCGCTTTGAAACAGCATGCCCATGCGCTTGCGCAATTCGAACAATTTTTTTGTCGGTAACTGATGCACAGCCAAGCCATCAACCTCGATACTCCCCTTATCTGGCGTCAGCTGTCCGCCAATCAGTTTCAGCAGGGTTGTCTTGCCTGAACCGCTTGGCCCCATGATAGCGGTGATGCCCTGACGGGGGATATTCAGCGATATCCCGTCAAAAATTTTTCGCTCTCCCCGGCTAAAGTGCAAATCCCTAATTTTGACCAGAATATCGCTCAAGTTGACCTGCCTTGCTCATAATTTTCGAAGCATTGTAACATTCTAAAATGCTTTAATTTTGCTAAATTTCACTTCCTGGGTACGACTAATTTACTGTTCCTTTGTTCAATCTTATAACAACATCAGCAATCCTGGCATTTCATACCATACAGCATTCGGTTAAATATTCATGATTTAAATCAATTGCTTGCATACAGCCGCCAGGTGACCAGGCAAAAAAATATTGACGCAGCATCTTGCTATCTTACCTGTCTTTTCTGGAATCAGCCGATTTTTTTAACGCGATGAAAAATTATTGTTTTGTTCTTCAGGATTTGTTGGCGAATTATGCCACATCGCGTATTCTTCGCCTCCGGGAGTCTTTAGAATCATATAAATACCAACGGTTCTCCAGCCTGTTATCTAAATGTTATTATGAATGTTATTAAAATGTTAACCATCAGTTCAAAAGCTCTGGTATGGGGCGCCGTCAATGTCGCTACCGAGCTGGGCGTGAGCGAGTTGATAATTGGCTTAACGGTCATTGCTGTTGGCACCAGTCTGCCCGAACCTGCGGCATCTATTACAAATTAAAAATGAACATGATATTGCTATCGGTAATGTTGTCGGCTCAACCCTGTTCAACAGCCTGGTGGTGCTGGCAATGCCCGGTTTAATTAAACCCGCCCCGCTGGCTGATGGCATACTTGAGCGGGACCTCCCTATCGTATTTATTATTACCATCGTACTATTCATCATGGCTTATGGCTTTCGCGCAGAGGGAAGAATTAACCGCCTGGAGGGCGGCCTGTTGTTAAGCGCATTTATTGCTTATCAACTACTGTTATTTTTACTGTAAAATCTGCCGGCCCTGTTATTCATTGATAAAACATTAGCCGACCGCTAAAATGTTTCGCTTCGTAGTTGCAGCCATGAGGCATTACCTGCAGAACAACATATTGCTAACAGAGGCGCTATTTTAATAGAGGCTCAGCAGGATCACTTTAATGTCACCAGCAGATAACACAGATTTCCAGGGGATCGGGCGACAGGTCATAAAAACAGAGGTGGCTGAAATCACCGCACTTGAGTCCCGTATCGATGGAAATTTCACGCGCGCCTGTAAGTTGTTATTAAGCTGCAAGGGCCGTATCGTGGTTACCGGTATGGGAAAATCAGGACACATCGCCGGCAAAATTGCGGCCACTTTAGCAAGTACAGGCAGCCCCGCATTTTTTGTGCATCCCGGCGAGGCAAGTCACGGCGATCTCGGCATGATTACCAGAAAAGATATTGTTATCGCTTTATCGAATTCCGGCAATACCGCTGAAATTACAACCATCATTCCTATTTTAAAACGCTTTTCCGTGCCTTTAATCAGCATGACCGGCGATAAAAATTCGATACTGGCAAGCAAAGCGGATATCAATCTGGATGTCAGTGTCAGCAAGGAAGCCTGCCCGCATGACCTGGCGCCGACCTCGAGCACCACTGTCGCCCTTGTCATGGGTGATGCACTGGCTGTCGCCCTGCTTCAGGCACGAGGTTTTACCGCGGAAGATTTTGCGCTCTCCCACCCCGGCGGCAGCCTGGGAAGACGCCTGCTATTACATGTATCTGATATCATGCACCAGGGTGAACGCATTCCCCGCGTACTTGCAACAGCTACCGTGTCTGAAGCGCTGCTGGAGATGAGTAAAAAAGGCCTGGGCATGACAGCCATCACCGATACGGAAAACAGGGTGCTGGGTATTTACACTGATGGCGATTTACGCCGCTCACTGGACAAAAATATTGATGTTCATAACACGGCGATAAGTGAGGTTATGACAAAAAACTGCCGTACCACAACCGCCGATGAACTGGCGGCAACCATGGTAAAAATAATGGACCAGCACAGTATCAACGGATTCCTGGTCACTGATGAAAATAACAAACTGATAGGCGCCTTTAATATGCACGATATACTGCGTGCGGGAATCGTTTAACATGACAGTTATAAGTTGTAAGTTGTAAGTTTTAAGTAGTAAGAAAAAACACATAAACTAACCACCTGTAACTATTAATTCACAACTTAAAACTATTTGTTATGCAGGATATTCTGGAAAAAGCAAAAAACATCGAACTGGTCATTTTTGATATTGATGGTGTAATGACCGACGGCGGCCTGTTTTTTGACAACAATGGCGATGAATACAAGGCTTTTAATTCACTCGATGGCCACGGTCTGCGGATGCTGCAGGAATGTGGCGTCAAGGTTGCCGTTATCACCGGCCGACAGTCAGAACTGGTCAAACACCGGATGAAGGATCTTGGTGTCTCCTTACTGTACCAGGGATACCGCGACAAGCTGCCGGCATTTGAAGCCTTGCTCAAGGAAGTAAACCTCAGCAAACAGCAAGTTACCTATGTGGGTGACGATGTCGTCGACCTGCCCATTATGTCGCAACTTGATTTTGCTATCGCAGTGCAAAACGCCCACCCCTTCGTAAAACAGCATGCTCACTGGATAACGGAGCGTAGCGGCGGGCGAGGCGCTGTTCGTGATGTCTGCGAATTCATCCTCGAAGCCAAAGGCCTGCTCAATGACAAGCTTCACTCATACCTGCACAACATATAACCGCGTCACAGATATTTTCACTGATGAAACGCATCGTTAGCCTCAGCATTTTCATTGTCCTGGTAATTATAGTGCTGTGGTCGATTACCAGCAATTACAACACCAGTGATCAATTACAGCAGGCAAAAAGCAGGCGATACGTTGAAATATTTATGAACGAGTTCGAAATGACGTCCATGGATGAAAACGGCGCCCCTGATTACCTGCTGAATGGCGTGCATTTGCAACGCTACAATGACTCGGACAACACAGAAATCAGGCAGCCGGTACTTCAACTGTTACGCAAAGACAGGCAATGGAAAGTCAGTGCTGAAAAAGCTATCTTTAACCATAGCAACGATACCCTTCAGCTGATCGATAATGTCATCATGCAGCAGCAAAATATTGAACCTGCCGTCACTATCCGCACTCAAAACCTGATGATTAACGCCACTACAAAAATCGCGAAAACACGGGCGCATGTTGATATCACCCAGGGAAATTCACGAATACAGTCCAACGGTATGATTTACAATAATATCACCAGCGAACTGGAACTCTCATCCAGTGTGAACGGGCATTATGTACCGTATAATTAATTTCTTCAGGCCGGTTTACCGGTATTTTTCATGCATTCATGCCAGTTTTTTAACCGGCACACTGTTGTTTTGCGTGCAAATGAATTGTGACGCCGCAGAGCCGGTAGAGAAGATTCTGGTTAATGCTGATCGCATGAATATGAATATCGAATCAGGTTACAGCGTGTATACCGGAAATGTAAGAGTCTCACAGGGTGAACTGGTTTTAACGGGCGATAAAGTAACCTTGAAGCAAAATAATAACAATGAAATTGAACACATGACCGTTGATGGCAAACCTGCACGGTATAACCATGTCACAGAAAAAGGCGAACCCATCGAGGCAGAAAGTGAACACATGGTTTATAACGCCAGCCAGAACCAGCTGATAATGACGATAAATGCCAGGTTAAAGCAGTCCGATCTGGAGCTTAACAGCCAGAAAATTGTCTATGACACCCTCAAAAAAATCATTGTTGCCGGTGGTGATGATAAAGCCCAGGCAGGTAAAGCCACCCCGGCGTCCGTTACCAGTCCTCAGTCCGGTAAAAAGCCTGAAACAAGCCAACGCGTCAATATCACTTTAACACCGAAAAAACAGCTATCGCCGGAAGAACCAGACGCAAAATGAAGAATGGCCACACTACGCGTAAATAATCTGATAAAAACCTATAAATCACGCACCGTGGTCAATGATGTGTCGTTTTATGTCAACAGTGGCGAAGTGGTCGGCCTGCTCGGCCCAAATGGTGCTGGCAAAACCACCAGTTTCTATATGGTGGTCGGACTGGTGCAAACCGATAAAGGCGCCATATTCATGGATGAAAGAAATATCACCCGCCTGCCCATGCATGCCAGAGCCCACCAGGGTATCGGCTACCTGCCGCAGGAAGCGTCGGTGTTTAGAAAATTAAGCGTAGAGGACAATATAATGGCTATCCTGGAAGCCCGCAAGGAGCTTAAGGCGCCGCAACGCAGTGAAAAACTGGAGGCATTAATCGACGACCTGCAAATCGAGCATATTCGCCACAATTTGGGACTAAGCCTCTCCGGCGGCGAACGCCGACGTGTTGAAATTGCCCGGGCGCTAGCCTCACAACCCTCGTTTATACTGCTCGATGAACCGTTTGCCGGCGTTGACCCTATATCCGTCATCGAAATCCAGAAAATCATCAAACACCTTATCGATCATAATATTGGTGTTCTTATCACTGACCACAACGTCCGTGAAACCCTTGGAATATGCAATAGAGCCTACATACTTAATAATGGTAGAATAATTGCACAGGGGCAGCCAGAAGAAATTCTTTCAAATAAAGAAGTGCGAGAAGTCTATCTTGGCCGAGATTTTCGACTATAAGTAAGTTTAACAATGAATTTTTGCTGTACCGGAGATTAAAGCGACAATATACTCACAACTTGCGCCACTGCCTGTTGCATAAGGCCCACTGCATAGTCGACGGCGGGAAAGATGAGGTATCGCGTAATCCAATGAGATTGTCTATAAATTCACCATGAAGCCATCACTTCACCTAAAACTTGGCCAGCACCTCACGATGACACCACAGCTACAGCAGGCAATACGTCTGTTGCAGCTTTCCACGATCGAACTGCAAAGCGAAGTTCAGCAGATCCTGGAAGAAAACCCCATGCTGGAGTATGAGGAAGACAACTACGGCACGGAAGCTGAAAATGAAACTGTTCAGGCCGGTCAGCGGGCTGAATCTCAGGAACGCGCGAGCGATGACATCGAAGATCCGCATATCGACATGGAAAGCAACCAGGAAATGCCAGATGATCTGGCGATTGATGCGAACTGGGAAGATACTTATGATGTAACAACTGCCACTGCCGCCACTCCTTCCAGCCAGCAAAGCGATGACTCAAGCTCTGACTTCCTGGAAAACCAGAGTATTGAAGGCGACACTTTAAGTGAGCACCTGATCTGGCAGTTAAAAAATTCACCGTTTAGCGACAATGACCTGGTTATCGCTATCGCCATCATCGATGCGATCAATGACGACGGCTATCTTACTGAAAGTATTGAAGATTTATTCAATGGGCTGAAAGATGAGCTGGACATCGATATTGAAGAAGTCGAGGCCGTGTTGCACCGCGTGCAGCGTTTTGATCCCGTCGGCATCGCCGCCCGCGATCTCAGGGAATGCCTGTTATTACAACTGGAGCTATACGATCCCAAAACACCGGGGCTGACTGCTGTCAGAAAAATCATTAAACATCACCTTGACCTGCTTGGCGCCCATGATTACGCACGCCTGCAAAAAAAAATCCACTGTAATGAAGAGCAGCTTCAGGAATTAATCCAGTTTATACTGTTACTTAATCCCAAGCCCGGGGCAAGTATTTCCAGAAATAACACACAATATGTCGTACCTGACATATTTGTTAGAAAAATCAAAGGGCAATGGCACGTCAGCCTCAATCCGGAAGCGGCGCCGAAACTTAAAATAAATACTTTCTATGAAAATCACCTGAAAAATACCGCGCGTGGAAACAATACCGGTTACCTGCGCAATAGCCTGCAGGAAGCCCGCTGGTTTCTAAAAAGCCTGCAAAGCCGCAGCGACACGCTGCAGCGTGTCGGTGAAGCCATTGTCAAACGTCAAACTTTATTCCTTGATTACGGTGATGAAGGCATGAAGCCAATGGTCTTACGAGACATTGCTGAAGAACTCGAGATGCACGAATCCACCATATCACGAGTAACGACCAACAAATTCATGCACACACCGCGTGGTGTCTACGAATTTAAATTTTTCTTTTCAAGTCATGTTGGTACAGCTGACGGCGGTGAATGCTCAGCGACCGCAATCCGATCCATGGTGAAGAAGCTGATTGAGAACGAAAATCCCAAAAAACCGATGAGCGACAACAAAATTTCTTCATTATTAGTGAAAGAAGGTATTAATGTTGCACGTCGAACTGTGGCAAAATACAGAGAATCTATGTTAATACCACCATCAAATGAGCGGAAGCGCTTAACGTAGGAGTACGAGAAAAAGACTCCGTCAACCACTGTGGAGAAATACACATGCAATTAGAACTGACAGGTCATCATATCGAAATCACCGATTCTTTAAGAGCCTATGTAACTGAAAAATTGGCCAAACTGGAACGACACTTCGATAAAGTCAGTAATATCCACGTCATCCTTGCTGTGGAAAATCTAACCAATAAAGCGGAAGCGACAGTCCATATGAGCGGACATGACATCTTTGCCAACTGTACTGAAGAGGATATGTATGCTGCGATAGACGGCCTTGCTGACAAACTGGACCGCCAGGTGAAAAAACATAAGGAAAAAATAACCAATCATCTACACAACAAGAATAACAACAGCTATAACCTGGAAGAAAGCAGCCTCGAAGGAACTGAATAACCGGGTTATAAAGTTCAGCCATCCATCAACAGCATTCGAGATTGAATAGTTCAGACAGTCAGGCTAAAGGCAGCATCAGTAACATGAACCTTGATACATTAATCGACTCGAATGCTGTTATTACCAGTTCGGAAATCAAAAGCAAAAAACGCGCCCTGGAGTTATTAGCAGAAAAACTGGCAGAGACCGCGGCAGATAGCAGTCGCCCCCACTCTCCGGAGGACCCCCCTTCTGAAAGCGCTTATGCGCTGGAAATTTTCCAGTTACTGATAGATAGAGAAAAACTGGGCTCCACCTCTATGGGACATGGCGTAGCGTTGCCCCATACCCGCACCAGCCTGACTGATCGCGCCATCGGCGCATTTCTAAAACTCGACAAGGGGATTGATTTTGACAGTCCAGATAACCAGAAAACCGATTTAATTTTCGCACTGATGGTGCCAGAACATTTCACCGACGAGCATCTTAAAATTCTGGCTTACCTGGCAACGCTTTTTAGCGATAAAGTTTTTTGTGAACAAATACGTAATACAAGCGATACTAAAGAGATATATAATCACCTCATTAAGTGGCAATTAACCTCACAGGCATCATAATTCAAGTGTACCGTGCTGAATGAAAGAAACTCTTTCCGCTGAATCAATCATCATAAATCTTGCCAGCAAGATTGAGTTAAAGTGGATAGCCGGTGCTGAAGATCCAGAACGCCCCTTACATGAAATTAGCGTCAACGAACACGCAACGCTGATTGGTCATCTCAATCTCATCCATAACAATCTCATTCAGGTGATAGGCAAGACCGAGTGTGACTACCTGCAATCACTCGACGACGATTTCAGAAACAGTACATTGAAGCAGTTATTTGCCAGTAAAACAGTCGCCATCATATTAACCGATGATTTGCCGGTTCCCGATATATTCTGCGAATACGCCAATGAATACAAAATACCGATATTAAGCTGTAAAGCTGAAAGCAACTATGTTGTTGATACAGCGCGTTATTATCTGCACAAGCTGCTCTCTAACAAGGAAATAATTCACGGCGTATTTATGGAAGTGCTGGGTACGGGCGTTTTAATCACCGGTGAAAGCAGCGTAGGAAAAAGTGAACTCGCACTCGAGCTGATTACCCGCGGCCATCGCCTGGTAGCAGATGATGCCCCTGAATTTAGCCGTATCGCACCTGATATACTAGATGGGCGCAGCCCGAGTTTACTGCAGGGTTTTATGGAAGTTCGCGGCCTTGGTGTTTTGAATATTCGTGAAATGTATGGCGACAATGCTATAAAGACTAATAAATACCTGCGCCTGATTATTCATCTGGAAGAAATGAACAATAATAAACAGGGTGAATTTAACCGTTTGACTGGACACACGAATGTCAGAAAAATACTCAATGTTGAAATCCCTGTCACAGTTGTCCCTGTTGCCCCTGGTCGAAATCTTGCCGTCATCGTCGAAGCAGCAGTACGCAATCACATCTTGCGTAACAATGGGTACGATGCAGGCCAGCAGCTTATTGATTTGCAAATGCTGGCTATAGAAAACAACCAATAGCAGACCACCGCCATGAAGCTAGTCATCATAAGTGGATTATCAGGTTCAGGCAAAACCGTTGCCTTACACACCCTTGAAGATGAAGATTATTACTGTGTTGATAATCTGCCAATCGGTATATTGCCACAATTTATTGATCGTCTTTTAAGCCGTGGCGTACAACTCTACGATAATATTGCTGTGGGCATTGATGCACGTAGCGGTTCAGAGGACCTGCATGATTTCAATACCATCATGGAATGGCTAAAGCAGCGGGACACGGAGAAAAAAATCGAAATCGAAATAATTTATATCCAGGCAGAACTTGACACACTCATCAAGCGATTCAGTGACACCAGGCGCAAACACCCGCTGACCAAAAAAGGCCTGCCATTGTCCGAGGCCATTGAAGTCGAACGCAGCCTGTTACAGGATGTTGCTCTCAGGGCAAACCTGTATGTTGATACCACAAATACCAACATTCATGACTTAAGAAACTATATCAAGCAACGGGTTGCCACACGAAAACAGGCCAGCCTTTCCCTGCTGTTTCATTCATTTGGTTTTAAAAATGGCGCGCCAATCGACTCCGATTTTGTTTTCGATGTGCGCTGCTTACCCAACCCTCACTGGGAGCCTAACTTACGCAATCTGACAGGACAGGATGAAGGTGTTATCAACTATCTACAGGACAAGGAAGATGTAATAGAGATGCTTGAGCACATCAAGAATTATCTAAATTTCGTTATCCCGAAATTTAAAAAACAAAACCGTTATTATTTGACTGTTTCTATCGGCTGTACGGGTGGACAACACCGCTCGGTTTATATTGCCGAAGCATTACACGATTTTTTTAGCAAGCAGCATGAAAATGTTTCTATACATCATCGTGAACTAAGTCAAATAACTAACCCACACAGATAATGAGCGCCGCATTATTTTTCATAACGCATGAAGGCGTCGCCAGCAATTTACTGAAAACAGCTGAAGCGATCGTGCAAAAACCACACGGCAACCTGTCATATATTGAAGTGCCGATGGATGCCGCCACCGACAAAATAGACATCAACATCGAGAACAAATTAAAGCAACTTGCAATTGATGATGGTATATTTTTCATTACAGACATCTACGGCAGTACACCAAGCAATATTGCACAACAACTTGCAGACAAATATAAAACTCACTTAATCACTGGCGTTAATCTGCCAATGGTAATACGCCTGCTGAATTACCGTGATGAACCTGTTGAAACCCTGGTGCAAAAAGCCCTGGAAGGCGCCTGTCAGGGCATAAAATATATCAGTGCAAGACATTGACCAGGCAATATTATGAGCATAAGTAAAAATATAGAAATCATTAATAAACTGGGCATGCATGCCAGAGCTGCTGCACAATTTGTGCAGCTGGCATCCAGCTTCGCCTCGCACATCGAAATAGAAAAAGATAATCGGCGTGTCAACGGTAAAAGTATAATGGGTGTAATGATGCTGGCTGCAAGCAAGGGCAGTAAAGTTACGCTTTATGCAAGCGGTGAAGATGAAGAAGAAAGCATGAATAAACTCGAGGAATTAATTAATAACCGCTTCGATGAAGACGAGTAAGGAATAAATTTAAAACCATCAGGCCGGAGGCTATAAGTTTGAGCATATACATCAGTGGTATCGGCGTCTCAAAAGGCATCGCAATCAGCGAAGCTTTTGTACTGGTGCGCGAACAGCTTGATACCACGCAAAAAACATTGCCTCCATCTGAAATTAAATCTGAAATAAAGCGCTTCAAAAATGCACTTTCCCTTGCTAACAGCCAATTACACGCAATCAAGAAAAAAATCGCCAAAGACACGGCGGATGATATTGTTTCTTTTATCGATACCCACCTGCTGATGCTGATGGATCCGGCATTTGATGAAGGCACCATAACAAACATTAAAGAACATTCCTGTAATGCTGAATGGGCGCTGCAGATGCAGGGTGAACGCCTGGTGCAGGTATTCGATGAAATGGAAGACCCCTATTTGCGCACGCGTAAAGACGATGTTTTGCATATCGTTAAACTCATACAAACCTGTCTTGCCGGCAAAAAACAGGAAGATGATCAGCATTACTACAAGGGTAAAATTATTATCGCCGATGATTTGACTCCCGCCGACACCGTCATGATGCAGCATCAGAAAGTCGCAGGTTTCATTACCGAGTATGGCGGCCCGTTATCGCATACCGCAATTCTTGCCAGAAACCTTGGAATTCCAGCCATTGTCGGTTTACGTCACGCACGCCAGCTGATTCACCGCAATGAAACACTGATTATGGACGGCAGCAGTGGTGTCGTTATCAATTCCCCTGATAAAAAATCACTCAAATACTACCGCTCGGTAATACGCGAGGAAAACGCCAAGCGCAATCTGCTAAGGAAATTAACTGGCAAACCAGCTGTAACACTCGATAACAAACATATTACCCTGCACGGCAATATTGACCGGCCTGCCGACATACAACTGATAAAAAAATACGATGACACCGGCGTTGGTTTATACCGCACCGAAATGCTGTTTATCGAACTTAACAAATGGCCGGACCAGAAAACACATTTCAAAACATATAAACGTGCGGTCAAAGCACTCAATGGCAAGCCGCTGACTATCCGCACCATGGATCTTGGCGCCGATAAAGAAATACAGGATACCATCGACCACGGCCCGATGGCACATAACCCTGCCATGGGCTTGCGCGCCATACGCCGCTGCCTGCAGGACACCCAGGATTTTATGCCTCAATTACTGGCCATATTACGCGCGTCCGCCTTTGGCCCGGTGCGCATACTAATTCCCATGCTCACCAATGTTAAAGAACTCGACCAGGTGCTGGCACTGCTCGATCAGGCAAAACAGATATTGCAAAATGATAATATCGCTTTTGATGAAAACATCCCTGTTGGCGCCATGATAGAAGTACCCGCGGCAGCACTTGCGGTCGATGCCTTTGCAGAAAAACTTGATTTTCTTTCTATCGGCACCAATGACCTGATCCAGTATACACTGGCGCTGGACCGTATTGACGATGAGGTAAGCTATTTATTTGATCCGTTACACCCGGCGGTGCTTAAACTGATCCACATGGTCATCGAGGGCGGTAAAAAAGCCAATATTCCGGTGTCCATGTGCGGCGAAATGGC
Source organism: Gammaproteobacteria bacterium (assembly GCA_022340645.1). Classification (GTDB taxonomy): domain Bacteria; phylum Pseudomonadota; class Gammaproteobacteria; order SZUA-229; family SZUA-229. Next base: position 11,545 of record JAJDNP010000135.1, on the reverse strand, counting down.
GAGTGACACACGATACACGCGCCTGCTGCTTGGCATGGGCCTGACGTACTTCAGTGTACAGGCAAATGCCCTGCTTGAAGTCAAGCACATTATCATCAACAGCACGGTTGAAAATTTACAGTCTGAAGTTCAGGAAATTATGCAGCTTTACGACGCTGATGAGATCAATTTGCGCGTGCAGCAGCTAGTTAACTTCCTGTAGTTTTCTCTTTCAAAAAACACCGTTGGATGCGGTTTATACATCACTACATCCAATGCGTTGCAGCAAATCCCTTCTGTCATTGACATTACAATAAGTCCGCAGGCCTGCGGTTTAATAAAGTATTCCGGATTTAACTTGCGTTCATTTGCGGACAAATAAAAAGTTTTGTTTTGCCCTATGAGCGTTCAGTTTGACTTTGGAAGCTAAGCCAGAAATTACATACGTCTGCTTATTTACTTCGCGCCTCCTGCGCTACGACCTTCGGACCGTACTAGCGTATGTTCAAAATACTCCCGGCATTTCAGTGCGTTCATCTGTGGAAATATAAAGATTTTATTTGCGTATTTCGCGTACTTCGCGGACTAAATCTGCTCCAAACGAACCTTTACCGCTACCCGGCTATCTGCCTCCAGCACCGTCACCCGGTAACCCTTGCCTTCCACAATGTCGCCCTCCTTCGGTAGACGACGCAGACGATTAACCACGAAGCCGCCAATGGTATGCGCCTCTTCTACGGGCAAAGAAGTATAAAGAATGTCATTGATTTCCGAAATCGGCATACGTCCCGGCATAATATGAGATGTTTCGCTCTCATGCTCGAGGCTGATACGCTGTTTGGGATGGTACTCATCAAAGTCATAACCAACGTCGATCTCACCTACCACTTCCTCGAAGATATCCTCCATGGTCAGTATGCCGACCGCAGAACCAAACTCATCCACCACCACGGCAATATGATCATCACGCGCCTGCAGTTGCGGCAACGCCTGGTCGATCGTCTGCTTGGGTGAAAGATACAGCGCTGGACGAATATAATCAGAGATTGGCTTATCAGCCAGCTCAGTATCCATCAGGTCCCAGGTATTGAGCGTTAACATCCCCTTTACATTGGTCAGGTTGCCGCGATACACCGGCAGGCGGTTATAACCCTGCTTCAACACGATGCGCACCGCCTCCTTCATGTTGCGCATCTCGTTAAAACCGACAACATCGGCAAGCGGTATCATCGCTTCACCCACCGTGGTATCAGCAAAACGTATCACCCGGCGGATGCGCTTACGGTCAATCTGCGAGGGATTTGCTGCCGAGTCGGAGATGTCAAGCAAGGCCCGCAACTCTTCACGGGTGATAAACATATTCTGCGGAACCACGCCGCCGCCGACGATACGGGTTGCAAAACGGGCAACGGAACTGAATATAAAAATCACCGGCCAGAATACTATAGAGAAAAAGCGCAGGGCAAAGATGATATGGCATGCGATATCGTCGGCCTTCTGCTGAAAGATACTTTTAGGTACTACCTCACCCAGAATCAGCAGCACGGGAGTCAGCACAATAATCGAGATCAAGTCACCGGCTGTGCCGTACAGATCAATAAAAATTAAAGCGCCCAGGGTGGAAATGGTGACCGTTGCAATATTGGTCCCAACCAGCGTGGTGCCGAGAATCACATCGGGGGTCTTGAAAAGTTTTAATATCAGCACGGCCCCGCGGTTGCCGAGTTTGGCCTGATGGCGCAGCTTGAACTTGTCGGAATTAACGATTGCGATTTCAGAGCCGGAGAAAAAACCCTTCAGCAACAGGAACGCGAACATCAATGGTATCTCAATCCACAGGTCCATGTTTCACTCCCCTGGTTGATTCAGTTGATTCAGTTGATTCAAGTTCACCAGCAGCTTCCTTATCAGCCGCGTTTTCCGGAATGGATTCATCAGCATCAGACTTTGCTTCTGGCTGTTCATTTTCAGCAACGGTTTCCACCTGCTCCTCTTCAACAGACATGGCTTTCTCGGCCGGGCGGTCACTCACCACGATGCGGCGCACCATAAGCTTGCTGATGCGTAGCCCGGTAAGTTCCAGCGCGATAAATTCAAAACCTTCATGCACCAGGCTCTGGTTTTTACGAGGCAACGAATCAAACAGCCGGAACGCCACCCCGCCAATGGTCGTCATAACGGGGTCATCAATATCGAAATTGGTCAGGTTGTTAAAATCCGTCAACCGCATATCGCCTGGCACAATGTAACTATTCTCATCTTCTTCTTCATAGTATTCCTGCCCTGCCATGCGTCCTGAAATCTCGCCGAAAATAAACGTTAAAACATCCTTCATGGTGACCAGTCCATGCACTTCGCCGTACTCACCGAGAATGATTGCCGCACGCGTATTGTGAGCCTGGAAGTAGTCGAACATCTCATCTATTTTCTTGGTGGGTGGAACAAAATGCGCCGGCTTCAGCAAAGCATCAAGCGTGGTCTGCGCAAGATCGCCCCCGCCCTTGATAATCCGTAGCACATCCTCGGAATGGATAAAACCAATAACATTATCCCAGTGTCCTTCGTAGACAGGGACACGTGGATGGGCATATTGGCGAAACTTCTCGATCAGCTCAGCAACCGGCAACGCGGCGTCAAGAAAGCGGATGCGAATACTGGGGGTCATAATTCTTGAAATATCCGTTTCAGATGCCTCCAGCAGGTTGTCAATCAATACCCGCTCGGTTGCTTCGATAATGCCGGTCTGCTCGCCTTCTTCAAGCAGGGTACGCAGCTCATCCCGTTTCAGCAGGTTCTCACGGTCAACGGCCTCACCAACAACAAATGTAGTAATGCGGTCAGCCACGAAACGCACCGCCTCACGCAGTGGCGTTATGAAAACAATCCAGCGCGGCAGGATTCGAGCGGTCAGACGGGTAGAGAATTTGACAGGAAAACTGACCGCAATGGTCTTCGGGGTAACCTCGCCTACCAATAACAGCAGCGGAACCGTCACCAGTATATTGATCCAGCCGATATTTTCCCTGTCAAACAGTAACAGCATGATCCCCGCCATATTGACTGCCGAGGCAATATTGACCAGCTCGTTGCCGCACAATATGGAGATAATCAGTCGCCGCGGCTCATCCAGCATGGCATGGATGCTCTCGGAACGTTGTGTACGCGTCTGGCGCAAACGCTGTAAATCGATGCGGCTGAGTGAAAAAAGCGCCGTTTCAGAACCTGAAAACACCACCGCTCCAGCCAGTAATAACACCTGGATAATCGAGCGAATGATTATCTCGATTTCCACCGCACTAAGCGGCAGGTCATGCCAAAGTGTAATCAAAGTATCCATATAACTACTTGCTACCTAAAACGGCAGCTCATCAACAGTTCAGGAACAAAACAGACATTCTAGCAAAGTCTGGTTGAACATTCCCGTCCCCTGATCCGGCACCCCTGATAATTCGTGTGAAAAGAATTTAGTTAGGAAAATAAAAAACTCTATCAATTATCTATCCACAGATGAATAACTTTAGTTATTAAAAACCATTCATCCCCTGGATATCAGTATTCAGGGAGGTGTGCTTTCTATGTCCACCTCTCATTAATGATGGTTTTATCTGTGTTTATCTGCGTTAATCTGTGGAATACAGAAAGTTTTTACTTCCGGCGGCCTGCCTGCATCCGCAAACGTAATGCATTAAGCCTGATAAATCCGCTCGCATCCTTGTGATCATAGGCGCCACTGTCATCTTCAAAAGTTGCGATCGCTTCATCAAACAGGGAGTCGTCCGATTTGCGGCCTACGATATCAACATTGCCTTTATACAGTTTTACACGTACCACACCGTTAACGTATTGTTGCGAAGCATCGATCATCTGCTGCATCATTTCACGCTCGGCGCTCCACCAGTAACCGTTATAAATCAGGCTGGCGTAACGCGGCATTAACTCGTCTTTCAGGTGCGCCACTTCACGGTCCATGGTTAACGATTCCATGGCGCGGTGCGCGCGTAACATTATGGCGCCGCCAGGTGTTTCATAACAGCCGCGCGATTTCATACCAACGTAACGGTTCTCTACAATGTCCAGACGACCGATACCGTTTCCACCTCCCAGGCGATTCAGTTCCCGCAGCACACCTGCCGGTGTCATGTTTTTGCCGTCAATAGCGACGATATCACCGCGCTGGTAGGTCAGCTCGACATAAGTTGGCTTGTCTGGCGCCGCCTCAGGTGAAACAGTCCAGCGCCACATATCCTCTTCCGGTTCCGCCCAGGGGTTTTCCAGGATGCCGCCTTCATATGAAATATGAAGCAGGTTGGCATCCATTGAATAAGGTGATTTTTTGCCTTTGTTAAAATCGACTTCAATGCCATGATCACTCGCATATTTCATCAATTTTTCTCGCGACAGCAAATTCCATTCACGCCATGGCGCAATTATATGCACGCCAGGTTTAAGCGCGTAGGCGCCTAATTCAAAACGGACCTGATCATTGCCCTTGCCTGTGGCACCATGTGAAATTGCATCGGACCCGGTTTCATTGGCAATTTCAACCATGCGTTTGGCAATAAGCGGACGCGCAATCGAAGTGCCTAACAAGTACTCACCTTCATACACCGTATTGGCGCGAAACATGGGAAACACATAGTCAGCAACGAATTCTTCCGTCAGATCTTCAATATATATTTCTTTAACACCCAGCGCCTCGGCCTTGCCACGTACCGGGTTCACTTCTTCGCCCTGGCCAATGTCTGCCGTGAAAGTAACGACTTCACAATGATATTCATCCTGCAGCCATTTCAAAATAACAGAAGTATCAAGACCTCCCGAATAGGCTAATACGGCTTTTTTAATCTTTGGTTTTGCAGACATGGTGAGTTTCCAGTAATGGTTACTATAAAGAGCTGCGAATTATACTTAAAATCAAAACAACTTTAAAAAGATTTAACCACAGAGTGACAGAGGACACGGAGAAATGATAATTTTATTACACCAGGTTTGCTGCTCTCCTGAAAGATAGTGAAAGATTCATATAACTAGAGGTAAGAATAAGTTTCAACAGGCCCTGTCCACTACGTTACGCCTCGATCATAATGCCAGAAAAAATATAAGCTTTTCTCTGTGCCCTCTGCGCCTCTGTGGTGAAAAAATGCTTTTCAATCAGCATTTAGCCAAATTTTTCACCACTATATTAAATTCGACTAATTTAACATTAACTTTTATAATTACGCGCTTAAAACGCCGCGAAACTCATATAGACATTCGCGAGTTTTCAATAACAACTAAAGAATTCTATTAAAATATGCCAAAGTAAAAAATAGCGGCATGATTTGTAGTGAATGTGCGAGACATAGATGACAGAATTACACGATATTGACCCCCTGGAAACCCAGGAATGGCTGGATGCATTAGAAGCAGTCATACAAAATGAAGGTGTAGAGCGTGCACATTTCCTGCTGGAGAAACTTGTTGATGATGCTCGCCGCAATGGTGCAAACCTGCCGTTTACCAATAATACAGCCTATGTAAATACCATCCCGCCACACCTGGAACAACGCTCGCCCGGCAACCGTGAGCTGGAAAACCGTATCCGTTCTTTCATTCGCTGGAACGCGATGGCGATGGTGGTTCGCGCCAATAAAGAGAGTTCCGAGCTTGGCGGGCATATTGCCAGTTTCGCTTCAGCCGCTACATTATATGACGTTGGTTTCAATCATTTCTTTCATGCCAACGCACCAGACCACGGTGGCGACCTGGTATTTATGCAGGGACATTCTGCGCCCGGTGCTTATGCACGCGCTTACCTGGAAGGCCGGCTGGATGAAAAGCAGCTGGACAAATTCCGCCAGGAAGTTGATGGCGACGGTCTGTCGTCATACCCTCATCCCTGGTTAATGCCGGACTTCTGGCAGTTCCCGACCGTTTCCATGGGCCTGGGACCAATCATGGCTATCTATCAGGCGCGCTTCATGAAATATCTGCAGGACCGCGGCCTGGCGAAAACAGACAACCGCAAGGTCTGGGCTTTCTGCGGCGATGGCGAAATGGACGAACCGGAGTCACTGGGCGCTATTTCACTGGGCGGCCGTGAAAAACTGGACAACCTGATATTTATCATCAACTGCAACCTGCAGCGGCTTGACGGCCCGGTTCGCGGCAACGGCAAGATTATTCAGGAGCTGGAATCGGTATTTCGTGGTTCCGGCTGGAATGTTGTCAAAGTTATCTGGGGATCCTACTGGGACCCGCTGCTTGCCAAAGACAAGGACGGCCTGCTGCAAAAGCGCATGACAGAAGTCGTTGATGGCGACTACCAGAATTACAAGGCCAAAGACGGCGCCTTTGTGCGCGAGCATTTCTTTAATTCGCCCGAATTAAAGGCCATGGTGTCACACATGTCTGATAAAGACGTCTGGCGCCTGAATCGCGGCGGCCACGATCCACAAAAAGTCTATGCAGCATACAAAGCGGCAGTGGACCATAAAGGGCAGCCTACCGTTATACTGACTAAAACCGTAAAAGGTTATGGCATGGGCCTGGCGGGCGAAGGCCAGAACGCAACGCACTCACAGAAAAAAATGAATATTGACGCATTAAGTGCTTTTGCCAGGCGTTTCAATATTCCTTTGTCTCCTGAGCAGGTCGAAAAAGCCGAGTATTACAAACCGGACGCAGACAGTCCTGAACTAACCTACATGCAGGAACGGCGAAAAGCATTAGGCGGTTATTTACCATCACGCACGCACCTGGCGGCGCCTCTGGAAGTGCCTAAACTGTCTACTTTCGAGGCCCTGTTACAGGGTTCCGCCGATCGCGAAATGTCGACCACCATGGCATTCGTGCGCATTCTTACCTCACTGGCTCGTGACAAAAAAATCGGCCGCAATGTTGTGCCTATCATTCCGGATGAAGCCCGCACTTTCGGTATGGAAGGCATGTTCCGTCAGCTGGGTATTTATTCATCTGTCGGCCAGTTATACGAGCCGCAGGACAGAGCGCAGGTAATGTTTTACAAGGAAGACAAAACCGGCCAGATCCTGGAAGAAGGCATTAATGAGGCTGGCGCAATGTCATCATGGATTGCCGCGGCAACAGCCTACAGCTCACACGGTATCAATATGATTCCGTTTTATGCTTTTTATTCCATGTTTGGCTTCCAGCGCATTGGTGACCTGGCCTGGGCCGCTGGCGACATGCAGGCGCGCGGCTTTTTAATTGGCGCAACCGCAGGCCGCACCACGCTTGCGGGCGAAGGTCTGCAGCATCAGGATGGTCACAGCTTAATCGTGGCCTCGACCATTCCTAACTGTGTCGCTTATGACCCCTGCTTCGCTTACGAGCTCGCTGTCATTATCCATGATGGCATGCGACGCATGGTTCAGCAGCAGGAAAATGTGTATTACTACATTGCAACAATGAATGAAAATTACCTCATGCCCGCCATGCCCGCAGGTGCTGAATCAGGTATTAAAAAAGGTATGTATCGGTTCAGCGCAGACAAGGCGAAACAAGGCGAAGCCAAAGTTCAGCTGTTTGGCAGCGGTACGATATTGCGTGAAGTAATCGAAGCTGCGAAGCTGCTGAAAAACGACTGGAATGTCAGCGCTGATGTATGGAGTATTACCAGCTATAACGAACTTGCCCGCGAAGCCGTGGATTGTGAACGCTGGAACATGTTAAATCCCGGCAAAAAAGCCCGTATACCTTACATAACGCAGCAACTTGAAAGCTGCGAAGGGCCCGTTGTAGCATCTTCAGATTATATCCGCGCGGTTGCCAACCAGGTTCGCCAGTATATTCCTGCCTCATACACGGTGCTTGGCACTGACGGTTTTGGACGCTCCGACACGCGCAAAAACCTGCGCCGTCACTTTGAGGTCAACAGCCATTACGTGACGCTTGCCGCATTAAATGCACTGACTGATGAAGGCAGTATTGCTGCTGATAAGGTTAGTGAAGCCATCAGGAAGTATGGCATTAAAACCAGAAAACCCAACCCGATAAAAGTTTGAACAGGTATAAATAATGGCGGAAATTAAAAACATTCCTGTTCCTGATATTGGCGATTTTGCTGGCGTTGAAGTCATTGAGATACTGGTCTCAGCAGGCGACGTAATCAATGTTGAAGATCCGATCGTTTCACTGGAATCGGACAAAGCTGCGATGGAAATCCCATCACCCTTTGCCGGCACGGTCAAGCAAGTAAAAGTCAGCCTGGGAGATAAAGTCTCTGAAGGTGATCTGCTGGTGACGATTGAAGCCTCGGCAGAGAAAGCCGCTGCAACAGCCCCCGCGCAAAAAGACACTGCCAGGGCGGCTGCTGAAACCGCACCCGGCCCCGTACCAGCAGCCAGTCCTGCTCCAGCCGAGGCGCCGGCGCCAGCTGCCACAGCGGCGCCGACGCCAGTCCAACCGCGCACTTCGCCGACCGCATCAATTCGCATCAACGAAGAAGATTTCAAAAAGGCGCATGCCAGCCCGTCGGTCAGAAAATTTGCCCGTGAACTTGGTGCTGACCTGTCGCAAATAACGGGCACGGGCCTTAAAAGCCGTATCCTGAAAGAAGACGTTAAAGCCTGGATTAAACAGGCGCTCAGCCAGGGTACGCCGGGCGGCCTGGCCGTTGAACCAATGCCGGAAATTGATTTTAGCCAGTTTGGTAATGTTGAAATTCAGCCGCTGACCCGAATCAACAGGCTCACCGGTAAATTCCTGCACCGTAACTGGGTTAACATTCCGCATGTCACCCAGTTCGACGAGGCCGATATTACCGAGCTGGAAAAATTCCGCGTACAGTTAAACAAGGAAAATGAGAAACAGGGCGCCCGCGTTACGGTGCTGGCGTTCCTGATGAAGGCGCTGGTTTCCGCGTTAAGAGAATTCCCGCGTTTTAATTCATCACTGGACCACACCGGCGAAAACCTGGTGCTGAAGAAATATGTCAACATTGGCGTTGCCATGGACACCGCCGATGGCCTGGTGGTGCCGGTGATTCGTGACTGCGACAGGAAATCATTGATCGAACTGGCAACGGAACTGGTAGAAACCAGCAAGCGTGCACGCGACAAAAAACTGTCGCCGGCTGACATGCAGGGCGGCTGCATCAGTATCTCCAGCCTCGGCGGTATTGGCGGCACCGCGTTTACCCCTATCGTCAACGCTCCCGAAGTCGCCATTCTCGGTGTATCACGTTCCAGCATGAAACCGGTCTACATCGTCAATGATGACGGCGAGGGTGAATTCGTGCCGCGATTAATGCTGCCATTATCGCTATCATACGATCACCGTGTTATCGACGGCGCAGACGGCGCACGCTTCACCTCATACTTAAGTAAAGTATTATCTGATACAAGAAGATTGTTACTATAAAAAACAAATGCTTTAACCACAGAGACACAGAGAGCACAGAGCTTTTTTTACCTCTATAACAGTTTTCTCTGTGACCTCTATGTCTCTGTGGTGAATCGCTTTTCAATGTTTTTATTTCGAGTAAACATATGAGCAAGATAGTTAATGTAGAAGTTCCTGATATCGGCGACTTTGCTGACGTTGATGTAATCGAAGTACTGGTCAACAAGGGCGACATCATTGCAAAGGAAGACCCGCTCATTACCCTGGAATCAGACAAGGCCTCGATTGAAATTCCCTCGCCTTCCGCGGGTACGGTTCAGCAGGTTCTGGTTAATGCCAATGACAAGGTGAGCCAGGGCAGCCCGATATTAACACTTGAAATCAGCGGCAAAGGCGAAGACACGGACAGCACTAAAACACCACCGGCAGCTGAAGCACCTTCCGCAGCAGAAACCCCGGTGCAAACGGCAACACCGCAGCCGTCGACGCCGGCTCCGTCTGAAGGAGACAGCGACCTGCACACCGAAGTCGTGGTGCTAGGCTCCGGCCCCGGCGGTTACACCGCCGCCTTCCGCGCCGCAGACCTGGGTAAAAATGTCATCCTCATTGAAAAATACGACAATATCGGCGGCGTCTGTCTCAACGTTGGCTGTATTCCATCGAAGGCTTTGCTGCATACCGCACAGATCATCAACGAAACCGCGGAAATGGCAAACCACGGTATTGAATTTGGCAAACCGAAGATTGATATTGCAAAACTGGCCGCTTTTAAAAACCAGGTCATCAAGCAGCTTACCGGCGGCCTGGCAGGACTGGCCAGGCAACGCAAGGTGCAGATAGTTACCGGCTATGGAAAATTCACCTCACCGCATAGCATCGAGGTCAGCGGCAAAGATGGCGTGAAAACGGTTTCATTTGACAACGCCATCATCGCTGCCGGTTCGTCCGTGTTCAAGATTCCCGGCCTGCCATACGACGATGAACGCCTGATGGATTCAACCGGTGCACTGGAGCTGGCTGACATTCCCAAACGCCTGCTGGTTATCGGTGGCGGCATCATCGGCCTGGAAATGGCAACGGTATATGAAGCCCTTGGCTCACAAGTTTCCGTTGTTGAACTTTCGCCCGGCCTGATACCGGGCTGCGATGCTGACCTGGTACGCCCCTTGATGAAACGTCTTAAAGACCGCTACGAAAATATCTGGTTGAACGCCAGGGTCACAGCCATCGAAGTATTAAAGAAAGGCCTGAAGGTATCTTTTGAAGGCGAAGGCGTGCCTGAGAATGATACTTTTGACCGTGTTCTGCTTGCAGTTGGCCGCAGTCCAAACGGTCATTTAATCGATGCCGATAAAGCCGGGGTTGCGGTTGATAAACGCGGTTTTATCGCTGTCGATAAACAGCAGCGCACCAATGTAAACCACATCTTTGCTATCGGCGACATTGTCGGCCAGCCAATGCTGGCGCACAAGGCAACCCATGAAGCTAAAACCGCTGCCGAAGTTATTGCCGGCATGAAATCCTTTTTCGATGCCAAAACCATTCCTTCTGTCGCCTACACCGACCCTGAAATTGCCTGGATGGGGCTGACCGAAGAACAGGCAAAAGCGCAGGGCGTGGAATATACGAAAGGCGTGTTTCCCTGGGCGGCCAGCGGCCGTTCCTTAAGCATCGGGCGCAACGAAGGCTTGACCAAGCTGCTGTTTGACAAGGACACCCACCGCATTATCGGCGCCGGTATGGTTGGCACCAATGCGGGTGAACTCATCGCCGAAGCAGTACTGGCGCTGGAAATGGGGGCGGATATTGAAGACATCGCGCTCACAGTACACCCCCACCCGACACTGTCCGAAACCATCAACTTTGCCGCGGAAGTGGCCGAAGGTACAATCACCGATCTTTATATACCGAAGAAGAAATAAAGCAATTTTAATTTTCACCGCCGAGGCGCGGAGATAATTGTATATTACTTTGTGCCTGATATATCAGTCCATGGAGCTATTACGAACACTCGCGAAAAATTTGCTTACGAGAATATACGGCCAATTTCAGACTTTCCTGTTTTTTCTGTCACAGTCGCATCTGCAGCAGGAACGGACAGTGAATGTTTTCAGTTGAACTTACGTTGTCGACCCTTGATGCCCGTTGGTGGAAAAGAAAAAACTTTTAGATTCTTCCGCAAATGAACGCGAATAAACGCAAATATTTAAAAGCAAAAAATAGA
>JAJDNP010000124.1 GCA_022340645.1 Gammaproteobacteria bacterium | reverse complement strand
TGGCGCTAAAAAACTATCGAAGCATGCAGCAAGGCTACGGTTATATAGTGAATTTCACTGAAAAAGGAATTATCTATGCTGAAGAAGAGAATAAACAGCAAACCGCTGCTGAGCCGGTAATTGTAGCAGCACCGGCTGATGCTGCCGGGCAGCAGATTCCAGAGACTGTTAACGAGCAAACGCCGGACGTGCTGACGAAAACCCAGGGCCCGGCAAATTAACATTCCTGCATGAATCGTCTCTCTATCGTGGTGCAATCGTAAGTTTGTTATGTTGCAGGAAATTAAGGTATTGAGTTTTGATCTCGACGATACTTTATGGCCCTGTCACCCAACGATTCAATATGCAGAGAACTTGCTATATCAATGGTTAGCTGAGCATGTTCCAGTAATAACGCAGCATTATGATTCAGATCAGCTGCGAGAGAAAAGGCGTTCACTGTTAGACAGCCATATTGAACTTGCCCATGATTTAACGCGGTTGCGCATCAAGTCATTCGAACAGTTAAGCGAGGAATTCGATCTGGCACCCGACTGGATAGACCCCGCATTTGAAATATTTTATGAAGCACGCCAGCAGGTTGCGTTATATGATGACGTGAAGCCTGTACTGGACGAATTAAATAAAACATTTCAGCTGGTGAGTCTGACGAATGGAAATGCGGACCCGGTAAAATCAGGCATCGATCACTGGTTTGATTTTTCCCTGAATTCAGCCAGCGTCGGGAAACTGAAATCCGAGCCGGATATATACTGGCAGGTGCAAAAACGTGCAAATATCGAGCCTCGGCAAATGGTGCATATTGGTGATCATCCACTTCAGGACGTTTCCGGTGCAAAATCTGCCGGCGTATTTGCCATCTGGCTGAATCGGGAGCAAAAGCCGTGGACACTGGAATACTGCCAGCCTGACGCGGTTATCAGCAGCCTGTATGAGCTTCCAGCAATATTAACAAAACTCTGATCGGCACAGCAGCATAATAATTGGGGTCATCAGTACGCCTGATGCATAATGCAGATGGCATTGCATTTCACTGAGATGGACGTTTAATATTTTGATATAATAGATATTTTTCCACAATAGTTAGAGTTACGAGTTACAAAAAATGATTTTCAAAACCGATGATGTACGCATTACAGGGCTCCAGGAAGTGCTTCCGCCGATCAAGTTGCACCAGGAGTTTCCGATGAATGAGAAGGCATCTGAAACGGTTTACCATGCGAGAAACGCCATCCATAAAATTATATATGGAGAGGATGACCGACTGATTGTGGTGGTTGGACCCTGCTCGGTACACGATCCCGATGCTGCCAGGGAATATGCCTCAAAGCTTAAGGTGTTGATAAAGGAACTCGGTGAACATTTATGCATAATCATGCGGGTTTATTTTGAAAAGCCGCGAACGACTGTCGGCTGGAAAGGGCTGATCAATGATCCGAACCTGGATGAAAGTTTTGAGATTAACAAGGGCCTGCGGCTGGCGCGTGAACTGCTTCTTGATCTGGCAACGCAAAGTGTACCAACCGGAACGGAATTTCTGGACCTGATCAGCCCGCAGTATCTTGCGGACCTGATTAGCTGGGGCGCGATTGGCGCGAGAACGACGGAGAGCCAGGGTCATCGTGAACTGGCATCGGGTTTATCCTGCCCGGTTGGCTTCAAGAATAGTACGGACGGCGGTTTTAAAATTGCCATTGATGCCGTAAAAGCAGCATCGAATCCACATGTCTTTATGTCTTTAACCAAGGAAGGACATTCTGCGATTTTTTCAACCAAAGGTAACGATGACTGCCATATCATCTTACGCGGTGGTTACAAGCCCAACTACGATGCTAAAAGTGTCCAGCATGCCGCAGAGCAACTGGAAAAATATGGTTTGAGGCCGATCATGATGATTGATTGCTCGCATGCCAACAGTTTGAAAGATTACAAAAGACAGGTCGAGGTCTGCAATAATGTGGCCTCACAAATTGCTGTCGGTGAAAACCGCATTATGGGTGTGATGTTAGAAAGCCACCTGGTCGAGGGGCGGCAGGATGTTATCCCCGGTCAGCCGCTGACCTATGGTCAAAGTATAACCGATGCCTGTATATCCTGGGAAGACACCGATACCTGTTTGCATAATCTGGCTGATGCAGTACGAAAACGCCGGGAGATAAATGCGCAGCGCATAGCGCTGGTCGCGCAATGAAAAATGAATAATGAAAAATGTTAAAAGCGATTAGGTCATTGCGAGGAACAAAGCAATCTCTTTTAAGCTGCACCCCGGTTTGATGAGGTAGTAAACTGTATATGCAACCAGTTTTTTAACTTTTCACTTTTCATTATTCAATTTTTATTACCGTGACCGTGAATTGTAAGTCCTCTCAACATAAGCTGTAATAATTTTTTCAAAATCGTCAGCAATATTTTCACCTTTCAGGGTCACGGTTTTTACCCCGTCTTCATAAACGGGCGCAACGGGACGTTCGCCCGTACCGGGCAGGCTAATCCCGATATTGGCATGTTTGCTTTCTCCCGGGCCATTGACTACACAGCCCATAACGGCCACAGACATGTTTTCAGCACCATCGAATTTTTCCTTCCACACGGGCATCTGTAACCGTAAGTAGTTTTGAACCCGGGACGCCAGTTGCTGAAAATAGGTGCTTGTCGTGCGGCCGCAGCCGGGACAGGCAGTGACCAGTGGCACAAATGAACGTAAGCCCATGGTTTGTAAAATTTCCTGCGCAACGATAACTTCTTTGTCACGCGGAGCCCCGGGTTCAGGCGTCAGCGAGACACGAATGGTATCACCAATGCCGTCATGTAATAAAATGCCCAGTGCCGCGGTTGAAGCCACGATTCCTTTTGAGCCGATGCCGGCTTCAGTCAGGCCAAGGTGCAGCGCATAGTTGTCTCGTTGCGCTAATGAACGGTATACGGTTATCAAATCCTGGACCACGCTCATTTTGCAAGACAGGATAATTTTATCTTTTGCCAGGCCAATGGCTTCCGCCTGTTTGGCGCTGTCCAGCGCAGAGCGTATAACCGTTTCCAGCATGACGTCATGTGCATCATGTGGTGTACCAAGTGCAGCGTTTTCATCCATTAGCTGCGCCAGCAGCGACTGGTCCATACTGCCCCAGTTAACACCAATTCTCACCGCCTTGCCGTATTTACAGGCAAGTTCAATCATGGTGGCAAACTGGGCATCGCGTTTCTTGCCCTTGCCGACATTACCCGGGTTAATGCGGTATTTGGCCAGTGCCTGTGCGCAGTCAGGATAATCGGTCAGCAGTTTATGGCCGTTGAAATGAAAATCACCGATGAGTGGTACATTACAGTGATATTCATCAAGTTTTTCGCGAATGCGAGCAACAGCCGCAGCGGCGTCGGCATCATTGACCGTGATGCGCACCAGTTCAGAGCCGGCAGTAGCGAGCTGCAATATCTGCTGTGTGGTTGCAGCTACGTCTGCCGTGTCGGTATTGGTCATCGATTGCACGACAACAGGGGCATTCCCGCCGACAGGCACACCACCAACATTCACCCTTTGTGTCTGATGGCGCGGCTTGTAGCAGTGTGAAAACATCATATATATCAGTGGAATTTAGAAATGCCGGATTTTAACACTGTATGCCGCAGGTTTTATAATTAAACTGGTAAACTTGGTTTTTTTTACCGAAATAACAGGGTTTATGAAAGTTGGTTTTGTGGTTAATCCATTAGCCGGGATTGGTGGAGCTGTTGCCCTCAAGGGCAGTGACGGTGAGGACATCGTTGAGCTGGCTTTATCACGCGGTGCGCAACCACAGGCTGAAACTCGCGCCAGGGTCGCATTACAGGAAATCACGCCAACGGATAATCTTTCAGTTTTCACGGCATCCGGCTCGATGGGGGAAAATATACTACATGCCTTAAATCTGCCCTGTGAAGTGATATATAAAACCGATGCACACACTTCCGCTGCCGATACGAAAAAAGCAGTTCAACAGTTCGTAAATAAAGATGTTGATTTGATTGTGTTTGCCGGAGGCGATGGTACTGCGCGCGATATTCTGGATGCGCTGGATAGCGAACTGAAAAATGCCATCCCTGTTGTGGGTATCCCGGCGGGGGTGAAAATACATTCCGCAGTTTATGCTGTTACGCCGTCCCGTGCAGGTGAGCTGATTAACCTGATTCTTCATGGCGATCCAGTGTCATTACATGAAGCAGAGGTGATGGATCTGGATGAACAGGCTTTTCGCGAAGGCAGGGTGAGCGCAAAGTGTTATGGATATTTACCGGTGCCGGTCGATGATACCCGGATGCAGCCTGTCAAACAGGGCGGGTTAAATTACCATGATATCGCAGTGCATGATATTGCCGAAGACATAATCGAAACCATGGAACAGGATGTTTATTATCTGATTGGCTCGGGGTCCACTACGGCTGAAATAATGGAGCAGTTATGTCTGCAAAATACCCTGCTGGGGATTGATATCGTTTACAACCGGGAGCTGTTTGCCAGTGATGTCGGTGCACAGGAAATTGTAAAGATTATTGATAACCATCCGGCGAAAATCGTGGTTAGTATTATTGGAGGGCAGGGGCATGTTTTTGGACGCGGCAATCAGCAGCTAAGTGCAGAAGTTATTTCTCATGTGATTGATCAACATGGCGGGCGAGATAATATTATAATTATCGCCACTAATGAAAAATTGCGATCACTTGGCAGGCGTCCAATGATAGCGGATACAGGTGATGCCGCTTTAGATGAACGGCTGGCAGGGTTATATTCCGTGATAACGGGTTATCAGCAGAGGACTTTATATAAGTTAATTTAGTTCATGAAATTATTATGAACTAAGAAAAAGCTTCTTTGGTCCGCAAATGAACGCAAATAGACGCAAATATTTCAAGCCAGAAGAAATTAATAATTTGCGTTCATTAGCGTTTATTTGCGGAAAAACATTTTTGCTTTATACGTAGTAACAAGACAGGTACTTAAAATGCAAGATGTAGAATTCGTAAATGGTTTGTTGGATTTTATAAATAATTCACCTACGCCGTTTCATGCAGTAAAAAACATGAGTCAGATACTGGAACTGGCCGGTTTTCAACGTTTGCTGGAAACTGAGCAATGGTCGCTGCAGAACAGGCAGCAGGGTGAACGTTTTTACGTAACCAGAAACGATTCATCCATTATTGCCTTTCAGCTAAATACCTCACCGGTTGATAGCGGCATCAGAATGCTTGGCGCACACACTGACAGCCCCTGTTTAAAAGTAAAACCCAATCCTGAAATCATTAATCATCATTATTTGCAGCTTGGCGTTGAAGTTTACGGCGGTGCTTTGCTCAATCCGTGGTTTGACCGCGATCTGTCATTAGCCGGCAGAGTCAGCTTTCTGAATGATGATGGGGCGATAGATTATCAGCTGATTAACCTGGAAAAGGCGATCGCCATCATTCCCAGCCTGGCGATTCATCTGGACCGGGAGGCAAACGCTGCGCATCCCATTGACGCGCAAAAACATTTGCCGCCCGTGTTGATGAAATTGCCGGAAAATGAAGCTGAAACAAAGGCTGATTTCAGGGAAATGCTGCTGAAAATAGTAAATGCCAATGCTGAACAGGATGATATCAGTCAGCCGCGGGCAGTCAAGATTCTGGACTACGAGTTAAGTTTTTATGATGTGCAGCCGCCGGCAGTAATCGGGCTGCATGATGACTTCATTGCAGGCGCGCGTCTTGATAATCTTCTGAGCTGCTATACAGGCCTGGCGGCCATGCTGGATAATGAATCCAGGCAGAACACGTTACTGGTTTGTAATGATCATGAAGAAGTCGGCAGCATATCTGCAGCAGGCGCACAGGGAACACTTCTGAAGTCTGTACTGGAAAGGATGTGCGAGCGTGACGAAGACGTATCCCGGATGATTGCTAATAGCGTGATGATCTCGGCAGATAACGCGCATGGCGTGCACCCTAACTACGCGGATAAACACGATGCTAACCATGGGCCGGTGCTAAATATGGGGCCTGTCATAAAAGTGAATGCTAACCAGCGTTACGCCAGTAATAGCGAAACAGCAGCACTGTTTAGATATCTATGCGAACTTGCCGATGTGCCCGTGCAATCTTTCGTGGTGCGCTCGGATATGGCGTGCGGCAGCACGATTGGTCCTATCACAGCCAGTGCGCTAGGGGTGAAAACGGTGGATGTTGGCGTGCCAACATTTGCCATGCATTCAATTCGTGAACTGGCTGGACGCTGGGACACCTATTATTTATACCGTGTGTTTAAGCAGTATTACAATCAATGAATTTTTACGTTTTTTTATCTAATATTGTTTAATAATCATGGTAAAAATATATCGTGTGCACTATGCTAATGGTTATGAATTGATAATCATTTTCCAGTGAATATCGTCGTCAATCACATTAGCAAAAAGGCGTAGATTGTTGCATAAGACACAGTTATTGTTATTTGTTAACAGATTTTTTCATAGCTCAAGACTGCATTAAGCCAACCTTTAAGGGTTGGCTTTTTTTTGACCACTGCTTTGTCTGTTATCTGCTTGCTAATTGACTTTATTAAGAAAAATTTTAAATATACAAACATTTCAGTGTGATAAGCTTATATACTTACTCATAATTGAACTACTTAACTTAAGTCTCTGAAATTAAAAGAATGCGAACACTGAAAAAATCTCACAAGCTGGATTCTGTCTGTTACGATATTCGTGGACCGGTGCACCGCGAAGCGCGCCGACTGGAAGAGGACGGCCACAAAATCCTGAAGCTGAATATCGGTAATCCGGCGCCATTCGGTTTTGACGCGCCCGAGGAAATTGTACAGGACATGATACACAACGTGCCGGTGTCACAGGGTTACAGCGATTCCAGGGGGCTTTTTTCCGGCCGTAAGGCAGTGATGCAATATTGCCAGCAAAAGGGCATTGCCGACGTTGAGATTGACGACATATATCTTGGTAACGGCGTCAGTGAGCTTATTGTCATGTCGATGCAGGCTTTGATTAATAATGGCGATGAAGTGCTCATCCCGGCGCCGGATTATCCTTTGTGGGCGGCGGCAGTCAGCCTGTCTGGCGGCAACCCGGTGCATTACATGTGTGATGAGTCCTCAGACTGGTATCCGGACGTCGACGATATAAAATCCAAGATTACCGATAAAACACGTGGTATTGTCATAATTAATCCAAATAATCCTACGGGTGCAGTATATCCCAGGGAGGTCCTTGAAAGCATTATTCAGGTTGCCAGGGAGCATGAGCTGATCATCTTTTCAGACGAAATTTATGACAAAATTCTCTATGATGATGCCGTGCATACTTCTGCCGCATCACTTGCCGATGACGTTTTTTTTATCACTTATAACGGGCTGTCCAAGGCTTATCGCGTTGCCGGTTTCCGGGCCGGGTGGATGGTAGTGAGCGGCAACAAGGCGCATGCCACCGATTACATCGAAGGCATTGAATTGCTGGCTTCGATGCGCTTATGTTCCAATGTGCCTGGCCAGCACGCGATACAAACCGCGTTAGGTGGTTATCAAAGTATTAATGAACTGATTGCACCTGATGG
Source organism: Gammaproteobacteria bacterium (assembly GCA_022340645.1). Classification (GTDB taxonomy): domain Bacteria; phylum Pseudomonadota; class Gammaproteobacteria; order SZUA-229; family SZUA-229. The sequence continues at coordinate 15,032 of JAJDNP010000124.1, read as the reverse complement.
CAGACTGTATCAGCAGCGCGATGCAGCATATAGCATGCTGTCTTCAATTCCCGGGATCAGCTGTGTTAAGCCCAGGGGCGCAATGTATATATTCGCAAAAATCGATCAGCAAAAATACAATATCAAGGACGATGAAAAAATGGTGCTGGATCTGCTGCTACAGGAAAAAATTCTCATCGTGCACGGTTCAGCATTTAACTGGCCGGATATGGATCATTTCAGGATCGTATTTTTGCCGTATATCGACGAGTTAACCAAGGCAATGCACTCGCTCGAAAAGTTTTTCTCAACTTACCGGCAGTAACAGCAGATTCGTGACAGAGGAAGAGAATAATCTGGCTGATAATCTTTCCAGGGTCAGGCAGGGAATCCAGCAATGCGCTGTCAAAGCAGGTCGGGAACCTGAAGAAATACGGTTAATTGCTGTTTCAAAAACACGCTCGCTGGCTGAAGTAAAAGCCGTTTCCGCACTGGGGCAAAACTGTTTCGGCGAGAATACCATTCAGGATGCGATGACCAAGATACCTTATTTTAATAATAAGAAGGTGGAGTGGCATTTCATTGGCCATCTGCAATCAAAAAAGGCAGGCAAGCTGCCGGGATATTTTCAGTGGATTCATTCCGTCGACAGCATCAAACTCGCGCAGAAGTTGTCATCAGCGATGCAGAATTATACGAAAAATTCTGTGCTTAAATGTTTAATACAGGTTAATGTGAGCGCTGAAGTGTCCAAGTTCGGATTGATGCCTGCCGAGATAAAACCTTTTTTGCACAATGTTTTAGAACTGCAATTACCCTGTCTTGCCTGGCGCGGGTTAATGACTATTGGCGTTAAAGGTGATGAACAGCAGACACGAAGTGCATTTGCCCGGCTAAGGGAGCTGCAGCAATCTTGCAAAGAAGAATTTGCACTGGATGATTTTAACCAGCTTTCAATGGGTATGAGTAATGATTATTGCCTGGCGATAGAAGAAGGCGCAACAATGGTCAGGGTAGGGACGTCGGTTTTTGGCCAAAGAAAAATATAGTTATACGTATTAGTTGTGATTCGATCTGATACTTTCATCATCACGTCTTGATTTGGTCTGGCACTGGTAAATGTTTGTATTACACAAGTTACAGACCTTCAGATAATTTAATTCAGGGAAGAAAACCCCGCTCGATGGCGGGGCTGAATTGCATAATATTAGATCTATACTAATCGTGCGCTTTACGTTTAGCTAATCCAACCAGACATATAAGGCCGGTTCCGAATAACCAAATTGCGGCGGGTACTGGTATAGCACTAACATATACATCTGTGTAAACGTTCGCAGATGCGTCTGCACCAAATCCATAAGTCGTTCCGGCTGTCACATCAAATGTTACTGACATAGTGTCCGTGATAGCAGTACCGGAGGGAGATGTTGTATCACTGCACGATACATCGAAACAAGTTAATAGACTCCAGTTATCAAATGAAAATTCGTTAAGGACTGATGCTGCATCAGCAAGCGCTTCAGCATCAGCCTCTGAGCTGCCAGATGTGATTGCATCATTGTAAGTAGATATCCATAGGTTAGCATCTGCAGAGTCCATGAATACACTATATCCAGCGGATGCATATTCACCAAATGAATCCGTCGAAACATTGCCGCCATATGAGTAATCCACTGAAACAGTAACTGTTCCAGTACTAGTCGCCTGGTAGATTAGCCCGTGCCAACCACCAGCATAGCCGGATTGTTGACCGGGGCCTGTATTAAACACGCCAGCACCACCACCACTGGCATTTGCAACGGGTGCATATGTCCCGGTCGTATCATAGCCGCCAACCAGATTAAATACGGCATCATTGTAGCTTGCAATGGCGCTTTGATTATTAAGTGTAGACGCCGTATCCAGGTCGCCAGAAGCATTTCCAACCCAACCTTCCTCATCTGATGAAAATGACTGGCCTGATTGCGGTGGTATAGTGACTGAAGTTGGTGTCATTGTGGCACCTGCCATGGACAGGGTAGACCAGTCAACGTATATACCAAAGTCGGCTACTGCAGCAGCCTGAACTCCCGTTGTAGATGTGATGGCGCTTAATAAAGCTAATACTTGAAGTACTTTCATAATAGTTCCCTATTATTTAATGTTAACACTTTCAATTCTGTATTCTCGGCAGCATAAAGAATACGACGATAGATGATAGACAATCATTATTAAATTCAAGCAACATTTGTGCCGATCAAAAATATCTATAGAATTCAGTTTTTTATAATTTTTACAATATCTGAATATGCAAAATTGTGTAAAGATATTGAGACAATATTGAGACAATATTCAGGATTTTTTACAGTAAAGTAATAGTCCGTTAAGGTTGGTCATTGCGCTGTCCGCTAAATTGGATGTAGGTCTGCTGCATACTAAACAACAGACCCTTGTGTTAATTCAACGTAGTAGCATCTACGGCCAGGAGCAGACTGCCAGAAAAAACTATTTTTTCCGCAAAGGAACGCAAATACACACAAATAAAAAACTATTTAAGTCCATAGATAAAAACGTTCTCAGGCGTATAAATATCTGTGTTCATCTGCGTTTATCTGTGGATAATCTATTTTTTGCTTTTAAATATTTGCGTGTATTCGCGTTCATTTGCGGAAGAATCTAAAAGTTTTTTCTTTTTCACCAATGGACGTTCAGGGTCGACAACACCCTGTAAGTAAATTATCTTGAGCGCGGAGATGCGGCCAATTTCGGACTGTCATACAAACAATACTCCGTGCAATGCCGAGGCTATGTTGCATTGACCTGACTGCAGTAAATGATATGATAGATTATCGATCAGTTAATAAGGACACTATAATGAATTTCGTTTTTTCAACTCAGATAAACCAGCCCATTGATGATGCAATTGGAACATTAAAAAATGCCCTGATGAAGCAGCATCTTGGCATCGTCAGCGATGTCAATGTCTCCAGCATCATCAAAAATAAATTGAATGAAGATATGCCACACTACCGTCTGTTAGGTGCCTGTAATCCCGGAATGGCGAAGACTATGCTCGATGATCTTCCAGAAGCTGGTGTGTTGTTGCCCTGTACAATCGTAGCACGTGAGGTGGATGGTAATACTGTCATTGATTTCATGGACCCGGTTACCGTTCTAGGGATTGCGAATAATGAAACGATAAACAAGATTGCAAAAGATGCAAAGGAAAAACTGAAAGCTGCCATTGCTGATCTTGAGCAGCATTGACAGTAAAACTTATCGTATCCTGGTTAGCAGATTCTCATATAATTTGCATCAGTAGGGCATATACGGCCATCTTCGGACCGTCAGGCAAGCAAAACCCCGCACTGTGGTGGGGCTGAATTGCATAATGCTTCGTCAGTATTAAATACGAACTTGCCTTCTTGATACACCGATTAATCCAAGCAGACCAGAGCCAAATAGCCATGCTGCTGCGGGAATTGGAACTGCAGATATCACCACATCATCCATAGAGAATGCATATGATTGCCAGGGATAGAAAGGCGAACCTTGGGCAGTACCACCTGACGGAGCAAAGTGAATTTCATCAATACCATTGAAGTTGAGTGTTTGCAAACTCATACTGCGATAGCCGAGAGTGAGAGTTTGGCTTCCCTGTGAAGCTCCACTCAGGAATCCCTCGACAGTGAGAGTCATATTGCTACGCCAATTGGCGGAAAAATAGCCGCTCTCAAAATTAAACAGGCCTCCATTACTAGAACGTATGATCCCAGTATCAGCTATATTATCACCATTCAAATCGCCAGAATTAAGATATGCAAAATACGATCCTGTATGTGCTGGGAATGTACCGTTTGTGAGAAAATTAAAGCAGGTTCCCGTCCCACCAGTGCGGCAATTCATCCAATCGAATCCAGCATAACCATCAGGTATTGCTGCAGCATTTGATCCATCTTCAAATGTTAATGTTGACGCATTTACTGTAACAGGCAATGTGACTAACCCGAGTGATACAACTAAGGTTATTGCAGCTAGTGCAATTGATTTAATAGCCATTTTTTCCCCTTCCTCTATTTTTGTTATTGAATCGTCATTGCAACGAGAGATTGTTATTAAGAAAATAAAGCAAGAATTATGCCAAAATAAGAAACCGTCTAATAATCAGTTAGATAGTAAAAAATCTGTTTTAACAGGGCATATAAACTGTAAAGTTATCCAGGCATTATTCAGGATTCTTTACAGATGCACGATAGTCCGGTTAGGGTCGTCTTCACCCTGTCATCTAATTACCATGAGCATCCGCAATATGCACAATACCAGCCATTCAGGCGCTTCAGGTTGTCAGCTGGGCTCAGAATAAATACATCAACGTGTCAGATCAGTCTGAGTCACTACAAGTTATTCTCCACAGAGGAACAAAGTGCACAGAGGTTTTTTCATTAGTATGACCTACGGTGCAACATACAATATATTGCTTTCCTCTGTGACCTCTGCCGCTCTGTGGTAAAAAAACTGCGTCTATAACAGTAAAAAGGCGCATTGCGCGCCTTTTTATTGTGTTGCTGAACACGTGTATAAAAAGATTACAGCATTTAGCTATCGAGGTTGTCTCGGTGGCATTGCCATGTTTCGACTGGGCTGTTCACGTGCTTCAAAGATAAGCTGACGTATTTCATCTTCGAGGGCATCGATTTGTTTCTGTTTCTGCTCTATTTTCTGCCTTAGATCCATACGGCTTTTATCCAGGCGATCAAATTCCGTATCCTGTGAGTTACGTGCCTGGGTCTGTTTTTTCAGTTGCGCTTTTCTCATCGCTTCATATTGCTGGCGTCTTTCAGCCAGTTCTTTTTCATAAGCCTGCCGTCTCATTGTTCTTTCTTTTTCATATGCCAGGCGACGTTGTTGCATTATTTCAAAACGTTTTTCAGCCTCTTTCCTGGCCTCGGCCATGGCTGCTTCTCGTTCCTTAGCGTAGGCACGACGCTTCGCTTCAATCTCTTCACGTAATTTATCTGAAGCTGCCTTCGGTTCAGACATACGGTCTTCGATTTGTGGTTCGCGCTGATCCAGTTCAGGCGTAGCAGTACTGGCTTCGATTTCAGAAGATGCCGCCATGGGCTCAGCAGCGCTTTCCGCTGCTACTGAAGTTTCGGCAGCCTGTTCTTCCGTAGATGTTGCAGCAGCGGTGTTTTCAGTAGCCGGGGCTGTTTCCTCTGATTGTGCAGCTGTTGCTAAACTGGTTTCAGCAGCTGGAGCGGTTTCCACGGTTGTCGTGGTGTCAGCAGCCGGGGCCGTTTCAGTTGATGGTGCAGGGGTTTCAATGCTAAGTGTTTGTTCCTCAACTTCAACTACCGGAGCAGCCAGCTCCTGTTCAGTTGAGATTGCTTCTACACTAATACTGTCATCCTGTGAGTCAGCCTCTGTGACCTGAGCGCTTTGTTCATCCTGGTATCTGTAGATAGTGGCAGTTATAACGATTGCTGCTACCACTAATAATACCAATGGCATTACAACATTATTACTTTTTGATGTTTTGGTTTTGTCGTCATTTGTCATGTTTGTCATCGTGTTATCGGTTTTGTTAACATCTGCTAACCTGGCGTCAGCTTTCTGTGTGTGAGTTGTTTCAGTTTTTTTGGCTTTGGATTTGACAGCTTTAGATTTAGCCGGTTTTTTCGTTTTTTCTTCGTCAGTCATACTATCTTTCCAGGCTACATTTATCTATTGAAATTAAGCTAAAGCCATTTTTTAATATCAACTATAACTAAGGCTGAATCACAACTAATCCCAGCTATTTTAATTATTATTCCATTTTACTTGGTATTCGATTGATTTTTTGGCGCCTGTTTTTTTGCTGGAGGTGCACGGTTTTCAAGTTTCCTGAGCGGTGCCTTTTTGGCCGGCGGCGCGGATCTTACGTTTGGCGGATAGCCGTATGGTTGGATGAGCGGTGAATATGGACGATAGCCATAAGGTCCATAACCACGATAATAATAATTTCTGTGATAGTATCTGTTTCTGTTGTCCAGGTTCCATCTGTTATAGTTATTGCCAGCACCATAACCCCTGCCTTCACCGCGTCCTCTGCCTCTTCCTTTTACCTTGAAATTGATTTCGACGTCCATATCGCCCGCCATGTCGCCGAATATATCGTCCATGAAATCACCGAAAAAATTATCATCCCAGTTATTACCCCATCGATTGTGATTCCGGTGATAGTTGTTCCAGCGATTGTCGTACGGGTGGCGGTAGTATTTGTCGTCATCATTATCGAAAGGACCCCAGAAAGCCACAGCACTGCTTGACGTAACCAGCAATGCAACCATAGCGAGTGTCTGTAATTTATTCATTTTAACTCCCGAGTTTTGTTAGTGCTTTTTAGTGCACCTGGAATGCTTAGCGACGGATTCAGTCAAAGATATAAGAAAATGTAAATTTAATCAACTTTTCAATGGCGGTAATGGGCAGCTTCTAGCTAATTTCAGATGTAATGTCAGGCTGAGTAACCGCCCGATATACCGGTAACAAAAAAAAGCCGTGTCACTGGACACGGCTTTTTGTAGCTAAATCAGTTAAATTGTTAGCTTATTTAGCTTTTGCAGCTGGAGCAGACTGTGCAGGTGCAACAGGAGCAACTGGTGGTGCATAGTAAGGACCATATCCATAGTATGGACGACGATAGTAACCATCGTAGGAATTCCAACGATTAGAGTTATCCCATCTGTTGCTGTTGTCCCAGCGGTTGTTGCCATAATAACGGCTGCGGCCATCACCACGGCCACGGCCACGTGCATTACCGCTCATGCCAAAGTTAAAGCTGCCGTCTACATCGCCGTCAACATCGCCATAACCGTCACCGTAACCGTCGTTGTACATGTCGTTACGCCAGTCATTGTTCCAGTCATTGTTCCAGTCATTGTTCCAGTCATTGCTGCGTCTGCTGTTGTTGTCCCACGGACCCCAGTCAGCCGACACAGCTGCAGATGTTGCAAGCATAGTTGCAGCAGCAATTGTTAATAAAGTTGTTTTCATCATTTAAACCCTCATTTATGTTTAAGCAGCAAGTTAAAAATACTCCATATTTCGGGTACAATATCTGTTGGAAATTTATCCCCAGTTCATATTGAACCTTCAAAGAAAATTATATTAGAAATGGCTAATATAAGTCAATGCTAAATAATTATCAGTGGAAGTGTTTACTAGAATTCCGGTAATTTACTATATTTATGCTTTTCAGAGTCTTACTGACTCTTTGTAAGATCATTTAGTAGAATATTATCGCTAACTAGATAACAAAAAATAATAAAGAATATCTATTAATATATCAAGTATTTTAATTATTTATGTAATGCATAGAGGCCAGTACTCACTGGTAAAGGCCTCTTATAACCTGGTTACTGTTCTTTTGTGCTTTTTTGCTGCTAGCGCCGGCAGGGTAAAACTATTCTATTTTTCCGCTGTTTATCATGTAGATAATAGTTAAAATACAGGTATTACTTTAGATGCGATTCAGCATTTGCTCTCGGCTAATCTGCTGACGTTGTATTCTTGCTTCACGCATCTTATAGGATTCCTTGTTACGTGAGATCAGCTCATCGATTAGCTGTTCCTGACGGGCAATCTGATCACGTAAGAAATCGATATGTTCATCCTGGTGCTGTTTGAATTGTTCCAGTCGTTCAGAATCGCGTGATTTAATATCATTAAAGTATTCAGCCAGATGCTGTTTATATTCAAGCTCACGAGTCTGAATGCGTGCCTGCCATTCCTGATCAAGAATATCAACAGGATGACGAATATCTACTGCAAGTTGAGGCATAAAAGTCTCAGCGGTGCTGTTGTTGCTGTTATCCGCCGGTTCAGATTGTGGCGGTTGGATGGCTGCTGCCTGCGCAGTAGCGGGTATTTGTTCAGTCGTTTGAGATTTATCAAATACCGGCGTTTCGGCTGTGTCTGTTGTGACCTTCGCGGCATGTTGTTCAGCAACTTGAACTTGAGCTGTATCAATAGCGACTGCTTCTGCGGTCTGCACAGCAGCAGGTTCCGCTTTAACAGGCGTTGCTTCGACACTGGCTGCTTCGATGCTCTCCTGTACCGGATTATTTTCTGATTCAGATGCTGATGACGTACTGGCATTCAATTGTAGAATTTCTTTTTCTATGGCTGCAATATGCTCTTCGGCGGTACTGCTCTGTCTATCCAGCATGATAGCTGTTGTTACAATAATGCTGCCCATTATTACGCCAGTAATTGCGTATTTGCCCAGTGGGCCGAATAGTGCCCTGTTATCGATGGTTGTAGTTTTGTTCTCTGACATGGTTTCAGTGGACATGAAGATTACCTGTTTAGTCTTATTGTATTGAAATCTTGTGAAAGTGGATGAAGCCTGACTGTAGAATTATAGTTGTCGGACCAGTGTGGTAAAGTCTAGCAGTTATAATATTTTTGGCAACAGTAGTTTTCGCCGAGCCTTTGTTTAGCCTGTATCAGGATATGTGGCACATCAATGTTGAGTGCATTAATTAAACTTTGATTGATTTCGCGTACTCGAGTAATTCCTCAAGTATAACCAGTTCGCTGCCAATGGTATCTGGCGCCTGCTGCAATGCCTCGATTTCAGCCAGAAACTGGTTCATCGTGCGGTGCGAGCTCACTGGATTGCTGAATTTGTTGTGCCGATAGTCATTCCATTGACTGCGTTCCTGCTTATTGAGTGTTTCCGGGTAATTTCTGGCGCGATAGCGAAACAACATTTCATCCAGGCGAGGATCATCAAAATTAAACTGCAGGTTAGCGAGTTCGTTAACGGGCGTATTTCTAATCGTGTCTATGCGCTGGCTGTCGTCACGGCTGAAAAAACCGCCAGAATATAATTGAGCGTCCGGGTCGTTAATTTCAGGAAACTCATTTTGTCTGAATATTAAGGCTGTTTTGGCGGCAAACTCATCAATATGTTGCAGGATCAGCTCACGGTGTTTCTGGCATGTAGCAATATCAATATTCAGTCTATCCGCAGCCTGGCTGTCCATGGTTTTTACAGGCACAACAACGGGGCACTTGTTAATGTGTATTTGTTTTAGCGGGACACGCTGCACGCCAACCGGCAAATCCACGCCTGGGGTGTACAGTCTGGCTGCCAGTTCATCCGCATCCGCGGTGAAAAATTCCTCCGGGTCAACATTCAAATCATAAACAATGATGCCATTTTTATTTACTGGATGCTGGCAAACAGGCATAACCATGGCAATGGAACCGCGTTCCGCTGCATAGCGGGAAGAAACATGCAGTATTGCTTGGCGGGTTCGCAGGTTGATTTGCTGACTGACGTCGCCTTTTCTGCGCATGTTGTATATATAGTGATACAGGCGCGGCTGTTTTTCCCTGATGAGCCTGGCGACAGCAATCGTTGCATAAACATCTGACATGGCATCATGTGCCGCTTCATGTTCAATGTTGTTGGCGGCGGTCAGTAGTTCCAGGCGAATACTTGGCTGGCCATCCTGTTCCGGCCAGGTAATGCCGTCCGGCCTTAAAGCCCTGGTCAGGCGCACAGTATCGATTATGTCCCAGCGCGAATTTCCATTTTGCCACTCATGTGCATAGGCATTGAAAAAATTCCGGTACAGGGCGTTGCGGGTAAATTCATCATCGAAACGGATATTATTAAAACCTGCGATGCAGGTACCGGGGACCGAGAATTCCTGGTGAATCGCGGAGATAAATTCTGCTTCAATGACACCGTCAGCCAGTGCTTTTTGCGGTGTGATGCCGGTGATCAGGCAGGACCGTGGGTCGGGCAGGCAATCATCGGCCGGTTTGCAATACAGTGTCAGTGGGTCACTGATGATATTTAACTCTTCGTCCGTGCGAATTCCGGCAAATTGTGACAGGCGGTCGAATCGCGGGTCAATGCCGAAGGTTTCGTAGTCATACCAGTAAATAGAATTACTCATAAATTTTCCCTGGAATTTTTTATCCGTGAAGAACGTGTACAGTACTTTACTCAGCGTAGTATTGTTTGAGTATAGTGTTTGTTGATTTATCAGGACGCGTGAATACATCCATGTAAGCTCTGCTGCAACGTCCTGTTGCAGAAGCCTGATAAATCAACAACCACTATACTCAGTCCGGGCTTGCTGAATAACAACTGGTTTTTTTGCGTCTTTCGCGTTCTTCGCGGACTGATAATATTTTATGTTGTAAGTCTTCTATATATATCAGAAACTTTCAACGGCAATTGTGCGACATCATCAATCACAGAATAGTTTGCGGCGCCATACATATGCGGCAGGTAATCACGCGCTTTTTCGTCGATGGTAATACAGTATGAGTGGATGCCGTCACAGTGTGCCTCATATAAGGCCTGCCGCGTGTCTTCTACACCGTATTCGCCGCGGTAGGTGTCGTAGTCATCCGGTTTTCCGTCCGACAAAGTCACCAGCAGTTTTGTCGACGCTTCAATGTTATTGAATAATCGTGTCATGTGGCGAATAAAGACGCCCATGCGGGTATAATTTTGCGGTTGTATATTGGAGATGCGTGCCCTGATTTCGTCGTTATATTCTTCATCAAAGGTCTTAATTTTGTATAGTTCACAGCGTTGCCGCGTCATTCCCGAAAAACCGTAGATGGCAAACCTGTCGCCCAGTATCTGTATTACTTCTGCAAGCAGAATTAAGGACTCGCGCTCCGCCTGGTTAATCCAGCCCCGGGTCGAGCCGCTCATATCAACCATAAATATAACGGCAACATTGCGTTCCACCTTGTGCATTTTTGTGAACAGCCGATCCGTCATCTCCATGCCGCTTTTTACATCACCGTAGGCCTCAACTAAAGCATCGATATCGATGTTGTCGCCATGGACCTGTTTTTTGAGTAACTTGTCTTCACCGCGCAGTATTTCAAAACTGTGGCGCAGGTTTTTTAATAATGCCTTATGTTTATGCAGGGTGTTTTCTACAAAATCATCATACTCCGGCTCAAGTTCGAGTTCGCGTAACACGCACCAGTTTTTGTGGTAATGCTGGCGTTTGAAATTCCATTCATTATAGAGTTCTGCACCTTCTTCATGATAAGTCCCTTGCCAGACATCATTCGGGTTGCGCAGTTCTTCCTCGTATTTTTTTAAATCATATTCGCCGGGACCGGCTGCATACAGGTATTCTGGCGGTATCTCGCCAAAATCAACAATAATTGAAGTCATTAATTCTTTAACATGATCGGGCAGTGCGACCAGATCACCTTCGAATTCCAGTTCGATAACGCCGCTGTTTACTTGCTGCGTGTCGTTTTGCCGGTCAGCCTTGTTTCTTATATCGAACTTTGCCCCGCTGTCCATTTCGAATTCAGCCTCGGTATTATCCGTAGCGTTGTTTTTCATGTTCTCACTGGCCAGTTCCTTTAAGGCAATACGAAAATAGGCCTTCTCTTTTTCGATACGTTTTTGCATTACTGCGCCAGCCAGGTCGGGTTTTAATATGCCCTGGTAACAGTAGGGCGGAGGGCACTGAATCTCATCGACTAATGCTAAACAATGCAGGGTGTCATGAATGCCGGCATTATCAGCAGTCAGTTTATGTTTGATATAGCGCCAGTTTTCTATTTCTATCCGCTGTCTCTGTAGCTGTTTTTCTTCCTTTTGTTTTAATGTCTGCATGTCGCGATACAGTCCCGGCAGTTCGCGCTTTATACAGGTTTCCAGTCGAATGCTTTCCAGGGTAAAGAATTTATTTAGCTGTTTATCCGGGGCGTCACAGTCTAATAACTTTTCAAAGGGGATACGAAAAGTGCCAAAATGTATTTGCGCCCAGAGAAAGGCAATGCTGGCTTTATAGATTAAAAAGTTATCTTTCGATTCTTCGAACAAAGATGTGAAGGCCGGCAGGAAAATGGTCTCGGTATCGGTGTAAGAATGCTTGCCTTCGGTTTCGGCAATTTTTAGTTTTCTGCCTGACAGGCCGTGGGCAAAAGGCAGCAGCACCGGAATTTCTTCTGCCAGCACGGCGCCACAGGTCCTGATGTGTGCAGTGTCAACATAATTATCCAGGTCACGTATGACTGACATCGCCGGGTTTAGTCCCTTGCTGTCATAATTGTCGGTTGCGCTCATTGCCCAGGCTTCAACCATGTGCTGGTCCATATGATCCAGTGCGCGAATGGCGTTCATGGCGAACTGAAAGGCCAGTTCCTTGTTGGTGGCTGCAACACGCCGGGTTAAATTAAGAATGAAATCCTGGTCGCTGCGAGTTTGCTGAACGATCAGTTCGGCGGCTAGTTCACTTTTGATAAAGGTGAACTCTACCTCGAAACATATATCGAGAAAATCAACAATTTCCTGCAGAGTAAGCGGCTTGCTTTTCATCCAGTAGCACGGCCTAAAATAAAGAGGAGGACAGTTCGTTCATTGCCACCAGCATATCGGCATCGTCAGTCAGGGCCTGGGAGATGGCCGTGGTGCAGGCAGTAACAGGTGGAATATTTTCGTGGATGAGTTTTGCGGCATGCACCAGCAGGCGGGTAGAGGCGCCTTCATCCAGTCCGCTGCCTTTCAGGTCACGCGTCATATGCGCGAACTTGACCAGCTGATTGGCTGTAGCGATATCGATACCTGTTTCCGTCATAATAATTTCAGTTTCCAGTGCGGCATCGGGATAATCGAATTCAAGCGCGACAAACCGCTGACGGGTACTTTGCTTCAAATCTTTCATCACGCTCTGATAGCCCGGGTTATAGGATATCGCCAGGCAGAATTCAGGTGTTGCCTCGATGAGTTCACCGATTTTTTCCATCGGCAGCACGCGCCTGTCGTCAGCCAGCGGGTGGATAACTACCGTGGTGTCCTTGCGAGCTTCGACTACCTCGTCCAGGTAACAGATTGCGCCATGTCGAACCGAGCGGGCCAGCGGGCCATCGACCCAGACGGTTTCGCCGCCTGAAATTAAAAACCGTCCTACCAGGTCCGATGCGGTTAAATCGTCGTGGCAGGATACCGTGATCAGCGGTCTTTGCAGTCGCCACGCCATATGTTCCATAAACCGGGTTTTGCCGCAGCCGGTTGGACCTTTCAGCAAAACGGGGAGTTTCTGATTGTAGGCAGCTTCGAAAATGGCAATTTCATCACCGATTGGCTGATAGTACGGTTCATCCTCGATATAATATTCTTCTGGTTTAAATGATTTGCTTTGCATAGTTTTTGCTGGTTATCAGGTAACGGTTGAAAGACTATTTGATCAAATGTAACAGTACTTGTCGACCTAAGAAATCTGCCTGCTTATTATGCAAGCGATGATTTGTTATAAAACCCCGTGCCTTCATGTTTTATGCATAGATAATGTGGTTATTAATATAAAAAGTAGGGTATTAATAAAAGACGGGCGTTGTACCATAACGCCTTTTATATCAGCATTGGTATTTTAGAGGTAATAATGGATACTTCAGAGGTAAAACAAATCATAGAAGCGGGTATTAACGATAGCGAGGCTATCGTAACCGCAGATGGCAACAAATATACTGCAATAGTGGTAGCGGATGAGTTTGAAGGCAAATCCATGCTGGCTGAACAGAAAATGGTTTATGCCTTAATGAATGACTATATTCAAAGCGGCGCCATCCACGCCCTGACAATTAAAGCTTACACGAAAGCGGAATGGGCTGAGAAGCAGTGAACAGAGAATAGTTAACAGTGAACGGTACTGCAGGATATGGTGAGATACGAACCGTATCACGAGACATCGGCTCCGCTAGATCTTATTTCTTTAAGTAATCACTGTTTTTCACTTTTTCCTGTATGATCCTGATCATCTCGGGGAACACCTTGGGCGCCGCCGCAACAATATCACCGTTTTCAAGGTAACCGTCTTTATTCTCAAAATCACTGACGATGCCACCAGCTTCTCGAATGATGATGGCACCTGCGGCAACATCCCAGGCATTCAGGTTGAACTCCCAGAAACCGTCAATACGGCCAGCGGCCAGCCAGGCCAGGTCCAGTGCGGCCGAACCGGGCCGTCTGATGCCAGCAGTGTTCTGCATGAGGGCTTTCATGGTTGCCAGGTAGACGTCAACGTAACTCTGGTCATAGTAGGGAAAACCGGTACCAAGCAGGGCGTTATTCAGTCCTTTCTGGCTGCTAACCCGAATTTTTTTATCGTTTAGTGTGGCGCCGTTACCGCGAGAAGCAGTGAACAGCTCCTGTGAAACCGGGTCGTAGATAACACCGATTTCAAGGCGGTTTTTGTGTTTTAGGGCAATGGATACGGCAAACTGCGGGAAGCCATGCAAATAATTGGTGGTGCCATCGAGCGGATCGATAATCCACTGAAATTCAGAGTCTTTGCTCAATTTGCCGCTTTCTTCTGCAAGAATGCCATGGTCAGGGTAAGCCTCCCTGATAATGTTAATGATGGCCTGTTCTGCCATATTATCCACGTTACTGACAAAATCATGATTACGCTTGGTGATGATTTTGAGTCGATCCAGCCGATCCATGTTGCGGACAATAATGTCCCCGGCAGCACGTGCAGCGCGTACCGCTATATTTACCATTGCATGCATATTATTAAAGAACGATGTTGATTGATTATACGGGCCTGTTAACAGGCCCTGGGCTTTAAAATTCGTGCATAGCATAGCAGAATACGCACCATGACACAGCAAACAAATCCCTCCCGACTGAAAAATATTCGTATCGTTCTGGTTAATACATCGCATCCGGGTAATATCGGCGCCACGGCGAGGGCGATGAATAATATGGGATTATCACGTTTGTACCTGGTAGAGCCAAAGGAATATCCATCGCTTGAAGCGATTCGGCGTTCAGCGGGCGCGCTTGAGGTGCTTGACAATGCCGTTGTGACCATGGACTTAACCCAGGCGCTGGCCGGCTGTGTCTGGGTAGCGGGCACCAGTGCGCGCTTAAGGACTATCGAATGGCCGATTTATGAACCTGAGGAATGCATACGGCGTGGCTTGTCGCATCTTGAACAGGGTGAAATTGCCATCGTTTTCGGACGCGAGAACAGCGGGCTGACAAATGAGGAGATGGAAAAGTGCAATGCGCTGCTGCATATACC
>JAJDNP010000122.1 GCA_022340645.1 Gammaproteobacteria bacterium | reverse complement strand
TGATATCCAGGTCAAGATGTCATCATAAATAATTGGTGCATCATCACTTGTTATCGGACGATCCACAAATAAAACCGGGGCAACCGCATCAATATCCGTGTTTTCTCTTTCATCTGCATATTGAGCACCGACTGCCGGAACAGTTGACCGCGCAACATTATCAAATCCAATACTTCCTAACTGATTTTTGCCATGTGAAAAGATAACAGCAGCAACATTACTTGAAATCACATTTCCAGCTGGCGCAGAGTTTCTTATCTGGCCTGTACCACTGGCGTCAGTTGCAAGGGTAAAGCCTGCTGTATTCGAGTACTCATCAGCCACCCAGTAGCTGAAGGTCGATGACCATGCATCTCCTCGCTCGATACCAAGCGTTGCCCAGGGCAGATTTCCATATGTTGTCAGCGCCACACATTGAGTCAAACCGGGTGCGACCAAATCTTCTATGCCGTCATTGTCGACATCCGGACAAGGCAGCCGAGTCACGCCCGGGGGATTTAATCTGGACATGGCATAGCCATATAACGAGAGCTTGATTTGCTCCAGTTTCTCTTTTGTTTCGATCTGCCTGGCGGTGTCAATTCTGGAGCCTAATGTACCGATAAAACTACCGACCAGTACACCGATAATAACCAGCACAACAGCTAATTCAATTAATGAAAAACCCGACTGGTACAGTTTTATATTTTTTTCTATGGTTAAGGGCATGACACTACTTGCAGAGGATCAGTATCAGTAATACAAAAGAGACTATCGTTGCTACTCGCTGTTGGTGTGTAATCACCTTTACCATCCCCAGTGGCGTTTGTTACTTCAATATAATTAGCCAGGTTATTTTTTGTATCAGCATCACCAGCTAATGGAAGCGGCTCATTACGAGTTGTCACACCGACACGACTGCCTGCATATATCACGACAGCGGCATATTCAGTAGCATTAACACGAATACAGTTAGTGCCATCACCATTACAACCTGGTGCCCCTGTATCTGCTGCTGCAGATGGAGCATAATAATCAGAAACTGCATAGAAAAAATGATCCTTCCAGTTTTTCCACAGCATATATCCTTCAGCTTTTGCACCTGTATCAAAATTTATGTCAGGACCACCTGCTACCATAAGGGAATTGCAGAAACCTTTATCAAATAGAATTGATTGAGCACTGCCAGGTGCATTTATACCCAATGCAATATCAGAATCATCTATTGTATGCGGAAAACGACCGAGATACCTGGTCGCTGCGCTGTCATTGTAATTACCATCAACTCGGTAATCACCGCCTGCAAAATCTATGGCAGCTGGCCTGGGCAATTTCCGATTGCCACTATTATTGCCGTATGCTGCCAGGCACATGGCCAGTGCCTGTGCCTCTCGGCGCATTACACTATCAGCATTTGCACTAAAATCGGGTCTTGAAATCACGGCGTCCCATAATTCTCTTCGGGATATGGTTACAAACCTGTCGTTGAAAGGATTCGCCAGTTGATCAGATCCATCTCTTGCATGCAGGAAGGTGTCCAGTGTATCTGCTACTCCCTGCAGACTGCTGTTATCAATCAGACCGATGTTATCAAGATAAGCAGATATATTAAGATATTCACTATTACATAATGTGCCCGCTACAACATTTCTGGTCTGACCTGGCAACGCCTCTCCGGCAGCAAAAATAATCGCTACCAGTCTTTCATCCGGATTTATACCGATAACCGGGTTATTGGTACTATCTACAACTTGAAACATCCCGTTAGTATCTTCATTTAGCATTAAAGCTTTATGAGAAGGTGCAAATTCATCGTTTTTGTATTCGCCTGAAACCGCGTATAATAAACAGACACCGCTGCTGTCTTTTAATGGTGCTATGCCCAGCGTTCTCCATGGTATAAAACCCAGTTTAGAAATTCCAGTTGCGCCGCAATTTCCATTATCCTCCAGTCCTTCAGACAGTCCATTATTGTAATCAGGACAAGGCAGAAAACCGAACTCACCAGGGAAACCAAGATCACTATAAGCCACAGCATAAGCCAGTAAGGCCTCCTTCGCCTGCTTTAATGACTGCGCTGCCGTTTTAGCCCGATGTAACTGGATACCTTCTACCGACAAGTTTGTTAAGTAATACGCTAATGAACCAAGTACGAGTATTAAGACAACTATCAGCATGGTAAGACCTTTCTGATGGAACGGCTTACCTGTAGTACTAGAAAATTTCATGCCATGGTTAAAAATTATCTTTTAGCTTGCCTGTACTTAGTGACCAGGTTTCGCCAGGTTTTAGATTGACATTCTTGCCATCAACAGTTAATCCCACTTTTTTGTTTATACCTATACTTGCCTGGTGTATCTTGATATTATCAACTCTTGTTTTATCCAATGTGTTTTTGTTATTTACCCAGGCAACACTTTTGCCGTCAGTCCGTGTGACATAGCCTAATACACTAACGTTTTTAGTTTTTTTTAATTCCTGCGGTGTCTGCAGGCCTGATCGTGCGGCATCGATTTCTGCACGCTGTTTTTTATCGGTAAACAGATTTTGCAGCTTTGCAACATCATAATCAGCATATATGATATTGCAACCAAAGAAGAGTACCAGGCCTAAAATAACTGGCTTAACCTGCATTGTTGCCTCCCTTATTCACCTGTGTACGCTTGAATGTATACCAGCCTAATTCGCAAAATGCCTTCATATTATTATCTATATCCATCGCCTTTTTGCTAACCTTTTCAATTCGGCATTTATCAACTGTATATAAACCATCGGCTTTTGCAAGGTCATTTAGCAGGGCAAACAGATCACCTTCATGCGCCATTTTCACATCAAGCGTCATACTGCTTTTGAAAACATTAATGCCGCCATATTCATATTTCAGGTTATCTTCCTTCAATGCCTGCTGGGTAGATATACCGTATTTAACCAGAGGCATACCACGTTTTTTTGCTGTGTTCTGAATTGTTTCAAACCAGCTTAATCTATTTTCTTCGCCAACCACTCCCTGGTTGACAAGTTTTAAAAAATTAGTTTCATACTCAGCGATAATATGATTGTTTTCGACTGAATTATTTATCTTAGCTTGCCATTGACGCACCCCGCGTTGAGCCGATTGATGATCCATGTGCATGTTATCCATATACATATAAGAAATAGACGTTACGAAACTGATTGTGACCAGCGTGAAAATAAATACACCTGCGGCTCGCACTAGTACTGGTGAAAGTTTATTAAGCATGATCATGTGCCTTCATTATAACTTTTAGTGTAAAAATACCGGATAATTCTCTGTTGCGACGTTGTAATGTATCCACACCCGCCTCCGTTGAAAACCTGCTGTCCGATCGCATATCAACCGGCAGTTTCAATGTTTCTACACTTTCTATACGTGGATTGGTTTTTAAATAATTACTAATCGCCTGTATACGATCACCGGATTCACGATAATTATTTTCAGATTCGACAATCCTGCCGGTAATAAGCGCACCATGTTTTACCGGTAGTTTTGCCGTGAAGTTTGCTTGATCTTCTTTATTATTTCTTTCATTAATATTGATTGCCTGCCATTCAATTTTATCGATATATACCTTGCCTACCCCTGGCTGACTCAGGATATTGCTTAGGGTGATTAAGAAATCCAGTGGCGATGTCATGCCATTTCGTTTGATACGTTCAGCGAGCGATACTGCAGAGTTCATCAAACTCGCATTTTGAAAAACCTCTTCAAATTCCTTGAATTTTTTTTGATACAGCTCTTTATAGTTTTTCTCCTGCTGCTTTAATAAAGTGATAGATTTCTCATATTCCATAGCACTTGAAATATTTGATTCGATTACCAGCACTCCGAAAATCACAACGAGCAGACTGGCGGCATACAATGCCATTGCTGCCAGCTTATTATGGTAACGCCTGAATGACTGGCGAGGCCCATAATGAGTGGATGCAACACTCTGATTCAGGCACAACCAGGAAAATATTCCGTCAGAAAATTTTTCACCAGCGTCGATCAAACCTAACTTGCTATGCAATTCGGCTATAGAATGGATGTTTACTATCTGATGGTCATTGGATTTAAATGAATTCTGTAACGATAATATCTGCTCATCACTTCCTAATATATGCAAATGTATTACTTCATTTGCGTCAATCAGGTTTTGGGCACGTAAAAAATCTATCGTGCGATCTACTTCAGGTGCTGCGCGTTTCCCAATGCCAGAGATGTCAGTAATTTCCTGATTAATAATTGATTGTCTGCTGGATATTAATTTTCCATCTCTAAACAATGTTTGCCTGATATTACTGCTAACCTGTTGACTAACGAGCAGAACAACACCGCTGGATGATTTTATTGTTTTAAGCAGTTTCTTGCTGATTATTGGCAACGTCCATATACCTGATAATGCTGTCCCGCATTCATCAAGTATTGTGAGCCAGGGCTGAATTAACTGCGGGTTCGTCATTGCCCCTAGCAGCACCACATCATCTTTTCTGCCGCTTTTTTCTCTGCCGATAATTTCACTATAACAATAATCCTGACTTGAACGATAATAGCGGTCAACTAACCGGGCAACCACAGAACTGCGATCTTTGCTGCTTACGTGCGGTATTTTCTCATTTCTGAAATCTTCTTCGATAACATCAACAAGAAACTGGCTGATAATATTTTCAGTCTGTAATAAATAACCGCGAAACTGACTCAGCCCTGTCTCCGTCGGTTCAAATGAGTTGCTACCGATCAGTTTTTTACCCTTCCAATGTGAAACAATCAGACGGTAGCCAGTGAAATAAAATAAACGCTTCATGGCTATAACTTCACTCCTGCAACGGCATCATATACAGGACCGAGTACCGCCATCATTATCCACATCATGATACCGCCTAGTATCACGGTAAGTATGGGCAATAGCGCTGGTTCTATTTTATCGATAGATTCCTTAACTTCCCGATTATAAAAATAACTAACATTTAATAGCGCATCATCCATCGCGCCAGTGTCTTCACCGACTTTTAGCATGCGTACGATCATTGATGGAAACACGCCAACTGATTCAAAACTTTTACTAATAATAACGCCGTCGGAAATACTTTTTCGCGCCTGATGAATTGATTCTTCAAGTACAAGGTTATCAACCATACTTTCTGAGATCTTTAAGGCATCAAGCACAGTAATACCTGAGCTATACATCATTGCAAAATAATTAGCGAACCTTGCTAATTTAATTTTTGTTAGTAACGAACCAATAATCCATACTTTCAATTTCAGGCCATCAATAAAATATTTAACCCGCTCATTATTTTTTGCAATTGCCATCAGGCCAAAGATTAAAACAACCGGCAAGCTGAATATTAAATACCAGTAAGCAACAAATATATTTGATATATTTATCAGTATCCTTGTATATAATGGTATTTCAGTGCCGATATTTTTAATAAACGGCAGCAGCTGCGGCATTAAATACATCATTAAAAATGCAATGACCAGCAGCACCACGAAAGACACAATTGCTGGATATATCATTATTTTTTTTGTTTGTGATACCAGTTCATCCTGCCAGCGTATGGTATCAGCCAGATCCTTTAAAACTTCCGCTAACTGCCCAGTTTCTTCACCGATACGGACCAATGTGACATAGACTTTATCAAATATTGAAGGGTGCTCTGCCAAAGCAAGTGATAAGGTTTTACCGCCTTCTATATCATCAATAACCGTTTGCAGAACATCAGTAAAATGACTGTATTCAATGCTGTTTCGAATATCTTTCAAACTGTCGATCAGCGGCACACCTGATTTTATTAACTGCTCTATATGAAATGTAAAATTAATTAACTCTCGACGGCTAATCGTTTTACTGCGAAACGCGCTTTTTGCGGCTTTGTTATGCTCCTTGTAACTTAACAGGTCGAACCCCATGCTGCCCAGACGCTTTTCCAGTTCCATAGGGTTACTTGCCACCATGCTGTCGCTGCGAATTTTCCCTCTGGCATCGATTGTTCTAAACTTATAATCAGGCACGGTTCTTACCTATCACACCTTAAGTTATGCGCTGCGTTAAATCGATAACACGTGATACTTCGTTTATCGATGTTTTCCCTTCAATAACACAT
>JAJDNP010000120.1 GCA_022340645.1 Gammaproteobacteria bacterium | reverse complement strand
TCTGGCCAGTGTCAACACCAGTATAAGTGATATCGATGCCTGTGTTGACATCCGGTGAACCTATGGTGGCCTCGGTACCCGAACCGGGTGCCGACCATACCGGTCCGACATCGATCGTTATCGCATTGGCAGGCACTGCCTGTGAAATTATTGCCGAAAGCAGGATGTAACGAATTTTTGTTTTCATGTAAGTTTCCCCTTTTAAGTTAGTCATATAAATGACAACTAATTGATTTTATTTATACTATGTAAGTACGCACTTTCGATACGCGATATCAAGGAAATGTATAAAAACAAGGTCTGAAAAATGTTGTGAGACGACTGCATGTAGCAATAGTGTTGAGTTAACTACCATATTCCCCTTCCTATATTTTTATTATTTACTCGTCATTGCGACGAAAGAATGTTACTCAACAAAAAAATACAGCAACAAATATGCCAAAATAATAAATTAGACAATTATCAATAATCTAGAAAAACATTAGTATTTCATTAATTATTAACGTGTAAAAAATGCCTGACAAAAATCGGGTTTTAAGGTGCTTAGCATCGAGATTCTTTACACTTTGCGAAGTTCTCAAACGGGTCGCGAACACCCTGTCAGCGTATTTTCACGACCGAGCAAATGCGGCACATACCGGACTGTCGAGCAGAAGCAGAAAACTCCACTGATACAGGTCTTCGACCTTCTGATAACGGCCAAAATTAGACACTCGCCACCTTTCTGCGAAGGTCTCAAGTGCAAGCATTAACAGACTCTCGAAGCTTCCTTTTTTCTCAAAAGATACATTCCACTATTTTAAGGTTTTACCCTATATTAATATTTTCTAATTTAATTAGTATCTCTGATTATTGAATACAAATGTAGTTGTTTTACAGGTACAAAAATTTTAGGAGGTAATTTAATGATTTTAGATGTGACGACCTATTCGGTAATAACGAATAAAGAAATATATACAGAGA
Organism: Gammaproteobacteria bacterium; assembly: GCA_022340645.1. Taxonomy (GTDB): domain Bacteria; phylum Pseudomonadota; class Gammaproteobacteria; order SZUA-229; family SZUA-229. Next base: position 9,577 of record JAJDNP010000120.1, on the reverse strand, counting down.
AAAATCAAATATGAGGAGAACGTCATGAAAAACTCACTAATATTGAGAACAACAGTATGCGCCTGTCTGTTCGGTATCTATTCAGCCATAGCTATTGCTGAAAACATCACAATCAACATAACAGCAGAAGTCGCTCAAATTCGCGACAGCGAAGGCCTTCTTGATGGCATGATTAACATAGGCGATACTCTCACTGGTAGTTATACATACGATTCAACAACTCAAGATAATAACCCTTTACCTACGGTTGGGGACTATTGGCACACCAGTCCACCCTTTGGAATAACGATTCATGGTGGTGAGCTTGTTTTCCAGACCGATCCGGCAAACGTTTATTTCCTGGTCGAAATTGTAAATGACCATGGCTCAACAAATAAAGATAATTATTTGTTGCACAGTTACTATAACCTCCCTCTTTCAGATGATGTTTATGTTGAGCGTATATCATGGCAACTGGATGATCCAACACATACGGCCTTGTCGAGTATCGAACTGCCGCTCGTGCCACCAACACTGTCCGACTGGCAGTCAATTATTGGCCTGACAATCACCGGTTGTTCAGTATTTATTTATCCCGGTCAGTGTGATGTTATCAGTGACACGTTTTTTATTCGCGCACACGTTACCCAGGCTGAACTTGATGTCGCCGAAACTCCTGAGGATCTAATAAATTCACTTATCGATACGGTTGTATCACTGGACCTGAAGAATGGCATATTCAACGCGCTGTATAGTAAATTAACAAACATACTCAGAACACTTGAAGATACAAACCAAAATAATGATGACTCGGCAATAAATATGCTCTATGCATTTATCTATAATGTGGAAGCACAACGTGGCAAAGCGATCACAGATGCTGATGCTGATACATTGATTGCTGCAGCACAGGAAATAATTGATCTCTTAAGTGAGTAGTTTCTGTATAAGCTTAGTATCATAATAAAAGGAATAGCAGTTTTTGGCTGCCGTTTTATATAGTCTGATGGTCTAACTGGCATTATTTGCTAGATCTTGTGGGAAGTCTCGTGGTTCCGTTAACAGAAAAATTATTCCCTTTCGCTCCAAATACACGACAGAGTGCATAGGCTCGACTATGGATATTCGCCTGCTTTTCCCCAAAGTCCGCTTTTTCAGGAACAGACATTCAATGACTTACGTCTGAAATTGACTGATTTTTTATTTGTGTAAGTTATCTCGACAAAGGTCGAATGCCCGGTATGGCTCGATAGCGCTATGTTAGCCACAGCTAATATTAGAAATCGTTAACAGGCCATTCAGGGTCGCGATTAGCCTGTCGACATATTTTTTTGAGCGCAGGGATACGGCCAAGAGCAGACGGTTAAAGTTGACATAAACGATATTTAAAATTAGCATGACTGGACAAATTCTGATCAGCAACTACATTGATTGAATTTGCTTCCACCCCAATATATAGCCATCCAGTACCCAATATCGCCCATCGCTTTTTATGTATTTAATCGTCCTTGCATAATCATTTAACCAAGGCGTGTTGGAATAGTTTTGCTCACCCACCTTTATTAATCCATTTTCATGATCCATTCCTGTTATTACTGCCACGTGGCCAGTACCGTAAAAAGCTTTGGCATAAATTAGCAGATCACCAATTTTAGGGGGTTGAGTCGATCCATTCACATACGAGTTAAGAGGTATTTTTTCGTTAGTCGCGACATCAGTCAGTTGGTCTATCTTCGTCCATATGTCTGCGGCAATATCTACATCACCATACACTGCACCCTTATGCTGTAATAACCATCGACGAGCAAATTCCACGCATTGCCATTTAATCCCTGTATATGTGCCTTCATGTATATTTGGGTCATAGACGACGCATTCGGGTCGACAATTTGAATACGCTTTCGTGTCAGGTAGCGATATACCTAGTATCGCCCCATACGTAGAGACACAGCTGGTAGCGCAATATTTTGGCAGGCTCTGCTCAGTGTTTTGTGCTGATACGGCTACCTGGGATACGCATAGAAGGACAATTAAAGCGCATTTTTTTATAGCCTGTGAATAACAATAGTCATACCGCCGCATGAACAACCCTACGTAATATCGCATATGATTTTGACTTGATAAAAGGATTAGAGCATCCGGAACATCAGTGTCCAGGTGCAAGCAGTAGCATTATAACTGCTTGTGCAAGGAGGAGTCCGCACATAAAGCATACTATAGAAAAAATCAGTCTATTGTTGTCAGAGTATTAGTGAAAAGTATCCAGGGTTTTATAATAATCAGCTCTAAGCTCGATAGCAGATGTTAGCCTGATCTAACTAACAGCAGCAACCGAGAGTCGTGTTACCAGTAGATGTCGTTAATGCCATTTAATCCTTCCTGTTTATCTCTCATTTAGCAACAAACACAATAACGAGAACATGTCAAAAAAACCAATACCCCTACTACGAATTAGCAATATCTATTATGCATCGGTTTTATTGATGGCGCCTGATCCAGTGTTCACGCCGGGATAACATATGCCATGCCACTCTTTGTCAGCCAGGGCAAAGATGAAACGCACCTGTTGCATAATGAAGTGGCAAAATATCAGGCTTCTGCCAGTAAAATCGGCCAGCGGATGTTTCGCCGCCCAGCCAGCGGAAATTTTCCGGGTCGATAATGATGTTAGCGGCATGCGCGGACCCGGTGAATTTCCGGCAGCGGGAGCAATGGCAATACTGAAAGACTTTAATGTCTTCAATAATTTCATACCTGACTTCGCCACACAGACAGCTGCCGGTGAGTCTTTTTTGATCGATGATAAAGCGTATGAAAGTTTATCAGTCTATTTTGCACGCAGTGCCCGCTGGAAACGTTCATCCAGTGCTTTCTGCTGATCCGGTTCAGCACCCGGCATGCATAGCCAGTCTAGTTCAAGATTCTCGACCAGTTCGGCAAGATTATCTATTTGCTGGCCCAGGCCCGTCTTATTCATCTGCGCGAGCTGATATTGCATACGCCGTTGCCTGTCTTCGGCTGGACTTTCGATATCAAGCGCAATTTCCAGCTGGATACAAAGCATTCTGCGCTTTTCTGCAATTGCCGCGCGGTCGATGGCCTCGCGGGCAGATTTTCGGCGCTGTTCTATTCGGCGCGACAAAGCCGGGTCATGCAGCTCAATCGCATCCCATTGTTGCGAAATTTCCTGAAGCTGCTGTTCTGCGGGCGATGTTCCAAGAGCCTCCAGCTGTGCGCAAAGATTCGCTCTCTGCCGCAGTGCAACAACCTGCTGTAAATGTTTGTTGTTGGCAATGCGAATATGGCAGCGGTCGAACTGGTCACAGGCGTCGCGATAATCCCGCTGAATAGCGGCAAGCAGTTTTTCGGGGAGATCCTCGGGCAATTCGGGAAGTTCTTCATAGCTGGCCTGCAACTCGCTGAATCGATGATCAGCTGCAGCAAGGTCCTCAGCCGTGGCGGCCAGTTTTCGAATCTGCTTGATAACTTCCCGGTAGGCGTCGAGCTGCTCTTCTACTTCGGCTCTATGTCCATCGCGGAGCTGCCGCACCTTGTTGTAGACGGCGTCACCGTGCTTTTTGAATTCAAGCCATGCTTTCTGGTCCTGTTTGCGCCTGGTAATGCCAACCTGCTTCCATCTTGTCTGCAATGATTTCAGGCGCGCCAGATTCTCTTCCCTGGCAGGAGCCTCGGCAAGCGCTTCAGCCAGCCCGATAAGATCACGTTTCAGGCTGATATTTGCGTCATAAACGGTATCCAGTTTGGCGTTTACCTGGTTTTTAAGATTTGAAAACTGCTTCCACTGTTTCTGGCCGTCTTTATATTCAACTTCTTTTATACTGGTGAAACCGTTACTAATGTCACGCACGGAAGACTGTACAACCTTGTAGTCAGGAGTCTCATCCCAGTCGGTTTCTTCAAGCAGTTTACGCATCTGCTCAACATAATGCTGCCGGCGTTCCAGGTTGGCTTTACGAATTTTGTGCCGCTTTTCAAAAAATTCTACACATGGCTGGTACACTTTATCGGCTGCCAGTTTAAAACGCGGCCAATACTGCTCCGATATATCCGAGTAGCCGAGCGCTTTCCATTTATGCTGGAGAGTTTTCATCTCGCTCGAACGCTTCTCGGGGTGCTGTGCGGACTCGCTCAGGGCTTCCATTGCTTCACAAAGCTCAATGTACTTGGGTTCGGCTGCGAAATTCTTCCAGTCACACATATCACCCAATGTTTTCCTGGCTTCCTGGAAGCGTTCTTCGAGCGACGCGCGGTCGGTACCATCAAACTCCTCCAGTCCCCTTTCAACTCTCTCGCAGAACTGCTTCGCCGCCACCAGGTTTCCGGCTCGGGAAAAACGAAAAATAGAACTTATCTTTTTGTGTAGACGATCCAGCTGCTGTTTACGTTCTGCTACGGAACGCTCCAGCGTTTTACGCCAGTCCGCCAGCAGTAACTGCAGTTCGTCCGCCGCTTTCAGGCCATCATAGGCAGCAGGCCACTGAAAATTTTTTAACGCCGCGGCAAGTTCCTGAACATTGTTTGCCAGGTATTCGGTTTCCCGGTTATAACGTGAAGCAATAGATTCATCGGCTACTTCCTCAAGCTCACGCTGCAATATGTCAGCGGCCTGCGACAACAGCTGGCTGGCTGACTTTAATGCGCCAAGCATGGTGTCATATTGATCCTGTGCTCCTGCATCCGGCGGTGACTTATCGGCCAGCTGTAGCCAGCTCGAAGAGTACTGCTTCAGTCTTGAATGCGTATCAGATAATGACGCTATCGATTCTGCGATCTCCCGAGCTGTCGTCTCCTGCAGGAAATTCCTGATCTCGTCGAGCAGCTGCTGCTGAGACTGGCGTGCCTGCTCGATGATGTTCTGTTCTTCAAACCTGGAGTCAATGCTGTGGCGCGCAGCCTGGTAGCGTTGCATCGAGACTGGATCGATCTCGAAATCGAGATTATCCCACTGGCTGCGATGAACCAGCAGTCTGGCTTTAAATTCAGGCCGCCAGTCGTGGTTGACGAGATACTCGACTTCTTCGATCAGCCTTGTAACCGTCGCCAGGTTCTCGGCATGCTGTTGCTGCTGTTTTTTAATTTCATCTATTTTTTCTTTAAGAATGCGTTCGGCTTTCTTGTCTTTTCCGAGCAGCATCTTCCTCGCAGACTCAAGCGTTTCGACATTTGCTTCGGTTTGTGTCAGCCGTTCTGCAGCCAGTTGCCGGGAATCGGTGTATGTGCTGAGCGTCAGCACTTCAACAAGCTGGCTCGGTGATAGACCGGGGATGATTTCATTGCGCACGGCATCAATATTTGCATAAGCGGCTATGCGTGCAGTCAATTCCGGGTGACGCATTAGTAAATCGTGGTATTGCGCTTTATCCAGAAATTCCCCGCTAGCCAGTAATTCATCAATCCTTTTCTCGGCCTGTGAACGAACGGAATCATCAGCATCCTGTTTTGATATCTCAACCAGGCTGTCGACAGATGTTAGTTTCTGAAGCGCTGCAATTCGGATTGAAACAGCCTCATCCTCGGCAGCCAGTTGAGCAAGTATGCTCTGTTTCTCCGAGTTGAAACTATCCATAGCAGAGATCGCTTCCAGGCGTTTTTCTACTGAGCGGCTTTTCCAGGCGGGTTTGAAAAGGTCGGCTAACATATTTTCACATCTGATTGCTTTGAGCGGGAATCTTTCCCGGGTTCACACACATTTCTGCTCCGGGCAATTTATGATAATGCAGAATACAGTAAAAAGCCTGCATTGTCGTGCCGGATCATCAGCTGGCTGTCTAATATACCTGTATTTGTTATATTAGTCATAATGACCAGCTTAATAAACAGATATTGCAAATACCATTAAACAAAAAAGCTGCCCGAAAAAAAGCCCTGCCCGTGTTGTTATAACGGGCAGGGCTTTGTGTTCAGTGGTTGTTATTGCGGCTGGACCTGAGAAGCCTGCGGACCTTTCGGGCCATTTTCAATTTCGTAGCTTACAGTTTGACCTTCAGTTAAAGTTTTAAAACCATTACCGATAATTGCACGAAAATGTACGAACACATCCTCGCCACCATCTTTTGGACTGATAAAACCATAACCTTTTGATTCGTTAAACCATTTAACGGTTCCTATAGTAGACATATTTGTTACCTATTTATTTCAAGTGTAATTAAAGCCTTTGTTAAAGGCGGGTTGGCTGGAACGTGTTTCGATTACTTATGAAAAACAGGACGAGGTACTACAATGGAACTTCGAAATGGAACATAAATAAAAAACTTACTTTCAAGCTAGTAGAATTATATACCGGAGATTTCCAGAGTCAATGAGAATTCCCTATAAACTCAGGGACATAAAAACTCAATGTATAACCTTGACTGAAGCAGGCAGGTATTTGTAGCGGTTGCGATGTTGGCGATGGAGGACAAAGTTGGGCGACTTAATTTGGTGCTATATTCACTGTACTGTGCGGATTATACTGAACAGCCGCCAGACTAATCCGGTTAAACCTAAAACCAGACCGACGAACCATAGCGGCGAGGGGTCGGGCACAGCCTGCGACTGCAACTGTCCTGCTGAATACAAAATGGAGGAAGCAGATGTCCTTTTGGCGCGCACCATGGAACTGACCGGCATTATATCAGGCGCAGCATAAGCAGGGTATAAGGCAACATTAAAATACAGGCTTTCCTTTTCATCTATAAAATGTACAACATCACGGCTGAGTTCGGGTTTAAAATCACGCATGCTTAATGTAACCGGCGTGAACATGTCAGCTGAGTTAAAGCCAGTTGTTGAAATACCATCAAACAGCCAGTGTTTACTCTCATAACGTGTATTTAATATATGAGAATTACCAGCTGAAAATAAAAATAACTCACGTAGACCGGTGCCATAATGACTCGATAATGTTTGCGACGCCGCTGTTTCTTTAATATTATCGCTGTTTATGGAGGATGGTCTTGTAAAGCTTGCTGTCTCACTAAAATCGAGTTGCGGTAAGGATTGAGAAATATTCCAGGGTATTGAAAAATCTATTTCGAAGGGCATCGCATATATGGATGATGTATATAGAACTGCCAGAATGATGGCGTACAAGTTAGTTGTCAAAATACTCATGCTTCCCCTTCGTTTTATCATTTAGCCATCATTGTGATGGTCTTGTTTATACTCATTATTCAACAAAGCAATTACTATGCCTAAATCATGAAACACAGAAAAGCATCATGGATTTCATATAGATAGAACATTTTCCAGGGTCTCCGTATTGGGCAGGTGTAAAGTTTTCAATAATAATTAAGCGTGATTGTCACAAAATCGTCACAATTAGTTACAGTTGGAAAATTTCTGTTTTATCCCGGATAATGCACAGAAATTTACAATACAATCCCGCCGCCAGGGTGAAGGCTGAACCAATTAACTATTGCCTGTAAATGCAAACACCAATGAATGAAATCTTTTTTTATTTATCTAAATACGTATGGATAATCATATCGCCAGACAGTATTTTTGTTATTTTATTAACGCTCTGCCTGTTGTTATTGCTGTTCGGCCGGACGTTAAAAGCAACCGTGCTGTTAGCCTTGCTTACATGCTGCACGCTGCTATTAAGCTTTTTTTCAGTCGGTGACTGGATGCTCTACCCGCTGGAGAGCCGTTACCAGCATAATCCAGACCTGCCTGAACATGTCGATGGCATTATCGTGTTAGGCGGGTCGATTATTCCTGATCGTAGTCTCGTTTGGCAGCAGCTTGAAACCAATCAATTCCATGAACGTTTAAGCAGCTTTATACAACTGGCGCAGCAATATCCGCAAGCCAGGCTGGTATTTAGCGGCGGAAGTGGGAGCACTGAAACAGGCTCGCCGACGGAAGCGCAGTTTGCCAGACCTTATTTTTTAACAGCCGGCATTTCACCACAACGTTTAATCATGGAGAATCAATCCAGAAACACGGCGGAAAATGCGAGTTATACAAAGCAGCTGGTCAATCCGCTTCCCGGTGAAAACTGGCTGCTGGTAACCAGCGCGTTTCACATGCCCAGGGCCATCGGTGCCTTTTGCCAGCAACACTGGAAGGTCATACCTTACCCCGTCGACCATCAGACATCACCATCAAAATACTCTCTGACTGGATATAGCCTGATAGACCATGCAGATAATCTGGTAATGGCTTCACACGAGTGGCTTGGGCTGCTGGCTTATTATGCAACTGGAAAAACGCCGCAACTGTTTCCCGCTCAATGCGAGTATTAAAACTGCCAGGATTTCGTCCTTAACCTGCCCCATAAGCTGCAGCGCTTAATCCAAAAAGCAGGATTCCAGGACACACTGTCAACAGGCATCCGGGTTGGTAACATTTTGGTAATAACAAAGTCTTGGAAATTCCTGTATCATCGCCAGATAGAATCAGGTTGAGGTAACAACAATGAATCTGAACGGAATATGGAGCTACGAGCTTGGCGGCGCCTATGGCTGGGAACCGGTAGGCACCCTGTTTTTTAAGGATGGACATATCAAAGGCGGCGGCAGAAATCATTTTGCCACAGGCACTTACAAGACGAAGGAAAAAGCTGTTGTGCTGCACATCGAAATCAACCAGTTCGGCGAAAGGCGGGCATTGTTTGGACAAAAGAGCGAAAAGCTCCGTGTCGACGTGAAAGCCAGGCGCGATGGTAACGAAATGATCGGCGAAGCAACACTCCCCAAATCCGTTCCCGGGAATGTACATTTCGGTCTATGCGTACGTTACAAACGGCGTGGTGACCTGCCGGAAGAGAAAATCAGCAATAGCTGATTCCTGGAACAAGCCCCGGGAGTTAATCCCAAAAACTATACAAGTACCAGCGCGGCGACATTTTTTTCACCTACAGTACGTAACCGCCTGTCAGCATACAGGCAGGCATCGATATCCCGCTTAATGCCTGCGTTTTAATATCAGTGTAACTGCAACTCTCTGAAATGGCATCTCTCTGCAATGGAATCACCGTTAAGGTGTTAGCCACGGCAACCAGGATTTGATTATTACAAAAGTCATCTTCATACTATAATTCCTTAGTACAGTATGACTGGGTTCTTTATTGAGAATTCGGCTACAATTACATATTGATAAAACAATAACAATAGATAATTACCACGGGAAGAACGGGTGGATCGTCTCACACAACTTCAACAATGGCTGGACAGTCTGGCGGAAAATAGCTTTAGCGATCTACAGCCGGCCTCCTCCGATGCCAGTTTCAGACAATATTTTCGTGTCACCAGCAGGCAGGATAATAAAACCTATATCGTCATGGATGCACCGCCCGACAAGGAAAACTGTCATTCCTTTGTACTGGTTACCAACCTGATTCGCGGTGTTAACGTTAATGCGCCGGACATTATTGCCCTGGATTTAGCGCAGGGTTTTTTATTGCTGGATGACCTCGGCACGAAATCATATCTGCAGAATTTAAATGACGATACCGCAGAATCCTTATATACGGACGCCATTGATGCCCTGGTTAAAATGCAAACCATTGATGGCCTGTTACCCGCTTATGATGAAAGCCTGTTGCAGACAGAAATGAACCTGTTTGAAACATGGTACCTAAACCGCCATCTGG
>JAJDNP010000108.1 GCA_022340645.1 Gammaproteobacteria bacterium | reverse complement strand
AAGCGCTTCAGTGAAAAACGAATATTGAAAAGTGAAAAATGATAAACCACTGGTAGGGATAAGCCGGTGCCTGCTGGGCGATGCCGTGCGTTACGATGGCGGCTCAAAAGCTAACCAGGTTGTGCTTGAAGAACTCAGCCAGTATTTTGAATTCATTCCAGTTTGTCCGGAAGTCGAAGCCGGACTTTCTGTCCCGCGCCCGGCGGTACAGTTAACCGGCAGTATAAGTAAGCCAAAAGTAACAGGTCGTGATCAGCCTTCTCTTGATGTTAGCGACATCATGCAAGCATACTGCCATTCAAAGCCGGCGCAGCTAAAACTGCTGCATGGCTTTATCTTCAAAAGCCGTTCCCCCAGCTGCGGTTTAAACAGTACCCCGGTTTTTATTGATGGAGAAATGGTTACAGAAACCGGCCGCGGTGTTTTTGCAAAAAAGTTATGCGAGGTATATCCGCAGCTCGCTGTCATTGAAGACACACAGCTGGAGAACAAAGAACTGCTCAACGAATTTATCCGGGCAGTAAAGATAGCACGTTTAAAACATCAGCAAGCGTGACGGCACCCTCGCAAAATAAGCTCAGAATTTTTTAGCACGGAGACACAGAATTTTTGATTTGTCTGGCCTGCGACGCAATAAACAATGTAGCTTCGAGCGACGACAGCTAAATACCTTGTAAGTCACTTGCCTTTTTTATTTTTCTTCTTGTTCTTGTTCTTGTTCTTTTTATTCTTCTTATCCTTTTTCTTATCTTTGTTTTTAGCTTTTAATTTCTTGTCCTTATTCTTTTCCTTGTGTTCTTTTTTGGGCTTATCGATTTCGGCTATACTGGTGGTTTCGTTTATCGATTCGGCATTGGCAGCACCAGTGTCTATATGTAAGTTTGATATTGTCGAATCGAGTAACTGTTTTGCTGCATTGATGGTTTTTTCAGCACGTAAAGTACTGAAGCCGGGTACAGCAGATAACTCGTCGATTTCTGCATGCGCAATGGAAGCTACGGTTTTAAACTTGTGCTGCACCAGCACTGACGCGGTTGCGCTGCCGATGCCTGCAATATTCGTAATATTTGCTGACATATATATCCTCTAATCTTTATAACTATGCCGATACTATAGTACAGATAGCAAAATATACACAGTGAACCGGCTGGCTACCGCAAAATCACCACAACTGTGGACGCAACTCATTCCATAATGATTGATAACGCCCTGCCGCCTTGCTGCCAGGGGCAAATATTGCCACCGGCGCACGATGCGTCCCCATGCGTTCAACCTCACTGGCATACGGAATATAGCTTTTAAGCAGCGTCGGCATAAATGACGGTGGGTGCTGTACAATTAAACGGTGCATTTTTTTACGCCCGTCAACCATGACAAAAAACGGCAATACTTTCGCGTGTCCTGTGTTCTGCTGTTTAAGGAAGTGCATAATCTGTTTATAGGTCCGCAAAGAAAGTGTGGTGGGTATCGTTGGCACCAGAAGGATATCCGCTGCTGTAAAAACACTTTCCGATGCGGCTGAAATACTTGGCGGACAATCCAGAAAAACGTAGTCGTATTCTTCCGCTAGCGGGCCGAGCAACTTGTTTAAACGATTTAACGGCTGCTTTGTGCTTTGCAGGAACATGTCCATATTGCGATAGCTGAAATCCGCAGGCAGTAAATCCAGGTTTTCGTAATCGGTGCCTTTTACGACTTCATCAATATCGATTTTACCTTCGACCAGTTTTTTACCGCCGCCTTTAATTTTAGGTTTTATTCTACAGTAATAGCTGGCTGCACCCTGCGGATCAAGGTCCCATAAAAGCGTATTGGCGCCATCCAGAGAAGCCAGATAGGAAAGATTGACCGCTGTTGCCGTCTTACCAACGCCTCCTTTAATATTGTATATGGCAATAATTTTCACAGTTTATTTATCACCTCGACGCGTGATAGTCGATGAACATCTCCCTGAATCTATTATGATTGTCCGCTGAAGCAAAATCCGCATAGCAGGCTGCAAACTCGCTTCTTGTTTTGTGCAGCTGATTCTTCAGCGATTTAATTATTTTTTTGCACGCTTTGACCGCCTTCTCGTCAGTGCACTGTTTTATAAATCCCCTGACTATGGCGGCATGTACATCAAGATCATTGAGCTCCCCGAGATTATCCTGCAGTCCCGTCAGCGCCTGGGTAAATTCACGCACCATTGTTGTCGGATAAAGGCTGCGGAAAAACTCGATTAAATAACGCAACTTTTTGAATGTCTTGCGCAGTTCGTGCAGTTCTTTGGCCTTGCTATCAGCAGTGATAGCATTACCCTGCTCCAGTGCCTGCTGATAAATTTCCCAGATCAGTTCATCGGCGAGTTTGTATACAGCCCTGTCAGCATTTTCTGCGGGAGTATCCGACTTTTCTGAGCTCCCAAGATAATTACACCACTGCTTGATATTCTCGCGATACTCGGCAGATTTCAATTCTTCAACGAACTTCTTCTGCGCCTCTGCTCTCGATTGCATAAGATGTTCACACAGGGGTTGCAGTGCCTGCTGCGCTGCACTGCCGAGGTCTTGTTGATAATTCTCCAGTTGCACAAGAAACACATCGAGATCCCTCACCGGGTTCGTCAACTTACCCAGCATCGAAAAAAAATTATTATATTTTTCGCTTATATCCTGAGGAAGGACGCCTTTGACCTGTTTCAAAGCGGAGCGGGTTTTTCGTATCGAAACACGATAATGATGCATAAACTCAATGTCTCTGCCGGTAATGCTGCCGGCAGTATTCTGCTTCATGATTTCAAGCAGGCGCAGCAGGATTTTCTTTAATGCCTGTTCTGCAGGCATATCAGGATCAAGCAGGATATTGAGCTTCGAAGAATATTCACCAGCACTCACGCCTTTTGCAACCAGCGCCAGCTTCATCATATTATCCTGGGCGGGAGGTAATTTCATTTCCAGGATACTCGCTTCAACCCTGCTGTAGTCATCCGCATAGCCCTTCACCGGCACAATCGTCAGGCGATTGCCTAGAGCCCTGGCAGCGCGCGTTTTTGAAGGTTGATACAGGTATTTATCAATGTATAACCGCACCACTATTTTTTCGTTATTATCCACCACGGCAAGTGACTGACGTTTGATCTTTAACCTGACACGGGGCGTGAGTTCACGCACGGAGATAACGGAATGCAGCTGCTGGCGAAACTCGCCAGCGGGTAATTCGCTTGCCAGATACGGCACCTTGCTGAGTCCAAGCTGAATTTTTAATTTACCCTGCCTGCCCTCGCGCCAGTATATCTTGCGTGAACTGCCTTCATTATGCTGTTCCAGCACTGAGCCATTCTTATAAAGGCGCCAGTCGAAAGTATCATAAAACACCCTTTTATTAACTGTCTCAGCCAGCAAACGCACAGAGAAGTTTTTTCGTAATGATGATACCAGTTCAATGACGCCCTGGTTCTCAGGTATGACAAAACTGTGCTGATTATGTAACATTTACATTTAATATTAAGTCTTTGATATGCCGACATGATATTAGCAATGCAGGGCATGCGCAATAAATACTCAGTTGTTTTGTAAGTAATTTGCATCGGCTTATTGTTCTGCCGCCAGCTCTTCCTGTTCTTCAACCTCTGTCTCGGCAACCACGGTCTTGGCCATTCGCTTGGCAAAGTAATAAATGCGTTTGAGTTTTTCGATAATATCAACCTCGACGGTATAGCAGCTCAGACGGTTCGGCTCATCAGCAACCAGACGGTCGGCCTGGTGAATGGTGGCCCAGTCTGTCAGCCGCTGCAGTTCCTGCTTCATGTTAATAACATCCATTGCAATCGACACATCATCCGTCATCACCGCGTCTGTTGCGAGTTTGGTTGAACTGGTTGCAATCTCATGCAAATTTGCCAGCAGCTCGCGTGTTTCATCACTGATTCTAAGCCCTGCATCAATACGCTCATTGCCGAGATAAACGAGGTCGGTTTCAATGATATCACCGATATTTTCCAGGTCATTAACGGCATCCATCAGGCCTAGCAGTTCACGGGTCTGTCCTTCGGAAAGAGGTTTCTGGCTGATTTTTCCGAGATAGGTCACGATTTGCCCATGCAGCGCATCGATATAGTCATCAATCCTGGCCACATGCCTGAGCTCATCCCGGTTGCCTGATAGTACAGCCGGCATTATTTCTTCAAGCATAGCGTTGACTCGCTGGCCAAGGTGGCCAATTTCCAGCCGCGCCCGGCTAAGTGCAAGTGAAGGCGTTTCCAGCAGCTCTTGATCGAGATATTTGGGTTCTGCCAGAACCGCTTCTTCTATCGGTTTATCGGGCACCAGCCACTCCACCAGTCGGGCAAACTGCCCGGCAAAGCCGATGAAGATAAAGGTATTGGCAATATTGAAAACTGTATGCGCGTTGGCAATTTGCCGTGGAGTTTCCGCAGCAAGCCGGTTAGCTCCCATAAGTTCCGGATGGCTGGGCGAAAGCCAGGTAACGAATTCTGCCAGCTGGGCGATCAACCCCATCCAGAGAAGCACACCAAATACATTGAAGAGCACATGCACGGTAGCTGCGCGAAGAGCTTCACGCGGCTTGCCGATTGATGCCAGCAAGGCGGTAACACAGGTGCCGATGTTGGCGCCAAACGCAAGCGCGATGCCTGCTGGCAGCGAGATAAAGCCCTGTGAAGCCATGACAATCACGATACCCGTAGTTGCAGAAGATGACTGAACCAGGGCGGTAAATCCTGCCGCAATCAAAATGCCTACTATCGGGCTTTCCATCTGCAGCATCAGGTCAAGAAACGGCTGATAGCTGCGCAGCGGTTTCATGGCGTCACTCATCACGCTCATGCCGAAAAACACCAGGCCAAGACCCATCAGCATGGCGCCATACTGTCTTATCTTTTCCTTTTTTGACAGGAACATCATGGCAAAACCAACCGCAACCATGAGTAACGCCGCCTTGGTTACCTTGAAAGCCACGATCTGCGCGGTAATGGTGGTGCCGATATTGGCGCCCATAATGACGCCGATAGACTGAGACATGGACATCAGGCCTGCAGTAATAAAACCGACCACCAGTACCGTTGTAACCGAAGAAGACTGAATAATAGCGGTTACGAAAGCCCCGGTGATGGCGCCCGCGAAACGGTTCTTTGTGAGCGTGGCAAGAATGGTTTTCATCCGCTCACCGGCTACCGCTTTCAGCGCATCAGCCATCTGCTCCATACCAAACAGAAAAAGTGCAAGGCCGCCGCACAGCTTCATGCCCATATCCCACCAGTGCATCTCATCGGCTGCAGATGAAGCAGCCGATGCCAGTGCCGGGGCAAATACCACACCAAAGAAAACGCCGATGAATATTAAAGATAGCTTATCGTTATTATTATCAGGTGGATTACAAAGCTTGAGTAGTGGCCGCATATCTCACTCCTCTGGGAAAAATGTTAATTTCAGCGCCAATTTCAGAACCAGTTCCATTTTCAGAACTGGTTATTTAGCTTTCTTCGGCTGCTTGACGATGGTGACCGGTATCGGTGACAGGCGCACAACCTGCTCTGCTTTTGATCCCAGCATAATATGTGACAGCCCGGTTCTACCCTGGCTGCCCATGATTATCATCTGGCTTTTTGTTTTTTCAGCAATCTCGAGAATGCGCCTCACCGGCAGGCCTTTAACCAGCACTGTCTTCAGCTTGTGAAGCGCCTCCATATCTGGATTTTTTTCTCGAATATTCTTGATAAAGTCTTCCAGCATGTCACCGGCAACATCTTCCATTCTCTTTAGCTGTTTTTTTCTGCCTTTTACAGAATAATACCCAGGCGACTCGCCAAGATCGTGCACAACATGAAGCACGGTGATACTGGCGCCCATTTTTTCAGCACAATTGACCGCAAACAAAAGTGCAGCTTCTGAATATGCCGAGAAGTCGATCGGCACAAGGATTGATTCGACTGCATTTTTTGTCATTTTTGTTTCCTGCAATTAGTCAATCATTTATATCTATAAGCCGGCACGCGGCATTATTGTTCTTCACTCACACGCTTGCGGAAATAAGTAAGCAGTTTTTCTCTAAGCCTCGACTGGCGATGTTTTGCCGCTGCATTTTTGCGTTTTTTCGCAAGTGCAATAAAGGTATCCTGCGAACTCATTGTGCTATCAGACACCTCCGTGCGTTCAATGTAGACGCCGTCCGACTGCATTTCCCATACGTGCTTGTTACTGGACAACTGCACATCCAGTATCAGGCGCAGCTCCTGACGCAGCTTGACATCCTCAACCGGCGCCACAACCTCGACCCGGCTTTCCAGGTTACGTGTCATCAGATCAGCGGAACCGATGTAATACTCCTCTTCGCCAGCATTTTTGAAGTAATAGATACGCGAATGCTCCAGGAAACGACCCACTACGCTGATGACCCTGACATTTTCAGTCAGCCCGGGGATGCCCGCACGTAAACGGCATGTGTCCCTGACAATGAGGTCGATCTTGACGCCAGCCTGCGCTGCCTTGTAGAGCGCGCGAGTTATATCGACATCTTCCAGTGCGTTCATTTTTAGCTGGATATGCCCGGGCGATTCTGCCGTGTGCAGTTTCACTTCACGCTCGATTTTTTTCAGCAAGGAACTTTTTAGCGTATAAGGCGCGGCCAGTATCTTGCGATATTTCGGCGGCGGTGAGTAACCGGTCAGGTAATTAAACAGCTCGGTCAGGTCCTGTCCAATAGCGTCATCACAGGTCAGCATGCCCAGGTCACTGTATAACCGCGCGGTACCTGAATGATAGTTACCTGTACCGATATGTGCATAGCGGCGTAACTTGTTATAGTCCTTGCGCACGACCAGAATGACCTTGCTATGGGTTTTCAGGCCAATAACACCGTAAGTCACGTGAATACCTGCCTGTTCAAGCCGGCGCGCCCAGCCGATATTTGCCGCTTCATCAAAACGCGCTTTCAGCTCAATTAGCACTGCTACCTGTTTGCCATTACGGGATGCCTGGATCAGCGAATCGATGATGCCACCTTCGGCCGAGGTGCGATACAGGGTCATCTTGATTGCCAGCACTTTTGGATCGGTGCTTGCGGTACGCAGGAATCGCTCTACACTGGTCTTGAATGATTCATACGGATACTGAAATAATAATGAGCCGCGTTCACGTATAATATGAAAAATATTTCGCGAGTCATGCGCCAGGCGGGTGTGATCAATCGGCTGGTGTGGCGGATCAAGCAAGGCGGGGATATCCAGCGATGCAATTTCGAATAAATCACGCATCGCCATAATGCTACCTACTTCATACACATCGTTCTCTTCATCCAGCCCAAGCTCGGCAGCCAGCATGCCTCTATGTGTCGGATTCATACCCTGTTCCACCTGCAGGCGCACGATGGGCGCAAAATGCCGGTCGCGCAACTCCGACTCAATCATTGCCAGCAGGTCGTCTGCATCTTCTTCTTCAACTTCAACGATGGCATTGCGGGTTACCCTGAACAGTTCACAGGAATTAATTTCCATGCCTGGAAACAGCGTGTCGAGGTTATGCGTAATGATATCTTCGAGCCTGACATACTTGTATTCCTCGCCCACTCGTACGAAACGCGGCGCTATATCCTTGGTGACCGGCACCTTGATGCGGGCGATATGCGACATACTGCCGCCCTTGTGGCGCAGTGACACCAGCAGGTTCAGCGCCAGGTTGGAGATAAACGGAAAAGGGTGACCCGGATCCATCGCCAGCGGCGTTAATAACGGGAATATGTTCTCGATGAAATTATTGCGTTGCGATTCCTTTTCTTCATCGCTCAGGGAATCGTAGCTAACCAGATGGATATTCTGCTCGTCCAGCGAAACCAGCAACTCCTGCAGAATTCGATTCTGCTCCAGGTTCAGTTCCCTGACTTTTTCCTGGCATACTGCAATCTGCTCCGCCGGCGTCAGTCCATCGACGGTTGTATTACGCACGCCTGCAGCCAGCTGTTGCTTAAGACCGCCAATACGCTTCATCTGGAATTCATCCAGGTTATTGGCGGTTATCGCCAGGAACTTGACACGTTCCAGCAGCGGGGTTTTGGGGTCGGCACCCATGCTTAATACCCGGCTGTTAAATTCCAGCCATGTCAGCTCACGGTTGAGGTACAGGTCCTTATTATCAAAATCTATTTCTTCAGTTTTAGCAACCTCGACAGCAGTATCTGCTGCATCCTCAGCTGTGTTAACATCAGTTGATGCGATACCAACAGTATCCGGTGCCGTATTATTGTTCTGTATTACATTCGACATAAGCAACTCTTCAACATCAATTTCAAAATGTATTTTTTGCCTTAAATTTTACAAAAAATATGAAAAACTATGGATTAATCATATTTTCGCTATAAGAAATTTATCTGATACTACTCTTTAATGGCATATTTTTAAAGTTTGTTAGCGCCGTCGCAGCCATAATCAGCACAATGAACTTCAAACAAGACTAAAACTATTAACTGCAAAAAACAATATACAGCTGTTTCTCAGGATTAATCGCTATGTCATAATCGCATGGATGAAATTCGCTAAAAATAAAAAAAATATAAAAAGTCGCCATGAAAAAGCAGGCAGCATGAGTTCAATGGCGGACCGGCATGCACTTTATGAAAAGGCCGTCCAGAATGTCGAACAGGAATATGATTTCGTCGACACCACCTACCGCAAAATCAGGGGCTACAAGGCGCACAGTTTAAGGGAAGATTTTTGCGGTACCGCAAACATGAGCTGCGAATGGGTCAGGAAACGCAGGAAAAACACGGCTGTCGGTATTGACATCGACCCGGAAGTACTGGACTGGGGAAAACAGTATAAACTCGGCAAACTTTCTTCTGATGCACGCAAACGTATTACCCTGGTGAAGGACGATGTACTGCTGGTAGAAACCAGTCCAGTCCAGGTTATCCTTGCCATGAACTTCAGCTACCAGTTGTTCAAAACGCGCGAGTTGATGAGGAATTATTTTAAACAGGTCCATAAATCACTGGCAAGTGATGGTATATTTTTCATGGATGCTTTCGGCGGTTACGATGCCTACAGGGAAATACGTGAAAAAACCAGACTGAAAGGATTCACCTATATCTGGGAACAGGAAAGCTACAATCCGATCACCGGCGAGATGACCTGTCACATACATTTTCACTTTCCCGACAAGTCACGCATGCGCAAGGCATTTACCTATGAATGGCGCTTGTGGACACTGCCGGAACTTCAGGAAATCCTGCACGAGGCGGGTTTCTCAAATATCACCGTTCACTGGGAAGGCACCGATGAAGAAACCGGTGAAGGCAATGGTATCTACTCGCCTTCAACACACGGGGATGCTGACCCGGGCTGGGTGTGTTTTATCACCGCTGAAAAGTGAAGCCACCTTCTATCGATTAGTGCATTGCTACAGTTTTCTTTTCTCGCCAGGGCACCAAGCACGCAGAGAAACATCTAATCTTCCCTGGTTAATAACCTGAATGTTTATGTTATGAATTAACCATGAATTGGGGGCATCCGGCAATGACCATGTGGTTGATCCCCATCCATGCATGACATAGCTATTATTCTCTGCATGCTTGGCACCCTGGCGAGAGTCTCAATACAGCAAATATACAAACTCATTTATTTTCAAAGTTACTCAGCTGAGCCAGGCGGCTCACCGTGTAGTTCGATAAAATACTGCTCCAGCTCCGCCATGACATGATCAAGCACGCCGGCAGAGATCACCTTGCCCATGGCATCGTGTGCATAAAATGCGTCCAGCTCCCGGTTACGGCTGACGCGTACAGCAAGTTCCTCATCGGCGCCGCCACGAAAAATTTCAAAGACATCGTCGCCATTTTCTGCTTTATCCCAGTGCCAACGTGTGGCGCGGCCATGGGCGATAGTATGCCCGCCAAAACTGGCTAATTGCTCACGATCTTCCTTGCTGATAATGTTGTCTGCTAAATTGATAATTTCTGACATTTCCGGTCTTCTGTTAATAGTTAAGGCAACTCTGTTTAATTACCATAAATTCTGGCGATGCCCTAAAGCCGGAATCAAGGCATTGGGTTGAAAGCATACTTATTGTATGGCGAAAATCAATAACGCTGAGTCTGGCTTTCGGGCATCGCCTCACAGGGAGGGCTTTTAAGTGTTCATTGTATTACACATTGCTTCTATTTTGTTTAATCATAAACCGGCGGCTCGCCCGGCGGGCGTGTCTGAAAGTAGCGTAATGTCCATAAATACTGCAGTGGGCATAGCTCAATTAGCTGTTCCAGCGCATTGTTCATACGGGCAGCGTCCTGCTCGTCACTGCCACTGGGGAAAGATTCAATTGCAGGGAGCATTTTGACTGAATAACGCCTGCCGGCAGGTTCATAGCAGGAAACACAGGGCAATACCACGGCATTACATGCTTTTGCCAGCCGGCCGAGTACCGGAATTGTGGCTTTCTGCACGCCAAAAAAAGGCACAAATATAGAGTTCCTTTCTCCCAGGTCTTCATCTGCAAGATAGATCATCACTTTCCCGGCGCGCGTTTCACGAATCAGCGGCTTCAGGCCATCATCACGAGTAAACAGTTTACCGCCGAAATGCTTTCCAAAGCGTATCCGCCCACCGGCAACCATCCAGTCAATTACGGGGTTCCGCATCGCCTTATAGGGTCCGCTAGATGAGTAAGCCATGGTAATTGCGGCTACTGCGAACTCCAGCCCGACGCTGTGCGCCACCAGGGTAATGACCTGTTTTCCCTGCTGTTGATACTGCGTAATTTGCTCAAACCCTTCCGTGTGCAGCCTGCTTTTCACTACAAAGCGGGGACGCCACCACAGCATAAAATAGTGCATCAGGCTGCGGAACTGCGCCCGGAAATGTTCGACTACCATCTGCTCCAGCTCAGCATCATCTTTATCGGCAAAGCACAAAGCAAGATTTTTTTTTGCAATATTGAATCTTTTTTTATTTTTGTGCGCCGCAATATCACCCAGTCGGCCGCCCAGCCAGTCAATGCAAGCTATCGGCAATAAGGTAATGATAAAAAATAAACCAAGGCCAAGCCATGTAAACCAGTTAGACGGCTTTAAAAGCACCAGGCGGAAGCGGTATCTGTCATGATTACTGTCTTCAATACACATTAAGGCTTCGCTTAAAAAACAGGGTTATTTACGCCAGAAAGCAGGCATCAGCAAAACCAGCAAGGTAAATATTTCAAGCCGGCCCAGAAACATGGAAAAACACAATAATAATTTATTGAAGTCGGAAAGATGTGCGTAATTCGCGCTGACCCCGCCCAACCCCGGCCCCAGGTTGTTAATGGTTGCAGCTATCGCTGAAAAAGCTGTTATCTGGTCCAGGCCATTAAACATCAACACCAGCATCATCACTGCAAACAGCGCCACGTAAGCGGCGAAAAAACCCCACACTGCATCAATAATAGAATTTTTTACCGGCTGCTTGCCAACTTTTACTGTCACCTGTGCACTGGGGTGAATCAGCCGTAGTATTTCCCGCTGCCCCTGTTTAAGCAACAGTAATACACGGATCACTTTCATGCCGCCGCCGGTTGAACCGGCGCAGCCGCCGATAAAACTGGCAAACAACAATAGCACGGGAATAAATACCGGCCATTTTGCGTAATCTGTCGTCACGAAACCGGAAGTTGTTGCAATGGAGACGGTCTGAAAAATCGCCTCACGAATGGCATGAGGCATATCGTGATCTATCGTCTGGCTATACAGTGCGTATACACTGAGAATCGAGGTAATGATAAGTATAGTCGCATACAGCCTGAACTCGGCATCTCTAAAATAGGGCATTATGCTTCTCGAGCGTACAACCGTAAAATGCAGTGCAAAATTTATCGCCCCCAGGAACATAAAAATGATGGCGACAATTTCTATTGCCGGACTATCAAAATAACCGATACTGGCATCATGCGTGGAAAAACCACCGATAGCAACCGTCGCAAAACTATGCGCCACGGCATCAAAAATATTCATGCCCGCCAGCCAGTAAGCCACCGCACAGACCACCGTCAGGCCAAGATAAATATACCAGAGCGCCTTTGCTGTTTCCGCAATGCGCGGTGTCAGCTTACTATCTTTTATCGGCCCGGGGGCTTCTGCTTTATATAACTGCATGCCGCCGACGCCCAGCATCGGCATCACGGCAATCGCCAGCACAATGATGCCCATACCGCCTAACCACTGTAATTCCTGCCGATAAAACAAAATACTGTGCGGCATGCTATCCAGCCCCACCAGTACGGTTGCACCGGTGGTTGTTAATCCGGAAATGGATTCAAACAATGCGTCGACGATATCGATGTGCAGGTTTTCATAAAGATAGAGCGGGATGGCGCCAGCAGCACCTAAAACCAGCCAGAACAAAAACACTACAATAAAGCCGTCTCGCAGCCGTAAATCATTTTTCTTTTTTCTTACCGGCAGAAACAGCAGGATACCAGTAGCTAACAATATCAGGTAACTGTAAAAAAAGGCGTGCGCCGCACCTTCCTGATACAGCAAATCAATCAGTACGGGAGGCAGCAGGGTGATGCTAAACAGCATCAAAAACTGTCCCATGATTCGCTGAATGATAGTTGCGTGCATAAAAAACCGGTATTATATTTTGCTGTAATAAACGAGGGCTAAAAAAACGTCACGCCAACCTGGAACAGTTTTTCGACTGCATTGAATTTCTTTTTGTCCAGCAGGAATAAAATAAGATGGTCTTCATTTTCGATGACAACATCATGATGCGCCATGATGACTTCTTCACCACGAATAATGGCGCCTATGGTTGTCCCTTCCGGAAGTCTGACGTCGGCAACAGATTTACCAACTACTTTTGAATTCCCGCTATCACCATGTGCAATCGCTTCGATGGCTTCGGCAGCGCCGCGCCGCAGTGAATGCACGGCAACGACGTCACCGCGACGCACATGTGCTAGCAGCCCGCTAATCGTAATTTGCTGTGGTGAGATCGCGACATCAATGGCGCCTTCCGATTCCATTAAATCAACATAAGCATGGCGATTAATTAATGACATAACCTTTCGCGCACCCAGGCGCTTGGCGAGCATTGAAGATAAAATATTCGCTTCATCATCATTCGTCAAAGCACAGAACACATCCATCTGTTCAATATTTTCCTCAAGCAGCAAACTCTCATCTGCTGCATCACCAAGCAATACGATGGTATTATTTAAATCATAGGAAAGCTGTCTGGCGCGTTGCGTATTTCTGTCTATGAGCTTTACATGGAACTTGTGTTCCAGCGATTGTGCGAGACTTTTGCCGATATTCCCGCCACCTGCCAGCATGATGCTCTTAATGGGTTTGTCCAGCTTGCGCAATTCAGACATGACCACGCGGATATCTTTACGTGCCGCAATAAAAAAGACTTCATCATCGGCTTCGATTACCTGGTGGCCGTCTGGCACGATGCCCTTGCCTCGCCGAAAGATGGCCGCCACGCGCGAATCCACTGCAGGTATATGTTTTCTCAGTTCAGCAATTTCATGACCGACCAGGGTCCCGCCATAGTACGCCTTAACACCGACCAGCCGCGCGCGCCCACCAGCAAAATCCATCACCTGTAAAGCGCCCGGGTATTCAATCAGCCGCTGAATATGTTCAGCTATCAAATGCTCAGGACTGATTAAAACATCAATCGGTAATGCGTTGTTGTTAAACAATTCATTATACTTAAGATATGCATGCGACCTGACCCGCGCTATCTTGGTCGGGGTATGAAACAGGCTATAGGCAATCTGGCAGGCAACGATATTCGTCTCGTCGCTGTTGGTCACCGCAACCAGCATATCGGCATCGCTGATGCCGGCCTGTTTCAATACATCTGGATGTGAAGCGTGGCCAACGATGGTCTGTATATCCAGCCGGTCGCTGAGATCATTCAGTAAAACCGGGTTGGTATCAACCAGTGTAATATCATTTGCTTCCGATGCCAGATTTTCAGCAACGCTGGAGCCAACCTGGCCTGCTCCCAGGATAATTATATTCATTTTTGTGCCGGCTAATTATTCACTGCTATCGATGCGACAGCAGTTAACTATTTGACCATCAGTTTTCATAGGCTGAGAGTTTACGCGCAAAATCACTACTTTTCATAATTATATATCGCTGCAGGCAGGCTGTGCTAAATCACATAAAAGTGCTTCATCAAAACCGCAGGCACTAGCGTTGTATTTTTTTAAGGCGGCAAAAATAAAAACCATCGGCATCATGCTCACCCGGAAATAATTGCCTGCCGTACTCGCACGGCAGCCCCCAGTCAGCCTCTATTTTAATCTCTTCAGCATCATTGCGGCGCGCAATAAACCGCTTAACCTGCTGCTGATTTTCATCCCTGAATATCGAACAGGTCACATAAAGCAGCTCACCGCCAGCCGCCAGCATCTGCCAGGCAGCCAGTAATATTTCTGACTGCAGTTTTACCAGTTGCCTGATATCAGATTCCCGCCGTAATGATTTGATATCGGGGTGGCGCCGTATTACGCCACTGCCGGAACAGGGCGCATCAATCAATATGCGATCAAATGTTTTCCCGTTCCACCATTGTTCATAATCCCGTGCATCCGCCACCAGCAGTTCGGCGTTTAACTTCAGGCGCTGCAGGTTTTCACTGACGCGCTGCATCCTTTGCTCATCAAGCTCAACAGCAAGCAGGTACTCGATGTTCCGGTAAGACTCAAGAAGATGGCAGGTTTTTCCGCCCGGTGCGGCACATAAATCAAGCACCCGGCAATTATCCAAAGCGCCGAGGTTCAGCAATGGCGCAGTCAGCTGGGCACCGACATCCTGTACCGAGACCTTGCCCTCGCTAAAACCCGGCAACCTGCGCACATCGATACCATGGCACAGCTTGATGGCGCAACCGGCGACAGCGGAAGCAACCGAGTCAATGTTACTGTCACTTAAAAGCTGCTGATAATGCTTAACTGAGCACTGGGACAGGTTTACCCGCAACCAGAATGCTGGCCGTTGATTATTTGCCTGCAAAATTACCTGCCAGTAATCGGGCCAGTCCGTTTTTATTTTTTTTAGCAACCAGTCCGGGTGTGAGTACCTGGCCTGGTCATCCTGTATCGATGCGAGCAGCTGGTCTTGTTCGCGGGTAAAGCGCCTCAATACTGCATTTACCAGGGAGGCTGCCCATTTTTTGCCCGATTTTCTTACCAGTTCAACAGCTTCGTTGATAATGGCGTAATCCGGCGTTCGGCACTCCACCAGCTCGTACAGCGCCATTAATAAAACCAGCTGCACATCACTGTCTTTTGACTTTAATGGTTTTGATAGCAGCTGCGCGACAAAATATTCCAGTTGCCAGCGCCAGCGTAATACACCGTTTACCAGTTCGTTGGCTAAAGCACGGTCCCGCCTGTCTTCCAGCTTTTCAATTGCCATGGTTTGCGCCGCAGATAATGACAGTCCGCCCAATACCTGTTTCAGGGTCTTTAAGCCTGCCTGCCGGGCGACGCTGACAGCTGCCGCAGCATTACTGGCTGGTGTGATATTTGGCTGTGCAGGTCGCGAGGTTTTTTTCACACGTCACTTCAGCATCTGGTTTAGCAGGGAATTTGCATTGAGAAAATCTGCCGCCGGCATTTTACGTTTGCCCTCTGGCTGCAGTTCGGTTATGCGCAGCACACCTGCAGCGGTAGCCACATCGATGCCGTTGGCGGATTCGGCCAGCACTTTACCGGGCAAATCAGCGGTCGAAGCTGTATGCGCAATGACTTCCGCCTGCCACACACGCAGGATTGATGGTTTGCTGTTTTTCTGGTAGTAGCAGTAGGCCACCGGCCAGGAGTTATATGCCCTGATGGCACGCTGAATTTGTTCAGCCGATTGCGACCAGTTTATTTTTGCTTCTTCCTTGTCCAGCTTGGCTGCATAACAGGCATCGGCATCATTCTGTTTGATGCCATTCAGTGTGTGCCCGTTCGCAGCCGCTTCAGCAATCGCGGGCATCACGGACATCAGGGTTTCGGCACCGAGATTCATCAATTTATCATGCAAACTGGCGCCGGTATCATCCGCCGTAATTTCACATACCGCCAGCGCCAGAATGTCACCGGTATCAAGACCTTCATCCATTTGCATAATGGTAATTCCGGTTTTGTCATCACCCGCCAGAATCGCCCGCTGTATCGGCGCCGCACCGCGCCATCGCGGCAGCAAAGAAGCATGAATATTAATACAGCCCAGGCGAGGAATTTTGAGAACCGCGGCAGGCAATAACAGGCCATAGGCCGTTACCACCATTAAATCCGCATTTAAACTTTTTAACTGTTCCTGAACCTGCCTGTCTTTCAATGAAACCGGCTGGTAAACAGGAATATCATATTCCAGCGCCTTCTCTTTTACCGCTGACGCCCTGAGGCCCCGTCCACGGCCGGCAGGACGGTCAGGCTGTGTATATACCGCCACCACCTGGTGGGAAGAATTGATTAATGCCAGCAATCCAGCAACAGAAAAATCCGGGGTGCCGGCATAGATGATACGTAAAGACTGGCTCACGGTATTATTAGCTTATTTGGGCTGTAATTGCTGCGAATTAAAGCGTAGCGCGGTGAACTTCTTCACGCTGGCTTTTAAGCAGGCGTTTTTTAACACGCTGAAATTTAAGCGGAGACAAATAATCCACAAACAACTTGCCCTGCAGGTGGTCAATTTCATGCTGAATGCATACCGCCAGCAGTCCGTCAGCTTCAAGGGTGTATTCATCGCCGTGCTGATCAAGGGCTTTAACGGTGACTCTTTCAGAGCGTTCGACTGTTTCATAAATATCCGGCACAGACAGGCAGCCTTCATCACAGCGTTCCGTGCCTGCTTCGGCAATAATTTCCGGATTGATTAAACATAAAGGCTGATTCTTCTGCTCTGAAATATCAATCACAATTACTCGCTGGTGCACATCAACCTGGGTGGCAGCCAGCCCTATTCCCGGTGCGGCGTACATGGTTTCGAACATATCATCTACCAGCTTCTTAATGCTCGCATCCACATTTTCTACTGGCTTTGCCACTTTCCGCAGGCGTTTGTCAGGGTAATGTAATATTTCTAGTATCGCCATATCGTATCTAAAATGTCTTCTATCTAATGCCAGCGATATTATCAGTTGATAATATCGCTTGAAAACCCCGCTAATCAGAGCGTATAGTGTTATTTCTGCTACACTCTTTTGAAAAATACCAAGGTAATCAATGTCTCAAACTGAACCACGAGATTCCATAAGAATAACTCGGGAAAAAGCCCAGGAACTAAAAATAACAATGAATAACCCGAATACTTCGCAATTTAGCATTATTGTACCGTTTTTCCTGCTTTTGGGGCTACTCGCCCTGCTGACCAGCAGTATCACCGGGTGCAGCTCGTCCGAAACTCGCCCTGTCACCGAGGACGCGGTCATGGTAACGGAACCCGAAACCATCACCATTACTGAAGAAGTAGCCCCCCCGGTAGAAAAGGAAATACGTGTAAAAGTCTCACATCCTGTACAGTACACAGTGAAAAAAGGAGATACCTTATGGGACATCGCGAGCCTGTATTTACAGGATCCATGGTACTGGCCTGAAATCTGGCAGCAAAATGCACAGGTGCAGAATCCCCACCTGATATTTCCGGGGGATGTATTAACGCTTGTTTACGTAAACGGCCAGCCACAAATCCTGGTGAATGATGCACAGCATAAGGCGGTTCAACAGGGTACCAGAGATCTTCCAGTTAAAAAACTCAGCCCGAGCATACATACAACCCCGCTTCAGGCAAGCATTCCGAGTATTCCCGGCGATGCGATTCGGCAGTTCTTAAGCAAACCCAGGGTGGTTACCAAAGAACAGCTGGAAGATGCGCCACGTATTGTCGCCAGCCAGAACAATCACCTGATCCTGGGCACGGGTAGCCGTGTCTATATCCGCGGGGAACTCGATAAAGAACGTGTTCGTTTCTCAGTGTTTCGCCCGGGCGACGAGCTGCGCGACCCTCAATCCGGCGATCTGCTTGGTTATGAAGCCAAATACACGGGTGACGTGCGCATCGTCAACTATGACGATCCCGCTTCTGGCGATTTAACCTTCACTGAACGTGAAGTCCTGATTGGCGACCGCTTACTGCCTGAAGATAAAAGCAAGCAGATCAATATGTTTTTCCCGCATGTGCCGGATATGGATATCAGTGCACAGATCATTTCGCTGTATGATGCAATATTTGGCGTCGCACAGTACCAGATTGTGGTAATTAACAAAGGCGAACTCGATGGCGTTGAAGTTGGTCATTTACTCGCTGCCTACACCAAGGGTGACACGGTGCGAGACCGTTTCGACAAGCATAGTGGCGAGCTGGTCAAGCTGCCTAACGAGCGCAGCGGACTGGTGATGGTGTTCAAAACCTTTGACCGCGTCAGTTACGCCTTAACGATGGAATCGACCCAGGTCATTCATAAAAATGATTACCTGCACAAGCCAAATTATTAAACATGCCGGACAATTCAGCAATAAAATAAAGTAATATTCATGGATGACTAAACACGGGACCAGGCCTGCAGGGAATACAGAGCAGTTAAATAATCTCAAAAACTGGCTTTTGCTACGGTATACCCCTGGCGTCGGCGAACTCACATTTCATACCCTGCTTGATGCCTTTGGCACGGTAGAAGCTGTTTTTGACGCCAGCCGCGGCCAACTCGCCACCCTGGCTATCTCACCCAGGGTAATTGATGCCCTGAAGAGTGAAACCAGACCGGATATCAGCGCTGATCTGGCATGGCTCCAGCAGGAAAATCACCATATCATCACCCTGCTTGATGAGGCTTATCCTGCACAGCTAAGAGAGCTGCCGGATGCGCCACCTGTGCTGTATGTCAGAGGCGACCCTGATTATCTGAAACAGCCCATGCTGGCCATGGTTGGCACGCGCAACCCGACTGCCGCCGGCCGTAACACCGCAAAAGAATTTGCCAGCTATCTGTCCAGTGCGGGTATTACCATTATCAGCGGACTGGCCAGCGGTATTGACGGCGCCAGCCACGAGGGTGCGCTACAGGGCATGGCGGGCACGGTTGCCGTTGTCGCGCATGGCCTGGACATAGTTTATCCTGCACACCACCAGCAGCTGGCCCAGGCTATTGCTGAAAACGGTGCTGTGATTGCAGAAATGCCGGTTGGCACGCAACTGCAACGCGGCCTGTTCCCGCGCCGCAACCGTTTAATCAGTGCTTTAGCCCTGGGCACCCTGGTGGTCGAAGCCGCACAAAAAAGCGGCTCGCTGATCACCGCGAAATACGCGATTGAGCAAAACAGGGAAGTATTTGCTATACCGGGATCAATTCACAACCCAATGGCCAGGGGCTGCCATAAACTGATTCGCCAGGGGGCAAAACTGGTTGAAACAGCTGACGATATACTCGAAGAATTGTGTGTTTCCCTGAAACAAACCGCCAGTTACCCAGAAAAACCTGCAAAAAACCCTCGGGATAACCACAAAGATTTGCACCAGACACTTGACCCGGATCACCAAAAACTGCTCAAATGCCTCGCTTATGAACCGGCCAGTAT
The DNA here is from genome assembly GCA_022340645.1 of Gammaproteobacteria bacterium. Lineage (GTDB taxonomy): Bacteria > Pseudomonadota > Gammaproteobacteria > SZUA-229 > SZUA-229. The sequence continues at coordinate 5,462 of JAJDNP010000108.1, read as the reverse complement.
TGACGAACTGGTTCGCAGCAGTAATTTTACCGCTGCAGAAATCGCTTCCATGTTACTAATTCTGGAGCTGGAAGGAATTATAATATGCCAGGATGGTCTCTACACATGCGTCAGTTAGTCTCTCAAGGTAGTTTTGATAACTATGATACGCTGTTACGATAAACTTTATGGCGTACAGGTTATACGTAATATTGACTCTAACATTTCTGTAATGACAGGATTTGCCTGAATGATAATTAAACAGTCCGTTGTTGATGTCCTGATGTTTTTATTCGAAAGCTATCTCGATGACAACAAAACAAACGAGACCAGCCATGTCACTGACGAACGTGACAGCATACAGATTCGTCTGGAAGAAATGGGCTTCCACAACCAGGAAATCAACCAGGCCTTTGACTGGCTGGAAGACCTGGCCGATTTACAGGCCGACAACCAGCAGTTTATTGACATTAAATCCACCAGTACTCGAATCTATAGCAGTGAAGAGAAAAAACTGCTCGACCACGAAAGTATTGGCTTTTTAAACTTCCTGGAACATAACAATATACTCACACCCGTGACACGTGAACTGATACTCGACAGTGTTGTTGCACTGGGCCAGCCGCTTGACGCTGAACAGCTAAAATGGATTATCATGATAGTGTTGCATACAAACCCGGATCAGGAAAATACTGACAGCCTGATAGAAAATTACATATTTGACGATGTCATTGACCACATCCACTAATATCACCCTGATTTCCTGATAGGCGTATGAGCAAAAACCTTGTTATTGTAGAGTCACCTGCAAAAGCAAAAACAATCGAAAAATACCTGGGCAAGGACTTTACAGTGCTTGCTTCGTACGGTCACGTACGTGACCTGATCCCCAAGGAAGGTGCAGTTGATACCGAACATGACTTTTCTATGAAATACCAGGTCATAGAAAAAAACGAAAAACACATAAACAAAATCATCCAGTCTTTAAAATCAGCTGATACGCTTTATCTGGCAACCGACCAGGACCGCGAGGGTGAAGCCATTTCATGGCATTTGTATGAACTGCTAAATGAAAAGAATTTGCTCAAGGACAAGCATGTCCATCGCGTTGCTTTTAACGAAATTACCAAGCGCGCCATAAAGGAGGCAATCGAAAATCCGGGCCAGCTTTCCGCCGACCTGATCAATGCCCAGCAAACGCGGCGCGCCCTGGACTACCTGGTAGGGTTTAACCTGTCACCACTGCTATGGAAAAAAGTGCAGCGCGGCCTTTCCGCCGGCCGCGTGCAAAGTCCGGCATTGCGTTTAATTGTCGAACGTGAAGAGGCGATTGAAGCTTTTGAGCCGCAGGAATACTGGACCATTGAGGCCGATGTCGCAAAGAACAGGCAGCCTTTTTTAAGCAGGTTATTTACCTATCAGAATGAAAAAATAAAACAGTTCAGCATTACCGACGCTGAGACTGCAACTGCAGCCAGGGATACTTTATTAAAAGCAGCCAACGGCAAATTAACCGTCAGCAAGGTAGAGAAAAAAGAAAGGCGACGTAATCCAGCGCCGCCTTTCACGACTTCTACCATGCAGCAGGAAGCAGCCAGAAAGCTGCGTTTCTCTGCCCAGCGCACCATGCGGACGGCGCAAAACCTGTATGAGGGCATCGATATAGGCGGCGAGACAGTCGGCTTAATTACCTATATGCGTACCGATTCATTACATCTCGCTGATGAGGCCCTCGCTGAAATCCGCGGCTTGATTGAACAGCGCTACGGGCACAATAATTTGCCTGGCGAAACGCGCATTTTCAAAAACAAGTCAAAAAATGCCCAGGAGGCCCACGAGGCCATTCGCCCTACCTCGGTGCGCCATGTTCCAGAAGATATCAAGCAAAGGTTAAGCCCGGACCAGTTTGCATTGTATGAACTTATCTGGAAACGCACCATGGCCTGCCAGATGATCCATGCCACGCTGGATACCGTCAGTATTGAACTGGGCTGCGGCGATGGCAACAGCTTTCGCGCCAGCGGTTCCACCATCAAGTTTCCCGGTTTCATGTCGGTTTATATGGAAAGCAGCGATGACGCAAATGCCGAGGACAATACTGAAAAACTGCTGCCGGAATTAACCGAAGGCGAAAAAATCGATTTACTCGAAATCAGGAACGAACAACACTTCACCGAGCCGCCACCGCGCTTTACCGAGGCAAGCCTGGTTAAAACACTGGAAGAATACGGCATTGGCCGGCCATCGACCTATGCCAGTATTATTTCAACACTGGTCAATCGTAATTATGTCGAACTGGAAAACCGCCGCTTTACCCCGACCGATATCGGCCGTATTGTTAATCGCTTCCTGACTGACTATTTCACCCGTTACGTCGATTATGAATTTACCGCCTACATGGAAGACGAACTGGACTGTATATCACGCGGTGAACACGATTGGGTGCCACTGCTTAAGAAATTCTGGTCGCCGTTCAAGGAAACCGTCGACCATGTTGAAGAGAATATCAGCCGTGCCGATGTAGCGCAGTCACGCCATATCGGCATAGATGAAGCCACTGGCAAACCGATAACGGTGCGCATGGGACCTTATGGTCCATTTGTACAAATCGGTGACAAAGACGACGAAGAAAAACCCCGTTTTGCCAGTCTGCGTCCCGGACAGAAAATGTCGGACATCACTATGGACGATGTTTATTTCCTGCTACAGCTTCCTCGCGAACTAGGTAAAACCGACGAAGGCGAAAATCTTTCAACCAACTACGGCCGCTTTGGCCCCTATGTTAAATACGGCAGCAAGTTCGTCTCCATCAACAAGGAATTCCAGGACAAAGGTATTGACCCTTACAACATCACCCATGAACAGGCCATGGAACTGGTGAAAGCAAAAAAGGAATTCGATGCTAATAAATATATCAAGGCTTTTCCGGGCACGGATATCGAGATATTGAATGGCCGCTTTGGTCCTTACGTTACCGATGGCACAAAAAACGCCAAAATTCCCAAAGACAAAGCACCGGAATCCCTGACCCAGAAAGAGTGCGAAGAATTGCTGGCGGCTGCGCCGTTACGTGGCAGCAAGAAAAAGGCTGTCAAGAAAAAAGTTGCTGCAAAAACGGCAAAGAAAAAAGCAACAAAGAAAAAAACCGCTAAAAAGAAATCAGTGAAGAAGAAGGCAGCGAAGAAAACAGCCAGTAAAACAGCTTAAATAATCCTTTTGTACAAAGACCCGTCCCGCCTGTTTTCATGAAAACAGGCGGGAGACAGATCGCCGCCACCACTAACTTGCGAGTCATCCATCGTGCCAAGTGATTTTGCTATCCGTCATGCTGCACACATAGTTAAACACGGCGGCGTTATTGCCTACCCTACCGATACAATTTATGGTCTCGGCTGCGACCCGTACAATCCCGATGCTATCGAAAGAATAAACATCATCAAGCAGCGCCCGTTCAACAAACAGTTTATATTGCTGGCAGGCGACATTAACCAGCTAAAGTCATTAGTCCAGCTAGGAGATCAGCAGAAAAAAATAATAACACAAAACAAAGAGCCCACAAGCTGGGTGGTTACGGCAAGTAAATCTGCGCCTTCATGGTTAACCAACAGCAGCGGCAGCCTGACCATCCGCATTAGCATGCAAAAAGACGTGCAACGCCTGTGCCGGGCACTGGGTCATGCCATTATTTCAACCAGCGCGAATATATCCGGCAGAAGCCCCGCAAAAAATTCTTTTGAGTTGCATAAATACTTTCATCACAAGGTCGACAAGATCCTGGTTTCAGATAAAAAGCCGGCCGCTAAAGCATCCAGAATAATCCGATTGTGCGATAATTACGTCATCAGGCAATAAACCAGCAGCAAAAGACAATCATGAGTACAGAAGACAAACCGGATACTGAAGCCGTTAAAAGCTATTTACTGCAACTTCAGCAAAACATTTGCAGTGCACTCGCAAAAGAAGATGGCAAACAGGATTTTATTATTGACGAATGGCAGCGTGAGTCAGGCGATGGCGGCGGCATTACCCGGGTATTAAGCCATGGCGATGTATTCGAACAGGCCGGTGTCAACTTCTCACACGTTGCAGGCGATCAACTGCCGGCTTCCGCCACTGCACACCGTCCCGAACTTGCCGGCCGGCAATTTCAGGCCATGGGTGTCTCGCTGGTCATCCACCCTGAAAATCCCAAAGTGCCCACTTCCCATGCCAATGTGAGATTTTTCATTGCCAGCAAAGACGACGCAGAACCTGTCTGGTGGTTCGGCGGCGGTTTTGACCTGACGCCTTATTATGGTTTTGATGAAGACTGCGTTCACTGGCATACGGTCGCGAAAAAAGCCTGCAAGCCGTTTGCTGAAGGCACCTACAAAAAATACAAAACCTGGTGTGATGATTATTTTTATATTAAACACCGCGGGGAACAGCGCGGCATCGGCGGTTTATTTTTTGACGACCTGAACGAAGGCGGTTTTGGTAAATGTTTTGCATTTATGCAAAGCGTTGGCGACCACTACCTCGATGGCTACCTGCCTATCGTGCAGCGCAGAAAAATTGAGCCCTATACTGACATGCAACGTGATTTCCAGTTATACCGTCGCGGCCGTTATGTGGAATTCAACCTGGTCTATGACCGTGGCACACTGTTTGGCTTACAGACGGGTGGCCGCACTGAGTCTATATTAATGTCATTGCCCCCAATTGTGCATTTCGAATATAACAGGGTGATACCAGAGAACTCTGAGGAAGCTAAACTGTATAATTATTATTTACAGCCCCAGGACTGGGTTTAATGTTTTTTGTTCAAGCTCATTGTATAACGCCCACGCGAAGCTGATTTACACTCGCGGCCTGGAGACAATAAGCAGCTACTCCAATGTTAGTCGAAACCCCTATATCAAAAAAATGCTTAACTTCAGATATAACATAAAAGCCTGAGCTACATTTATTGTTAAGTTTATCAGTTGCTTACGTTGCTCTATTGCTGAGACAATATTCAGACGAAGTCAACGTCAGAAGTCAATCGATAGCCTTTGTTTCTAATCGTCTTGATGAGTTCGGGTTTTCGTGGATTTCTCTCGATTTTTTTACGTAATTTTGATATCGCCATATCAGTTGAGCGATCGATTGGTGACCATTCACGGTCAGATAATATATTCAAAATTTCTTCACGTTTTATCGTAGTGTTAGAACGATTAACCAGGTTTAAGAGCAGGTGATATTCAGTACTTGTAAGCTCAACATCTTCACCTTGTGGTGAAGACAGAGTTTGCTTAAGCAGATTAAGGCACCAGCCAGAAAAAAACGCCTGGGTTTTCTTTTCGTGTTGCCCTTTAGAAATATTCACGCGGCGTAGTACAGTATGGATTCTGGCGACAAGCTCTTTTTCTTCAAACGGCTTAGTGATGTAATCGTCGGCTCCACTCTCCAGCCCAGTTACCTTGTCATCAATTCCAGCTTTTGCACTGAGAAAGATAATAGGA
>JAJDNP010000100.1 GCA_022340645.1 Gammaproteobacteria bacterium | reverse complement strand
CAGTTATTCTCTCTATCATACAAGTCTTAACCCCTTTTTTATGGTAATTTGTTTAAAAAGTCGTTTGTCTTTGGTTATTGGTTATTGAGTCGTTTGTCTTTGGTCTTTGGTTATTGGTCACAAACTATTGTGAAACTAACGACTAACGACTAACGACTAACGACTAACGACTAACGACTAACGACATATTTATTTATTTACAGACAAAAAAAAGCGCGGATTGGAGCCCGCGCTCAAAATTACCACCAAAGGGAGGATGGAGGAAATATGAAAAAAACATTCAATCAAAAAGCAATGAATGCATTAGTATATTCTAATATTTAAATAGTAATGTCAAGTTATTTACCGGCGCATAGTAGATATATAAAATAATTTATCTATTTATTATTCAGTAGCTTAAATATAACCTGCCCGGTCAATAAGTAATCTTTTTACCACCTTGCCGCCTATTAAATGCTGTTCGATGATTTCATCAATGTCTTCGCGGTCAATATAGGTGTACCAGGTGTCTTCAGGATAGACCACTAAAACCGGGCCGAGTTCACAACGATCCAGGCATCCAGCGGTGTTTATTCGAATTTTGCCTTCACCGGATAAGCCCAGCTCTTTTATTCTGCTTTTGGCATAGTCGCGAATCCCGGCAGCATTGCACTGTTCACAGCATTGTTCGCCCGATTCCCGTAAATTAGTACAGAAAAAAACATGATATTTGTAATATGACATTTAAGCTTCCCCTGATTTATGGTGAATACTCCACCGGCAAAAGCCGGTGGCTTCGGGTTACGGCTGAAGCCGGATTGATGGGCCATTCGGCCGATTGGTGTCTGCCTCATGGCGCCGTCACCTTTTCCTGGTTATTGTATGTTTATCTCGCCAGGGCGCAAAGTACGCAAAGAAAACAGCAAACTGCTGGTTTCAAATACAAGAACCAGTCTTTGCGTGCTTTGCGAGAGTAGATTACGCGTTGTATTATTCCCTTATCCATCGCCTGAAGGCGATGGATTTTCTGATCCCCAATCGGGACTCTAAATCCATAGACATTAACCGGCAAATTGCCGGCAACGCAATTAACGCTTATGCCGGCCTGCTGTTCACTAATATCTATTCACTGCTTTTTAGTATTGCACCTGAGACGTGAAACCAGCAATATATACAAATGCGTAATTACACTGCTTTTGACCACTTAATCATCAATGCTGACACTGCGTTGCGTACCCTGCTGGGTGAGCCCAGGGTCACAGAGCGTGAATATCCTGCCAATGATATAACTGATGCCCAGTTTTCCGAGCAGGAAAGAAAGCACATAGCGGGCCTGATGCGGGTAAATCATAGCGGTGAAGTATCGGCCCAGGCGTTATACCAGGGACAGTCCTTAACCTCCGGCAACAGGGAGATTAAAGATAAATTGCATCAGGCGGCCCTGGAAGAAAATGATCACCTTAACTGGACACGCAACCGTATCAATGAAATGGGCAGTCACACCAGTTTATTTAACCCGTTTTGGTATGCCGGTTCATTTGCTGTTGGCGCTTTTGCCGGTGCCCTGGGGGATAAATGGAACCTGGGCTTTCTGGCTGAAACCGAGCACCAGGTGGTCAATCATCTGGAGTCACACCTCAACAAGCTGCCCGGCGGTGATTTAAGAAGCAGGGCCATACTGCAACAGATGAAAACTGATGAGCTAAAGCATGCGACTACGGCAATTGAGCATGGCGCGAGTGAGTTGCCGCCGCCGCTAAAAAAATTAATGGCTGCCATGTCAAAAGTAATGACGCGAACGGCCTATTATATTTAACTTACATCTGGCACAAAAGCTTCAGCAGTATTCCCGGAACTCTGGCAGAGAATAGTGATTTATGGCGTTGGATATTGTTTTTATTGAAGACTTACGCATTGATGCCATTATCGGTATTTATGATTGGGAACGTGAGGTGAGGCAGACGATTGCGCTGGATATACAGATGGCGGCAGATGTTACCAGGCCGGCATCCTCGGAGAAAATTGAAGATGCTCTTAATTATAAGGCGGTCGCCAAACGGCTTATTGCCTATACCGAAGAAAGTCAGTTCCAGCTGGTGGAAACGCTGGCAGAAAATCTGGTGAAAATCATTATGCATGAGTTTGCTGTGCCATGGTGCCGCCTGAAGCTCAGTAAGCTGGGTGCGGTGACAGGTTCCAGGTCGGTGGGCGTTATCATAGAACGCGGCCACAAAGACACTATGATATGAGCGTGTACTGTTTTGGCTACTATATATATCAGTCTTGGCAGTAATATTAACCGTGAGCAAAACACCCGTGCTGGCATCAGGGCGTTAAAGCGGGCATTCGGCGATTTGATTTTGTCATCGGTTTACGAAAGTGAAGCAGTGGGATTCAACGGCGATGCCTTTTATAACATGGTAATAGCATGCGAGACCGGTATGCCGGTGCATGACGTCAACCGGATTTTACGCGGCATTGAAGATGCCAATGGCCGCGATCGCAGCGGCCCCAGGTTTTCCTCCAGGACACTGGACCTGGATTTGCTGCTGTATGATGATTTGATCCTCGATGAAAATGGCCTGAAGTTGCCGCGCGATGAAATTTTAAAAAATGCCTTTGTTTTGTGGCCGCTGGCGGAAATAGCTCCTGAGCTTAGACACCCTGAATCAGGTATCAGTTATAAAAAATTATGGTCGGATTTTGATAAGAACAAGGAAAATTTGAAGCCGGTCAGGTTCGCTATATAAAGAGCCGAAACAGTAGACAGTTAACGATTAGTGCGAGGATTGCATTTTAAAAAAACGCATTTTGTCCGCGAAATACGCCAAAGACGCAAAGCATTAAAATAAAGCCTTTTGCGTAATTTGCGTGTTTCACGGAGCTGGTCATTTATCCATTTTGCTGGCAAGAAACTCAATCATGCTTTTAACTTTTTGCGGCACGAATTTGCGTTCAGGATAGACGGCATGAATATCGTAAGCAGCCAGTTTGTAATCCTTCAATATCATTATTAATTTTCCTTCCCTGAGATATTTTCGTACATACCATTCATGTAACACAGAAATGCCGAGACCGTTGAGTGTGGCATCGCATATTGCATCAGGACTGCTTGCCTGCAAACGCCCTGTGACGCGAACCGATTCCTCGCCTTCCTGCAGGCTGTTAAAATACCAGCGGTCGGGGGATTTCTGCAGCGAGTACAGCAGGCAGTCGTGTTCAACAAGATCAGCGGGTTTTTTTGGACGTCCGTGCTTCACCAGGTAGCCGGGACTGGCGACAACGACCCGCGGGCCGGAACCTAGTTTTCTGGCTATCAGGGTCGAGTCTGCCAGTGGGCCAATGCGGATTGCAAGATCAATACCCTCTTTCACCAGGTCGACATAATCATCGTCAAATAACAGCTCAACATTGATCTCAGGATATTGCTCCAGGAATTCACTGAGATAAGGCAATATGAAGGTGCGGCCAAATGCGGCGCTGGTGTTAATGCGTAAGGTGCCGGTGGGTTTAATTTTACCTTTGCCAACGCTGGCTTCGGCTTCCTGAAAATCATTGAGGATTCGTATGCAATGATGGTAATACTCCTTGCCGGCCTCCGTCAGCTTGAGTGAGCGTGTACTCCGGTTAAGCAGTTTGGTGCCCAGGCGCTCTTCCAGTGCGGCAATATGTTTGCTCACGGTCGACTGCGACATATTGCATTCACGTGCCACAGCGGAAAAATTTTTCGCTTCAACAACGCGTCGGAATACTGCCATGCTGAGCATTACATCCATACTATTCTCCAGCATAAATGCCAATAAAACAGTGGGTTAACGGATTCTATCCTGATCGACAGAGATTTATCTATTCCGATTCGGAATAAATTATATTCTGTTTGCAGTGTACGCTTTTAATATCAGGATAGCCTAAGGTAGCATAAAGTGCAGATATAAATAAGGTCGTTACTGTCCCGTAAACTTTTTTGAGCAGTTTGTAAGCCATTGCTCTGCCAGGATGAGCCTATATTTAAACTATCTGAGACATGAACTGGAACCCGTTACCTGAGGCACGCTGTAAATATGTCCATATACGCTCGAATGCCGCGACCATGCGGCATACGGTCTCAGGTAACGGATTCCAGCGCATACATCTAATCGTTAACGGAAGAGCTATGAAATAATGTCTCATAAACTGGTTATTGCGTAAAATTTGTGTAACAGGACTGTATAAACAAGCGCAGAGCGTGCAGAAGCAAATCGGCTTGATCATGCGAAAGCTATTTTCTTATTGATCTATGCCTCATCGTGGTAGCCTTGTGTGAAACATCGTACGCAGGGTTGATGGCTCTCTGGCAGCATTGCTATACATAAAACTTCGGTAAAATAAATCCCATGTTGCGCTAACTCACTGCTGTTTATGTAGCAAAATAGCGTGCTGATATACGCCGTATTAACTCCTGTATAATCGCCAGCCATCGATTGCAAACCATAGCTTGATAACTGATATGAAAAAAATTTCACCACTAATAATTCTGTTGTTTTTTGTTTTATCACTGCCATGTTATGCGGCTGGTGATGACATGGAAAATATGGACAAAATGTCCACCCAGTTACAAAAAGCGATTAAGGACATTAATCGTGGACAGTTTAACGAAGAAGATTTGACTGCATGGACAAAACTTGGCATCAAATTGAAAAGCGCCGCTTCCCTGTGTGTTTCTAATAATGAAGCGGCTTTACAGGATTTGACAACGGAGATGGACAGTCTTGGCGAAAAAGTTAAGGGAGAAGATGTTGATGTTACTAATAAGCGAGCGGCCTATCAGAAACAAAAGGACGAAATTGGCAAGGTGCTGGCCAAATGCAACCTGTTTATCGTTACCAGCAGTGAAGCATCAGCACTTATTGAGGAAGCCGGAAAATCATATTTCAAGCAAAAATATCTGGCCAAAAGCCCGAATATCCTGGAGCTTGCTCTTGCTTATCTTCAAAACCCGATAGCAATTTTTGCTGCTTCGGGCGATTTTGTATTCAGCCGTTCCGGCATCAGCGAGATTGATACCCTGAATATCTCATTGAGCCTTGTGGCCGTTCTGGTCTCAATCTATATCGGTATATGGCTTCGTAAAAAGCTGCTGTTACTGGAGAGTAAAAGAACATGGAAGGATGAATTTTCGGAAAATTTATTCAGGGCAACGCTGACCACCATGGCTCGGGCATTACCCTCTTTATTCGGTTCCGCGGTAGCGGCGATAAGCTCGATAATTGTTACGTTTAAACTTGACAGTGTACCTTTTATTACGGAATTTTTTATTGGCCTTCTGATTTTCATTTTAGTCATAACTGCTATAAGGCTGGTATTTTCGCCAGACCCGCCAGCAGGGTTATTTATACCGGTTACGCCATTTATTGCCGAGGCGCTGGCTAAACGATTGAAGGTGTTAGCGGTACTGGGTTTAATCGGCTACCTGGCTTTTTACACGGTGTTTTCGGAAAGTATTATCGAATCGAATTTGATGTTAGCGCGGAATATTTTTTCCCTGTTTGTTGTTGTCAATTTCGTATGGACACTTCAGGTCATAATCAAATCTCCGAAACTGCCAAGATTACGATATATATCGATCCTGGTTATTGTGGCGATTTCAGCATCATTAGTTGCTGAGTGGATGGGCTATAGAAATCTCGCGTTTAGCAGCCGACGGATTATCATGCTGTCGTTTCTGGTATTCGTAATTTTCATTGGGATTTCCAAAATTTTCAGCGATTTGTTTAATGCAATCGATAATGGCACTTATTCGTGGTGCCGCCGGCTGCATAAAGCCCTGGGTGTTGAAAATGGCGCGAGAGTTCCCGGGCTGATCTGGCTAAGATTGCTGACAACTATTGTAATCTGGGGTGTATTTGCGGGACTTCTTATCAATTCACTGGATTATACCGGTGGTGTAATAGAGCAGGTTAGAGCCTATATTGTGAATGGCTTCACTATTGGCGAGTTTCGCATTATTCCGGCACGGGTTTTATGGGCACTGTTAATTTTCGGATTAATTATTATTTTCTCCAGCTGGGTACGCTCACAACTGGAAAACAACTGGCTGAAAATGACGGGCATGGCTCAGGGTGCTCGCGATGCAATGGTGACCATCACGGGTTACGTGATGTTTATGATTGCACTGTTTGCCGGACTGACGGCGGCAGGATTTGATTTTGGCAATGTCGCCATCGTTGCCGGTGCTTTATCAGTCGGTATCGGCTTCGGTCTGCAGAACATTGTCAATAACTTCGTTTCCGGCCTGATCCTTTTATTTGAACGGCCGATAAGTAAAGGTGACTGGATAGTGGTTGGCGGTACCGAGGGCGTTGTTAAAGAAATCCAGATACGCTCTACGCGTATTGAGACCTTCGACCGTTCTGATGTTATCGTACCAAACTCGGAGCTGATTTCTAACCAGGTGACAAACTGGGTGCTCTCAAGCAGAAGCGGGCGCGCTGTCATTCCGGTTGGTGTGGCATACGGTACGGACACGCAGAAGGTGCGCGATATTTTAATGAAGATTGCGAATGAAAATGAAAACGTGAGTAAATCCGAGCTGTTTCCTGCACCGGTTGTGTTATTTAGAGCGTTTGGTGAAAGTTCCCTGGATTTTGAGTTGCGTGTCTTTTTGCGAGAAATTAATAAACGCCTCGCGGTGATAAGTGAGCTTAACTTTGCGATTGACAGGGCATTCAGGGAGGAGGGTATAGAAATACCTTTCCCGCAGCGCGACCTGCATATAAAAACATTGCCTGAAAATTTCGTTCGAAATAACGGCCATGATAAAGGAGAAAAAGATGTCTAATAAAAATATTTTGATCTGCAAGCTTGCTACCGTGGTTATGATCTCGGTATCCGCAGTTTCGTGTGTGACAGAAGTCAGTGAATCGCCATCTGCGATGAAGTTCTCCGACACGGCTGTAATTTCTGTTCGTGATCCAGGGGTTTATATTGCGCCCGGTTCAACAATTGCCTGGCTGCCAGAAGCTGTGCGTTATTACCAGGACGAGCGTTTAAAAGATGCGCCGCTCAAATCGCTCATTGAAAAGGAAATCGTTGCTAACCTTCAGGCAAAGAAAATGAGCGTTGTTGAATCAGTCAATGGCGCGAACTATGCAATTGCATATACGGCGGCATTAGAGTCATCGCTTGATGATACGGCAATAATTCGCCGTTTTGGATTGTTGCCAGGCAATGCGCAAATTCCGCAGAATGATGCCAACGTCGAAAAAGGCTCGCTGATTGTTTATGTGTTTAACAGTAAAACAAGTGACATCGTCTGGCGCTCGGCAGCCCAGGTTGGGGTGAAATTTGATACTACAGCGGATGAGCAAAAACTTCGTGTAAAGCGGGTTGTTAAAGAAATATTCCAGACATTTCCGGTAGCCGAAAAAACCTGAAATAACTATTAACCCGGCGACATATATTGTCGCCGGGTTAATAATCTTACCTCTAGCGCCAGTAAGAAAAAATCAACAGCTTTATAGCGCAGAGGTATTTTTGTTAAGCCTATGGCGTTGCTGAATGTAGGTCCGAATTAATTCGGACAACGGCGCCAATGTTAACCCGCATCGTCCGAATAAATTCGAACCTGCATTTCAATAACAAACTCTGCGCCCTGCGGTCAATCGATTATAAGGCTTTACTGCCTGATAGTAAGTGACTGGCCTTTCTGGATGATTTCAAAATGCTTGAGAAAATTCATCCCCAGTAAAACTTCGTCGCCGGTCATATTGGTTAGTATGGTAGCGTTTAAATCGTAACGTTTTATGTCGCCAATTGCGACACTGTCGAGATGGGTTTGGTAGGCTACCGTGTTGCCATTGGCTGTTTTGACATAAAATCTGTATCCTTTCGACAGACCTATTTTATTGGCGAGTGATTCAGGGATTGCGACATCGCTTGCGCCCGTGTCCAGCAAAAAAGTGACATCGTAGCCATTAATTGTTCCTCCTGCTACATAATGCCCGTACGCATTTCGCTGCAGCGAGATTTCTTTTTGCAGCCCATTTATGGCGGTGGCAACGTTTTGGTTCGGGTTGTATCGCTGCGAGCTAAAATAGTCAAACAGGCCAAACAGGATCGCCAGAAATATCAGCCAGGCAATAACCGTCATGGTTATGCCGGCACGTGAGATAAAGTCTCGTTGGTTTTTATTGCTCATTAAATACTGGTTCTTATGGGTAAAACGCGGGGGTTTTACAAATAATTAATGGCTTCTCGCAAAGACGCAAAGCTCCAGGAAAAACTATTTTGCTCATCCGGCTACTCGACGAAAGCTGTGATAGCTTTCGTTAACAGAGATTAGCCTGCATCAAAATTAAAGCTTTAAAAATAATAGCAGTTTCCCTTTGCGTTCTTTGCGAGAATAATAATTATGACACTGGCAATATCTTTGCACGAGGTTAAATGTTAAGTGTACGGCCGCCATCAACCGCAATAATCTGGCCGGTAATATAGCCGGCATCCCTGATTAAAAACAAAACTGTCTTTGCTATATCTGTGGGTGATCCGGCCCTTTTTAAAGCGGTGCGATCTAATATAAGTTTTTTTGTGTGTTCCGGCATGTCATTTTCTGGCCATAATATGGCGCCCGGGGCTACGCCATTAACGCGAATATCAGGCCCCAGTTCCCTGGCCAGGGACATGGTGATCATGCCCAGGCCTGCTTTCGCGGCACAGTACACCGTGTGTTTACTCATCGGGCGCTGTGCGTGGACGTCGATTATGTTAACAATGCAGCCGTGAGTCTGTTGCAGATAGGGCGCCGCCGCCTGGGACAGGAATAACGGTGCTTTCATATTACTGTTGACCAGGTTGTTCCAGTCATCCAGGGTAATGCGGCCCACGGGTGTCGGATAAAAGCTTGATGCACTATTGACCAGGCCGTCAAGCCGGTTCCAGCAGGAATATGCCTGCTCAATCAGGCTGTCGTAAATGGTTTCATCGTTCAGGTTAGCCTGAAAGATGCTGGCGGAATTGGTCCTGATGTTGTTAAGTTCTTTGGCCAGATCATCGACTGCCTGTGAAGATAAACGGTAATGTATGATGAGGTTATACCCGGCATGATGCAGCAATCGTGATATGGCGGCGCCAATACGTTTCGCACCTCCGGTGACCAGCACGCATTTGCCAGCGGTGTTTACATCGCCAGTTTCTGCACTGCCGGTTTTTGCATTGGTGTTATTTGCGTTAGAATTGCCCACTTTTGTCCAGAGTTTGTTAGCTGGTCACGATTGCTGCTATATTCTCATAAATTACGATACGGTTGAACCATTGTTAAATAATAGTAAAGGTGATCTTGCTGAGCCAGGCGAACAGGCAAAACAGCGCAGTTTATTGTTAACGCAATGTGTCGCCTCTGCATGTAACAGGGCAAATGGATGGATACATTTTTCTGAATATATGAATATCGTGCTGTATGAACCTGGCCTGGGCTACTACAGCGGGGGGCTGCAAAAATTTGGCGAGAAGGGAGATTTTATTACTGCACCTGAAGTGTCGCCACTGTTTGCACAGTGCCTTGCTAATCAGGTCTCCGGGATCATACAGAATTTCAGGAAATCAGCTGGTGAAAACGCCGGCAATGAAAATATCTGCATTCTTGAGTTTGGCGCCGGCAGCGGGATTCTGGCTGCCGATATGCTGCTGGCGCTTGAAAAACTTGGTTCTTTGCCAGAGAAATATCTGATTCTGGAACTGGCCGCAGAGCTTAAACAGCGACAACAGCAAACCATCGCTGAAAAATCACCGCACTTGCTTGAGTATGTGCGGTGGCTGGACCGGCTGCCGGAGGATGCAGACAATTCTGTCGTCATCGCCAATGAGGTGCTGGATGCAATGCCGGTTGAAAGTTTCAGAATAACGGAAACCGTCCAGGGAAATAAAATTGAATCATTAATGATCGGCGTGGAGAACAACAGACTGGTCTCCCGCTATATGCCTGCTGATGATGATACGGTAGAAAAAATCAGCTCAATTCAGCAGCGCAGTGAGCTAAAATTTTCGGACGGCTATTGCTCGGAATATAACCCGGCGATAAAGGCATGGTTATCTGCGCTTGAAAGTAAAATCAGCAGACTGGTTATTATACTCATCGACTACGGTTACAAGGAAGATGAGTATTATCACCCTGATAGAGTAAACGGTACTTTAATGTGTTATTACCGGCATCGGGCGCACGATGATTTTTTAAGGTGGCCGGGGCTGCAGGATATCACCGCGTTTGTCAACTTTACCGATGTGGCATACAGTGCAGTCGAGCTGGGCATGAACGTTTCCGGCTATACGACACAGTCAGCATTTTTACTGGCGAACGGGCTGTCAGAGCTACATGCTGCGCAGGTCAGCGATGATGTGAAACAGCAGATTAAACTGTCGCAGCAAATTAAAACCTTGACGCTGCCATCAGAAATGGGTGAGCGGTTTAAGGTGATGGTTTTGACAAAAAATTATGAACAACCATTATCAGGGTTTTCAATGCTGGATTTAAGAAACAGATTATAAGTTTTAAATTGTAAGTTATAAGTAGTAAGTATAAAACTACAACTTGAAACTTAAAACCGGGTTTAATACAAGGGTTTACGTGGACACATTACATATTATCGTTTTAGCGCTGGTTCAGGGATTAACCGAATTCCTGCCGGTCTCAAGTTCGGCGCACTTGATACTGGTGCCTTATTTAACCGGCTGGCCGGACCAGGGGCTGGCATTTGACGTGGCTGTGCATGTTGGCACGCTGGTCGCGGTTGTTATCTATTTCAGAAAAGAGATCAGCAGGATGTTTTTTGCATGGCTTGGTTCAACAAATGGCAAGCACACGGAAGACAGCAAGCTGGCCTGGGCCGTGCTAATCGGGACAGTCCCTGCGGGCCTGGCAGGTTTGCTATTCGAAGAGATGATAAGCGCGCATTTGCGCACAACATTGGTAATAGCTGGTACTACGATTCTGTTTGGTATGTTGCTGTGGTATGCGGACCAGTCTGGTGAAAGACAGCGCAATGAGTATAGTTTGTCATGGAAGGATATACTGGTGATTGGCTGCGCCCAGGCAGTTGCCCTGATACCCGGTACCTCGCGTTCCGGGATTACAATCACTGCCGGATTAATGCTTGGTTTGACAGCTCCTGCAGCGGCGCGTTTTTCATTCCTGTTATCGATCCCGGTAATTATGCTGGCAGGGGGGATGGAAACACTGCGTTATCTCGAGGTTGCCAATCTGGGTGATATAAACGACCTGGTTTATGGTGCCATAATTTCTGCCTTTAGCGCCTATCTATGTATCCATTTTTTTCTGAAGCTGCTGGAAAGAACCGGCATGACACCGTTTGTTATTTATCGTTTGCTGCTGGGTGTTGTGCTTTTATACCTTGCATAAGCAGGTGAATCTATGATGGATAGAAAAGTTGTTCCCGAATTGAGATTTCGTTTTTTGTGGCTCGCCATAGGTTACACACTGGTTGTTTTAGTTATTTATTTATCATTAACCAGCGCTCCAGTTGATCTGGAAATGAATCTTCCTTATGAGGACAAGATATATCATGCACTTGCCTATTTCACACTGATGACCTGGTTCTCACAGATTTATCATGCCAGCTTTCAGCGTACTATGATTGCGTTGATATTTATCATAATGGGCGTATTGCTTGAATATTTACAGAGTTTCGAGCCAGGCCGATACGCAGAATTCGGTGACATGCTGGCGAATACTACCGGCGTAGCTTTAGGATTTATCGTCACCTTAACAGCGGCGAGAAATTATCTGGTTAAATTAGAAAGTTTGTTATTCTGATATCCCTGCTGTCATTAAAGATAACTGCTAATCCAGGTAAGAGTCGGACATGTCTATCAGTGACACGCTGTAAAACCATCCATGGTGGCCAACACCCGCATCCAAGCGGGTGTTGGCCACTGATAGACATGTCCGACTCTTACACACCGTTATTAAAGTGACTCGTCTGGACTGAAATTATTTTTTAATTCAGATACGGCCTTGATGCGGCTTTCCCTGATTTTGCTGGAAAGTGCCAGGTTTTCAAAGCCAAGACTGCGCAACTCGTCAATATTTATATTTTTGGCAACCTTATACGCCTGTCTGAAATAGTCGCCCTGGGGAAAATCCAGGTTTTCATACCCGGGTCTGCCACGTGCGTCGGCTTCGCAGGCTAGCAAAAAATTTTCAAACTGTTGCGGCTTTCTAAATGCATCCAGCCGTTCCAGCGTGTTAACGACGGTAGCTGCTTTTAGTTCAAGTGCGCGATGATAGCGCAGGTGGTATCGTGCGGTCCGTTCCGCGAGGTCACGATACTCGTTAGGGATGCGTAAACGTTTACATACTTCAACAACTATTTCGGCGCCGCGTGCTTCATGGTTGATGTGCGATGGCCATTCATTTTCAGGTGTAGTCGCTTTGCCCAGGTCATGCAGCAGAGCGGCAAAACGCACCTGTGGATTCTGGCTGAGCCTGCAGGCCTGTGCAAGCACCATCATGGTGTGAATGCCTGTATCAATTTCGGGATGGTGTTCTTGCGGCTGCGGTACACCCCACAGGCGGTCCAGTTCCGGGATAATACGTTTGAGTGCACCGCAATCGCGCAGTATGGTAACAAACGCTGATGGTGTCTTTTCGCCCAGCGCTTTCTGCATTTCCTGCCAGACGCGTTCAGGCACCAGTGCATCAACCTCACCGTTTACTACCATATTCTTCATCAGGCTCATGGTGTCACTGGCAACGGTAAAACCTAAATGTGCATATCGAGCCATCAGCCGGGCAACGCGCAGGATACGGACAGGGTCTTCGACGAATGCGCCAGATACATGCCGCAAGGTTTTATTTTTTATGTCTTCGATACCATTGTAAGGATCAATAAGCCGGCCATTTTCATCTTTGGCAATGGCATTGATTGTCAGGTCGCGGCGGAGAAGATCATCTTCAAGTGTAACCTCAGGCGATGCATGGATTTTAAAGCCTTTATAACCGGCCCCTATTTTCCTCTCGGTGCGCGCCAGTGCATATTCTTCCCGGGTTTCAGGATGAAGGAATACGGGGAAGTCTTTGCCGACCTGCTGATAACCGGCAGACAGCATTTCGGCAGCCGTTGCACCGACGACAACCCAGTCTTTTTCTTTATAGGGATAGCCCAGTAGCTCATCACGCACGGCGCCGCCAACAAGATAGATTTTCATCAGGGCCTGTTAACACTATTTGAATCGTTACTGTTGCCCCTGCCATATTGCGAACCAGGGCGAAGGGCCGGGCCCATTATTCCGCATAATTGCGTTATTAGTCGTTTATTTAACATAGCTAAACTGCTCTCCTTCTGCCTTGTAAAGCAAACCAATAAATAACAAACATGGGGCTCACGGCAGCAATGATTCAAATGATGGTTAACAGACCCTGATATGTTGCCAAAAAGTGAAAAATATTTCTTGCGAAATTTTGTGATTTGAATAAAATGCGCGACTCGTTTTATATCCTGTCGGGGATTTATGTTTATTTGCTAGCCGCACGTCCAGAAATGGCGTCGGGAATTTTTATTAATTCGTCATTATGACGTCATTTTTACGTGGGGTATCCTCCTATGGGGCTTTCTGCTTCCGAGGCGCTTAACAGCGTTATTCCTTTACCGAGTTCAGATGTACATGCTGTGAATGCTGTAGCAGCCGGTTACACAAATGGCACTGAAACTGAAGATCACTTTATCATCCGCGATGGTAAGGAGTTTGCGGGCTCGCATATTATTCTGGATCTTTGGCAGGCATCACGCCTTGATGATCTGGCTCATATGGAAGCGGCAATGCGTGAGGTAGTTAATGTTTGCGGCGCTACCTTACTGCATATCCATTTGCACCACTTTACACCAAGCGGAGGTATTTCCGGCGTTGCTGTTCTGGCTGAGTCACACATCAGTGTGCACACCTGGCCGGAAAGAGATTTTGCCGCGTTTGATGTGTTTATGTGCGGTGATGCGAAACCTGAAAATGCCGGTCCTGTGCTGCAGCGCTATTTTAACCCGGCCCAGATGAACATTACTCAGCACCTTCGTGGTGTTGTCATTAAATAGTGCACGCGGCCGGATTATGAAAGAGTTTCAGGAAACATTGTACGACGCGATTTCGCAGAATTTTCGCATCGATAAAATGTACTTTGAACAGAAAACCGGGCATCAGCACCTGATGATTTTTCACAATGCAGTGCTGGGCCGGGTCATGACTCTGGACGGCGTTGTGCAGACCACGGAGCTTGATGAGTTTATCTATCATGAAATGATGGCGCATGTTCCCATCTTTGCTCACGGTAATGCCAGGCGCGTATTAATCATCGGCGGAGGTGATGGCGGCATGCTGCGCGAGGTATTAAGGCACAGCGAAGTCGAGCATGTTACCATGGTGGAGATTGATGCCGCGGTAATCGATATGGCGAAAAAATATCTGCCAAATCACTCTGCTGGCGCTTTCGATGATGAGCGCGCACAGATCGTTATTGCTGACGGTATGAATTATGTCAGGGAAACCGAAGACCGCTTTGATGTGATTATATCAGACAGTACCGATCCTATCGGTCCGGGCGAGGTTCTGTTTACCAATGATTTTTATGCGCAGTGTAAACGTATCCTTAATGAAGGCGGCGTCATGGCGGCACAGAACGGTGTGCCTTTTTTTCAGATCGATGAAGTCAAAAATACCCGTTTGCGCATGTCGGCACACTTTTCTGACCAGACCTTCTATAGTGCGGCGGTGCCAACATATTACGGCGGCATCATGACCTTCGCCTGGGGTACGGACAATGCAGCCTTGCGTGGAACCGCGATTGACGAACTGCGTGCGCGTTATCAGAATGCAGGTTTCAGAACACGGTATTATTCACCGGAAATACATATAGCCAGCTTCGCGCTGCCGCAATACGTACAAGATGCGATATAAAACAGTATCGTATATCAACGGTGAAAACACGACACATACAATACGGCGCCAGCGAGGCTGAGCGCGACTACTACCGCTCCCTGGTGAAACAGCATGGTTCGCCGCTGCTGGTAGTCAACCGCTCAAAAATACTGCAGCAATACAATACGCTCAAGTCCTATCTGCCGGGCGTTGCTTTTTATTATGCGATCAAGGCATTTCCGCACCCTGAAGTACTGCATTTACTGGCCGAGGCCGGCTGCCATTTCGACGTGGCATCCGAGGGTGAAATCGATTTACTCAAGCAGTTGCAGGTCAGCGGCCGCCGCACCATTCATACGCACCCCATCAAGAAAGACAGCCATATCCGCGCCGCGCTTCGCGGCGGTTCAACCACCTTTGTGGTCGACAACATTGATGAACTGAAAAAACTTATCCCGTATCGAAGCCGTACCGGTGTACTGCTGCGTGTCAGTTTTCGCAGCGAATCCGCCACGGTTGACCTGTCAAGGAAATTCGGCTGTGCACCGGGCCAGGTACTGGAGCTGGCGACAGAAGCGCAGTCCCTGGGTGTGCACATTCGCGGGCTGTCTTTTCATGTCGGTTCACAATGCGCAAATTCTGATATGCATGTTTCTGCCATAAACCAGTGCATGCAGCTGATTGATGAATGCAATCAGAACAAAAAAAACCCGATGAACATGCTCGATATCGGCGGTGGCTTCCCGGTAAACTATGTTGGTGATGATATTGACCTTGATACGTTTTTTAAGCCTGTAGGCCAGGCATTGAGCCAGTTATCGAGTGATATCAATATTATTGCTGAGCCAGGGCGTTTTCTTGTCGCACCGGCAGTAACAGGGATTGCCTCTGTCAGTGGCAAGGCCAGGCGCGGGGATTACCAGTGGTATTACCTTGATGACGGCATCTATGGATCCTACAGTGGTCAATTATTCGATCATGTCATTTACCCGCTGCAGATTTTCAATACTGATGAAACGCGCACGCCTTCGATCCTGGCGGGTCCAACCTGTGACAGTATCGATATCATCGCCGAGGATGTCGCTTTGCCGGATATGGCTGATGGCGACCTGGTTATCGGCCACATGATGGGCGCGTACACCTATGCCACGGCAGCAACACGTTTTAATTCACTGGCAGGCGCTAACGTTATCTTTGTCGATTAACGGTTACAGGATAATAGTATGCAAATACCGTGGTATATTCCCGCTATTGGTGCGGCTATCGTGTGGGGGATTCATTACCCGTTACTCGACTTCGCGATGAAGCGAATCTCGATATACGGGGTGCTATTGTTAAGTGTTATCCCAATGTTTTTGCTGATTCCATTGTTCCTGCGTGAACTGGCCGCTGATATTGATCAGTTTAAGCTGCTGCCTGTAAAGGAGCAGTGGATTATATCGGCAATTATGCTGACGACCACTGCAGGCGCTGTGCTGATTTACCTTTCCATTCACAATAAAAATGCAACCCTCGCCAGCCTGATAGAAATCTCCTATCCACTGTTTGTCGTGTTCTTTGGCTATGTGCTGTTTAAACAGGTACATGTCAATCTTAGCGTGGTGCTGGGCGGCCTGATGATATTAATTGGCGCGAGTCTGATTATTTATAACAATCAATAAAAACCCTGGCTCATCGACCGTCGCCGTGTTCCATGCGAATGCATATTTCATTACATCTGCACTTTTTTCGCTGTTATGTTTTTTTGTATGAGCAATATTTCAAGTATTAAATTGAATGCAGTCTTGTGTTTTTTAAAATATTAATGTATACATTAATATATAACATATATGTTAATTAATTGGCAGAAAAATGAGTAATCTAAACTGGATTCGCAGTATGCGAATAAAACAGGGCTTGAAAGGCTTTCAGCTGGCTGAGCGTTTACGGGTAAGTGCCGCCAGAGTCTCTGTGCTGGAAAAGGATGAAGTACGGGGCGCAGTCACCTTGAAAATGATGGACAGGGCGGCCAGGGCGATGGGTTGCCGGTTTGAATACCGGTTTGTGCAACAAGCAGATGATACCGAAAATATACCGCAGGGCAGGAAACCTCGTTATCGGGTTGTGGTCGATGACAATAAACAGAAAAGATAAGTAGGCAGACGTCAGTTTGCTGAAAGAAAAGTTGGCAGTCATCAGTTTGCAGTTTGCAGAATAAAACCATTGATAAATACATATAATTTTAAAATATACCGCCAACCGCCAACCGCCAACCGCCAACCGCCAACCGCCAACCGCCAACCGCCAACCGCCAACCGCCAACCGCCAACCGCCAACAAACGACGAAAGACAAACGACATTTTTATGTATAATTCGCATTCCTTTATACAGTTCAGTTAAAAATCGGATATCACTTGTATCAACTACTGCAACACCGCCTGTCATTACTAGCCGCTTCGGAGATTGATGACGCATTGGCAGCGTCGAAGATTGGACTGGAAAAGGAAAGCCTGCGAGTATCACCCGACGGCGGTATTTCACAGACGCCGCATCCTGCAGCCTGGGGTTCTCCACTGACTCACCCGCAAATAACCACAGATTTCTCCGAGGCGCTGGCGGAACTGGTAACGCCACCCTGTGACTCGGTAACAGAGGTTATCCAGTCACTGGATGATATTCAGACCTTTCTTTATCGTAACCTGGAAAACGAGATTCTCTGGGCGACCAGTATGCCCTGTGTGGTTGCCGGGGAAACCAGTATCCCGCTGGCACAATATGGCACATCGAATGCAGCGCAGATGAAAACAGCTTATCGCCGCGGCCTGGGCTTGCGTTACGGCCGCGCGATGCAGGTGATTGCGGGCGTGCATTTCAATTACTCATATTCAAATGCATTCTGGCAGCAGTATCAAAAGCTGTTAAACAACGATGATCAGCTTCAGGTTTTTATAGCAGACCAATATATGGGACTGATTAGAAATCTGTTACGTTACGGCTGGCTGGTGCCGTACCTGTTTGGCGCATCGCCAGCGATATGCAAATCATTTTTAAATGGCAAGCCAACCATTCTGCAGGAGTTTAACCGCAACACCTATTTCCAGCCTTATGCGACTTCTTTGCGCATGGGCGATATTGGTTATCAGAATAATAAAGAAGAAATGGCGGGTATAAAAGCCTGTTACGATTCGCTTGATGCCTACGTAAAGAGTATGCGATGTGCTATTAGAACACCTTATGCCGGTTATGAAGAGATTGGTGTCAAGGTCAATGGCGAATACCGCCAGCTCAATGCCAATATCCTGCAGATTGAAAATGAATATTACAGCACGGTCAGGCCAAAACAGATACTGCAGGGTGATGAAAAGCCATCAACGGCATTAAAGAAAAGAGGCATTGCCTATGTAGAATTGCGGTCACTCGATGTAAATGCTTTTGATCCACATGGTATTAACCCTGAACAGCTGTATTTTCTTGAGGTATTTATGCTGTTTTGTTTATTACATGCCAGTCCAGCATTAACTCAAAGTGAAATTACCGCAATTGACGAGAATTTGCTGCTGGTTGCCCATCAGGGGCGAATGCCTGGTCTGGACTTGTGGCGTGGCGAGGAAAGAATCTGCCTGCAGGACTGGGCAAATGAGCTGTGTCATAAAATGACGGCGGTGGCAAATTTACTGGATCGAGCAAATTACTGCGAGAATTATTTTCCCAGTGTTAAATCGCAAATTGCCAGCGTATTCAATTCTGATTTAACGCCATCGGCCAGAATGCTGGCAGAAATGGAGCTGCACGGTGAAGGTTTTTTCCATCATGCCCAGCGTATGTCGAAACATCATGATCGATATTTCAGAAACCACCCGTTTGCTGAAGAAAAGATACGATTTTTTGAAAACATGGCGAGAGAATCATTGGAAAAACAGCGGCTGATAGAAAAAAATGATTCGATCAGTTTTGATGAATATTTAGAGAACTATTTTAACAGTGAATAAAGTACTTAAAACAATCAAGCGTATTCCACTATTGCCACTGGCTGTTGCCGCAGTTTTTATGGCACTTGCCCCGTTCGCGCCCGAACCGCATTTAGTAGAGAAGTCACGCATGCTGCTGCATGGCGAGTTAGTTAAGCCGATCGATATTTTCGACCTGTTCTGGCATAGCTTTTTACTGCTATTATTAGCGATAAGGTTAATTAGTTTGAAATTATCGGTAAATGATTAATACTTATTAACCCGGCGACAAAATATATTGTCGCCGGGTTAATAAAGGCGAGTTATAAAATTAAGCATTTTCCTGGACGGTCAACTGCAGGTTTGCGGACATGCCTGCATAAATGTATCTACCGTGTATCTAAATTATGGCTATGCTTGTATTTCGTATCGTTAGTAAACTTTCAATTGTATTCTTTATCATTTTTACAGCAGATGCCGGTACGCATAAACTGGATGAAGCGGTTAAAGCAATGCGCTCGGGCGATTTTGCCGTGGCGTACTGTATTATGCGGCCGCTTGCGGAATATGGTGACCCCGACGCACAATATAACATAGGCTGGATGTATATGAACGGCTATGGCCTGCGGGTGAATGACAGGCTTGCGCTTGAGTGGTGGCAGAAAGCATCCAGGCAGAGACATGCCGATGCCAGTTTTTCAATTGGCATGTTATACAGCATGGGCGAGGGTAATATTCCCAAGGATGCCAATAAAGCAATTGACTACTACCTGTTAGCCCTGGAACAGGGCCACGAAGACGCCATAACCGTGCTGCAGTCAATGATATTGAGAAATGATCGGGTGATACGTCCCCGCATGCATTCCATCGTCAGTCAGCATGCCGATTTGTTTGGCGTAAAACGCCAGGTTAAAGCAGAAAAACTAAATGCCAGGAACGGTGCGACGCTGGAGGATAAAATCGTTACGCAGCTGCAGAAAGGGCAAACCGTCCTGGAAATAAATAGGCAGGGGAAATGGAGCCAGGTCGTTATTCTGGATGATGAAAATATAGACCAGACAGTCTGGGTATATAATCCAATGCTTGAGAATATTCCTCAAAGTTAATTTTATTCTTCTTCAGTCAGCCATTACAAAAAAATGATTACGGTAGAAAGCTTGCCATTTGATAAAAGCTGGGCCAATGATCTGTTGCCTGAGTTTGACAAGCCATACATGAAATCACTTAAAGCCTTTTTGCGCGCTGAAAAAGATAAGGCAAAGGTGATTTTTCCGCATTCCAGCCTGTGGTTCAACGCGCTAAACAGTACACCGCTGGACCAGGTCAAGGTTGTCATCCTGGGACAGGACCCTTATCCAACGCCGGGGCACGCACACGGTCTGTGCTTTTCGGTAATGCCTGATGTCAGGCCGCTGCCAAAATCGCTTATTAATATCTTCCAGGAATTAAAAGATGACCTGGGCGTGACTAAACAAAATGGCTGTTTGCAGGGCTGGGCAAATCAGGGTGTATTATTGTTAAACAGTGTATTAACCGTTGAGAGCGGCAAGCCAAACTCACACCAGGGAAAGGGCTGGGAAATATTTACCGATAAAGTTATATCAGTGGTTAACGATCTGGACCACCCGGTTGCCTTTGTGCTCTGGGGAGCCTATGCACAGAAAAAAGGCGCGATTATCGATACGGCTCGCCATCTGGTTATCCGCTCGCCGCATCCTTCGCCGCTGTCTGCGCATCGCGGCTTTTTCGGCAGCCGGCCATTTTCGAAGATTAATCACTTTCTGCAGCAGCAGGGGCATAGTGAAATTAACTGGGCGATTTAGCCGGTTGTAATGTAGATGCGAAGTCATTCGCACATATACAGGTTTTAACCACAGGGTCGCAAGAACACAGAGTTTTTTTATCGTTTTACCGCAGTGAGGTGTGGAGAAGCAGAGGTTTTTGTATTTTCATACAACACGAATGATACATTCAATTTGCCTGTTTATAGACTTAGCGTGGTCGCATATTTTCTTGTAAGTTAGCGAGCAGGAATTTACGGTAAAAAAGCAGACATTCCCAAAGAGCTAGCGAACGACCGTAACGCAGCAGGAACGGACAGTGAATGTTTTCAGTTGAACTTACGTTGTCGACCCTTGATGCCCGTTGGTGGAAAAGAAAAAACTTTTAGATTCTTCCGCAAATGAACGCGAATAAACGCAAATATTTAAAAGCAAAAAATAGAT
>JAJDNP010000091.1 GCA_022340645.1 Gammaproteobacteria bacterium | reverse complement strand
TGTCTTTGTCTTCCTTTCTTTGTTTTTCTTTTTCCGGTAGCTGGTCAACTGCCCGCCCCAAAGCGATATTATCCTGTTGTTTATCGCTTCGTTCCTGCGGTGCAATTCTATCCTGTTTATTATCCGCAGCAACTTCATACTCAGGCAGCTGTACTGAAAAGTCCATTTCAACGGCCCTTTCAATATCAACATGCTCCTTCCCGCCGGGCTCAGCAACGACATGCTCCACCGGCTTCTTATCTTCAGCATCACTCCTGATCAGGCCTTCAATACAATTGATCAATCCACCTGAGAAAGGTAATGGTTGCCGGTTTTTAACAGCGCCAAGCATGGCTGTCAGGGTGTCCAGTGACTCCTGCAATAAATCAAAGCAGGCATTGTCAAAATTAACCCGATTATCATTTATCCTGTCCACCAGCGATTCAAGATTATGTGTCAGGTCACCGACAGGTGCTAAATCAGCCATACGTGCACCACCTTTCAATGTATGCATGTTTCGCTGCAACTGATGAATGTATGCCGCCGGATCTGGCTCGTTTCTAATTTTACTTAATGTATCTTCACTGCTTTCAAGTAATTCAGTCGCTTCTTCAAGAAAGATATTAATTAATTCATCATCAACATCACCATACGAGACCTGTAATGCTTCTCTCTGAACTGGCTGCGATTCATCCTTTTCAGGTAATGAATAACCTTCTGCCATTTCAACATTTTGCTGATCGGATTTCTGAGACTGATTACCAAGTTCCAGTTGTAAAATATTATTTATCTTTTCATGTAAGCCTTTATCGCTGACAGGCAATCGTCCGTCTGCAACAATTTTCAGCATTGCAGAAATAGCATACTGAACATCTGTTATTACAGCAGTAACATCGTCTGGAATAAACTTTTTATCATTATCCTGCCGCGCTTTAATGTATTTTTCAGTCGCACCTGCCAGCTCAGCAATAGCCTCCACCCTGGCAGTTCGTGCACTGCCGTATAATGTGTGGAATGCGCGGAGTAATTCCTTGTCTGCTTTTAACCGCTGCTTTTCAGAGTTGCACTCATCAATCAGCTGCTTAACCGTCTTAATATGACCCAGGCTTTCATCAAAATATATCTTTAGCAATACCGGATCGATACCGATTGCATCATCCATTGCATTACCTAGATTAGCATCCTCATCAATATCATAATTACCACTGATCTCATCGATGCCGGATAATTCAATCAGCTCATCTATGTTCTCATCTATTGCATCGACATCCTGAATCACAATATCCTGTATTGAATCTATGTCGTCATCATCGGCATTCGCTGCCTCAATGGCAAAATCCTCTTCATCTACTTCTTCAGGCTTTAATGTAAAAGCTTCCTCCGCCAGTTCTTCCGCTGTATTGACAATGTCAGCATCATTAACACTAACTGCATCTACTTCATCAGCAATATCAAAGAAATCATCCAGCCCTACACTGTCATCGGCTTCTAATTCATCGATGGTGATAGTATTTTCAGCTTCCGGTTCTACAAATTCGAAATCAGTGCCTTCAACAGCGCCAGCAGCTTTGCCAGTATCGTTAAGACCAGCCGTTACTCCTGTATCTGCAGTATCTCGTACCTCAGTCACCTCTACAGGGTTGGCCATGCCAGCTTCAACTGCTTTGCTGTCTATAGCAGGATCAGGCGAGTTAAATGTGACTTCTCGGCCTTCGGCAAGTGCATCCGCCGCTGACATCAATTGAAAAATATTATCTATCGATTGAGGGCTGCCTTTTATCTGCTCGATTAAGTCAGGCAATACTGCCAGTGCATCATCAAGCGCCTGGTATAAAGCGTCGCTGATTTCGATTTTATTATCGATTAAGCGATTGAGCATGTTCTCAAATTTCCATGAGAACTCTCCCATCAGTTCGGCACCGGATAAACGCCCACTGCCTTTCAGGGTATGAAAACCTCGTCGCACCGCTTCCAGCGCTTCATCATTACCGACATTGGCACGCCATTGCGGTAAATATTCACGCATTTCAGCCAGCACTTCATCAGCTTCTTCAATGAATATTTCTACAATTTCCTCATCAGCATCATTTGCGAGAATCGTGAATTGTTCTGCCGTCTGCGGTATCACAGCTGACTCATCACGAATGAGTTTAGATTCAACTTCTGCTTCGGCCACTGTCAGTTCAATGACCTCAGCCTTTTCTGTGTTGCTGCCGCCAACTGTGGCATCGTCCCTGTCAGCAACTGATATATCAGGCTCCCCACCACCATAATACCGAGTTTTAAGTTCCAGCTTGCTTATCGCTTTATCACCCGCATCCAGGCCCTGTTCAACACCTGGACGGCCTTCTAATAAAGATTCAATATAATATTCAATTGAAGTTACAACGTCAGCAATTGCATCCTGCTCTTCCTCCGTTGCCTGGTGATTATTATTCAGCAGTGCAATACGAATGAAGCTCTGCAACTTTTTAATTAGCGCTGCCACACGATCCAGTGGCAACAACATCGTTATGCCGCTAACTTCTTCCAGGCGATTTAAAACAATATCCAGTTGCTCGGTGCCGCCATTTCCAGACACATATGCCAGGATAGCCGCTTTGGCTTCGCTGAAGTTTTTCAGGGCTTCAGATGCAACGGTATGTACAACCTGGCGATATTCTGCAGCAGGCACTCTCAGTCCGGCCGAAGCTGAAACCCTGTCAGCAATACCTGAACGTTCAGCGATATAATCCTTGAGCTCAGACTCCGCCTTTAATACTTCTGAGGCAATACCCAGCACTACCTGCTCGCCTACTTCGATATCACCATTGATGATTCCCTGCAGAACATCACGCTGCCCCATGAGTGACTGGCGAACTGCATCAATACCAAGCATACCGTAGGTATCGGCAATTTTTCCCAACTGCTCGACAACCGGAACCAGCTGTTCTACATTTTGCTCACTGCTATGCATAAACAGTTCCAGCTCATCCTTAACCTGATCCATGTCTTCGGTAATGCCGTTTGAAACCGTACCAAACAGGTCAGCATTTAATCCGCTGATCGCAACGTCTGACTGTTCGGCACCATAGGCAATTAAGTCGTTTAGATTGTATGCTTCTTTAACAGCTGATATTGATCTGGTATCTAGTGTTGACAGGGCGATGTAAAATAAGGCATTTGAAACCAGCCCTTTTGAATACTGACTGGGGTATTTATCTTCTCCACACTCAAGTATTAATTTCAACTGCCTGTCAACAGCCCCGAGCAACATTTCAACGCTTGAGTTCTTATCAATACCGTTCTTTAATAAGCCTTCTACAAGCGCTCCAACAACCATCCAGATACGCCGCACTTCGGCATTAGCGGAAACTTTTTCAAGTGACGTTAAGACTGCCCTGATGCGATGCAGCCCGGCAGTTTCCTTGTTATTGCGTATATAATCAAGCAGGCCTAACTGGTAATGTGTCCGTAAGCGTTTCACCTCGCCCTGGAGTTTTCCAGGCTTGATGGCGTCGGCATCATAATCATCAGAAAACAGCTGGGTGTTTTCAATATCAGGAGAAAATAGAACGCCTTGCGTTAACAGATTCTGTTTACGTACCGCACGTAAATCATTCATTAACGGCATTAGTGTGATAGGGTTGTCTCTGCAGCCCGCCTGAATGCTTTCCAGATAGTCAGGCATCTGCAGCATTGCGCGCATCAGGACATCATATGTAGTATTTGCGTCTGTAACATTGCCTTCTAATAATGCCTCTGAGGTATGCTGCATCTCCTCAGCCAGCATTGATGCACCAAACACTTCAACCATTTGCAGCGTGCCATAAATCAACTGCAGGTGTTCAATGCATTTTCTCAGCCGTTCATGCGATCCATTCTCAATATATTCATTGAGGTTTAATTGCGCATCAGACAAGACATCATCCAGCTGCGGCTTGACCCAGCCAAGTGTACTATATTCAAACATGCTTTGAGGGTTCATAATCCGCTAGCCGCGATAGAGTAAATTTATGCCTGATTCTGCAGCACAACAGTCTCAACATTTTCACCATCGTCGTTAGATGACATTGACGGCAATTTAAAGCCGGACACCGAAAGCCCCAGATCTCCCGAAAGCTTGTTCAGCGCAGTCAACGAGTTCGATGTATCTGCAGTACCTTCAGAGGTTTGTAGTGTAATCTCCTGAATTACATTCATGGTATCTGAAACAGATAATGCCACCCTGGACTGTTGCCGTGTAGACTCGGCGATACCTTTAATCAGGCTGGCCAGCTCGGTCGATACGTTCTCAATTTCTTTCAGCGCAACACCCGCATCCTCTGTCATAGCGGCACCATTGACCACACCTGCAGTACTGATTTCCATGGATTTGACAGCCTCATTGGTATCGGCCTGAATAGTGTTCACCAGGCCTTCAATCTGTTTGGTTGCATTACCTGCACGTTCCGCCAGACGTTGCACCTCATCAGCTACCACCGCGAAACCACGACCTGCATCACCAGCCGTTGATGCCTGGATTGCCGCGTTCAATGCAAGAATATTGGTCTGGTCGGCAATCTCGGTAATCAACCCCACTATATCACCAATCTCCTGTGATGATTCACCCAGTCGTTTGATTCGTTTTGATGTTTCCTGAATTGTTTCACGAATGTTTTCCATTGAGCCGATCGTCTTACGTACCACCTCTGCTCCTTTTTGCGCAATATCCATAGACTTCATCGCAACTTCCGCAGAGTTGTCCGCTTCTTCAGAGACTGACAGCATTGATGCTGCCATATCAGTCACTGTGGCACTCGCTGATGATATTTCACGTGCCTGCTTATTCGACGCTTGCGCTAATTCAGTCGCAGTAAGACGTGTTTTTTCTGTTGATTGAGATACTTCTGACGCTGTGTTATTAATCGTCGTTACCAGCGAACGCAGAGCGTCAATGGTAAAGTTCACCGAGTCCGCAATTGCACCGGTGATATCTTCGGTTACTGTTGCATGTACGGTCAGATCACCATCTGCAAGGTTAGCCATTTCATCCAGCAGGCGGAGAATCGCGCGCTGGTTGCGACGGTTATTTTCCAGCGCGATTTCCTCACGTTGTTTAGCATCCTTGATCAACAGAATACCACCGATGATGATAAGCATAACCGCAGCGCCGCCAAAAGCAATACCAGACCACTGAATTACGTCCAGACGCTCACCCTGAGCGATAATTTTTTCCTGGAATTCTTCGAGCGATGACAATATCTGTTCTGCGTTTTCACCGACTAAACTGGCAGCATTTTTAACCTCAAACAACTCAGGTGACAGTTCAAGAATACCCGCAATGTTATCACTTACCGCACTAATCAACATTGCCACTTCTCGTAATTTCGCAACGGCTTCCTTATCGGTAACCTTTTCAATACGCAGGCTTTTAGAACCGTTTAACAGGCCTTCCAGAACTTTGCCAAACAGGGCCGCGTCCCTGCCGAACCTGTCTGCTGCAGCGGCGGCTGTTTCACCACCCGCCAGCACCTGGGTCAGATTGTTTTTAATGCGTTGTGACAGCATCATCTGCCGTGTTGCCATATATATCTGGCGTGGTGATGCGTTCTTCGCTATTAATACGCCGACCACTTCATCAGAATATGTCAGCATTTGCGGTATAAAGCTGTCAATAACTTCGTATAATTGCTTTACTTCGGTAATAGCCTGGCGACCGTTCAATATAACCTCAATGTTATTTCTGTAGTTGCGCCAGCGTGATTCAACGCCGTCAAGATCAGATAATATTTCCTGGGGTAATTTGGCCGTTAAAATATCTCCGGAACGATATGTGTTCAGAATTGTGTCAAATCTTGTTCGTGCTTTTAATAAACGGTCAAATGCATCCTCATTGCCTGATGAGGCGCCAAGGGAGAACGTCTCTATCTGTTGCGACAATAAAAGCTGGTCTGCAGACAACTCAACATGTCGTTGCAAAATGGCACGTTTATCCGCCACATAAACCAGACTACTCAACATAAGAACTATAAATACTGAAAGCAATATGCCGATAGCGAACAGCGGTTTACCAATTGCGATTCTTTTATGTTCTGCACTCATAAGAATTCTCTCCAATCAACCTGAATCATCACTTCTATTGTTGATGTAATCAGTAATCTCTCTAATATTTCTTATTAAATAATCCAGTTAGTTTTTATTTTTATCAATCATAATGACGCAGATGCAAAACGCCTGTCCTGCGTCAGTTTATTGAAGTCAAACACTGGCCAGCGATCATCATCCTGCTTGTAAACATACTCTACATAAGGAGAAATATTTTCATGTACCTCTGGAGAATCATTTGTTAAATCAGCTTCTCTGAAATGCCGCATGCCGTATATTTCTTCAACAACCAAACCTGTATTAAAGCCCTTGTAATCAATAACAACGACATTTCCCTTATGACGTTGTTTAATATTATCGCCCAATAAAAAACCCTTCATATCCATGATCGGCAATAAACTGCCACGCACATTTGCTACACCAACAACCCATGATTTAACACCTGGAACCGTGGTGACCTCAGGCAAATCAAGAATTTCCTTGACGTCAGACATTGAGGTAATTAACTTCGAATTGCCTATTCTAAATGCAATGCCAACCCAGTCATTTTCAATCGCATCTAACGCCAGCAGGTCAACCGGACCTTTGACTTTTCGTCGTTCAAGATCTCGCAAGACATCAAATGGATCACTCGTATTTATTAACATCTTCTTTTTCAATCAAGGCGCATAGTTCTTCTGTAGGTCGTCTGAATTCTTCAGCTTGATAAAACCATGTTCACATGTTCTATCAGTGCTTTTTCCTGTACCGGTTTAACAATGTAATCTTTAGCTCCCTGGCGCATTGCCCAGACCTTGTCTGTTTCCTGGTCTTTTGTTGTTACCATAATGACCGGTATTGAGGCAGTCTTGTCATTCTTCGCAATTTGCCGAGTTGCCTGAAAACCATTCATGCCAGGCATGACAACATCCATCAAAATTAAATCTGGCATTTCTGTCTTCGCTATTTCAACGCCGTCTTCACCAGAATTTGCAACCACAACCTCGTGTCCATTTTTAGTCAACATGGTTGTCAGTACATGCACTTCCGTTGGTGAATCATCAACTATCATTACTTTTGCCATACTACTCTCCATCGTGTTTCTTTATAATTCGGGCGCATACCAGTACCCGGAATCATGAGATTAACTGTCATTATCAATTATCTTGAAGGGGCATACTCTTTTATGGCCCCAATTAAATCTTCCCTGGTAAATGGTTTTGTCAGATACTTGGTGGAGCCAACGATGCGGCCGCGTGCGCGGTCAAATATACTGTCCTTACTTGACAACATAATAACCGGCGTGTCTTTAAACGCCGTATTATTTTTTATCAGGGCGCATGTCTGATAACCATCTAATCTTGGCATCATAATATCCACAAAAATTATGTCAGGCTTGTTTTCAGATATTTTTGACAGCGCCTCGAAACCATCAATTGCTGTCACTACCTCGCAGCCTTCCTTTTTGAGAAGATTCTCAGCTGTCCGCCTGATTGTTTTACTGTCATCAATGACCATTACTTTAAGGTCACTCATTGCGAATTCTCTTTAGCCATTGCCATACCATTTTCCATTGCCAATAAATGACAAACCCCAAAAAAACCATTCTCGATTAATTGAATGTAGACCACATTCGCTGTATTGCCAATAATACATAAAAACTGAAACAATATTGGCAGCGATTTTGCTTAGCCAGTAATGATTAACAGCTTCAATTAAAAAAACAGCATAAAATTGCTGCTAAAATGTCGCCAGTCGCAACAATCATCCAGCCATCAATGGGGAAATGCATGAATATCAAATTAGGCATTGTCATGGATCCACTTCCGTCAATCAATATAAAAAAAGACAGCAGTTTTGCCATGATGCTGGCGGCACAAAAATTTGGCTGGGAAATTCACACGATATACCAGAATGACCTCTATGGCGAAAAAAACATCCCTAAAGCACACAGCAGAATAACCCGTGTTGACGACAATCCGGATCACTGGTTTGAATTTATTTCAGAACAGGATATCGATTTAAGTACGCTGGATGTTATCCTGATGCGCAAGGATCCACCTTTCGACATCGAATACATCACCAGCACCTATATACTGGAGCTGGCGCAAACAAGCGGTACTCTCATTGTCAACAGGCCGGCCAGCCTGCGTGACAACAATGAAAAAATGTTTATCTCACAGTTTCCCCAGTGCTGCACCCCATTTCTGGTCAGCCGGGATATGCATCGTTTACGTAGTTTTGTAAACGAAAGATTCCGCAGTGAACAGAGGGATGTTATTTTAAAACCGCTGGATAGTATGGGCGGCACATCAATATATCGCGTAAATCCCCGGGACCCTAACCTTTCGGTAATACTAGAGACTGTCTCAGAAAAAGGTAACCGCACGGTAATGGCCCAACAGTTTATTCCAGAAATCATCCATGGTGATAAACGCATATTATTGATAAACGGCGATCCAGTGCCTTTCGCCCTGGCACGCATTCCCGCCTCGGGCGAAACACGTGGCAACCTTGCCGCTGGCGGCACAGGCAAAGGTGTAGAGTTAACAGAACGTGACTACTGGATATGCCAGCAGGTCGGTCCGGTATTGAAGCAGCAGGGAATTCTATTTGCCGGTATTGATGTTATTGGTGATTATTTGACCGAAATTAACATCACCAGCCCGACCTGTATTCGTGAACTTGATAAAATTTACGCACTGGATATCGCGGGTGATTTAATGGCATGTATAGCAAAGCAGTTGAAACAACACGGCTAATTCCCACAGAATGCTTACCATGTCCGTATCAGCTACTGCAAAATCATACCACACACAGCCAATTTTACCTGCCCGGCTCAGAACCGCTATCGTGTTATTGTTCGCTTCCCTGCTGTCTGCCTGCGAAAAACCGGTGCAGCAGTATGATTATACTATCTTCGCTTTTGGTACCTTAATCGATATCACCTTATATGATGTCAGTAAAAAACAGGCTGATACGGCATTTGTGCAGCTTCAGCAAATGTTCGACCAAAACCACCAGGACTGGTCACCCTGGACCAATGGCGACTTAATGCAACTGAATAAAAAACTGAGTGAAAACGCGGGCAGCAACACACCTGTAAAAGTGCCCGAGCACCTCATTCCGATCATCAAAAAATCGATGGAATTGAGCAAGTTAAGCAATAATTACTACAACCCCGCAATTGGCAATTTAATCAATCTCTGGCAGTTCCATAAATATCAGGACAAAGATATTCATCCGCCCGAACCCCGCATAATTCAGGATTTAGTTGCTAGCAAACCGCAAATGAGCGACCTGTCGTTTATTGATAAGAACCATTTAATAAACAGGAATCCGGCTGTATCACTTAATTTTGGCGCATTTGCAAAAGGTTACGCCATCGGACTGGGAATCAAGCTATTACAAAAACTCGATATAAATAATGCGATAATCAATGCCGGTGGTGATTTAAGTGTCATCGGCCAGCATGGTGACCGTGCATGGAACATTGGTGTTCGCCATCCACGCAAGGACAGCATATTAGCCAGTATTGAAGTAAAAAATGATGAAAGTGTTTTTACTTCGGGCGATTATGAAAGGTACTATTTTTATCAATCAGTACGTTATCACCACATTCTTGACCCGGAAACCGGCTACCCGACAAAAGATGCACAATCTGTCACTGTTTTACATCAGGACCCAGGGCTTGCTGACGCCGCGGCCACCGCCCTGTTTGTCGCTGGCAGCAAAAACTGGCAGTCTATCGCCAAACAAATGGGTGTAGACCACGTCATGCTGATTGATGCATCTGGCAATATTCATCTTACAACTGCCATGGAGAAGCGGGTTAAATTTCTCAATAAATCACCAACTTCGAGCATTATGGTTAGCAGAGAACTATAATGTCATATACTAACGAGGAGTATACGGGCCGCATTCAAACCGGGAAATAAGCTGATAAAATAACAATAATCTGGAACAATAACCAGGCAGGCTTATATTTTCACCAATAGTGTATTCGTTACGGGCATTATGAGTAAACGCAAGAGAATAAAACCGACTATAACTGATCATGACCGCTTCGGCATGGCCCTTCTTCTTACGGCTATTTTTCACGGTATGGTCATTTTAGGTGTTACTTTCAGTGTCTCATCACCTGCTGACAGCAAGACCTCCCCTGCTCTTGATATAATTCTGGTGCAGACCAGGTCTCCCGAGGATGTCGAAAAAGCGGATTACCTGGCACAGGTTTCGCAACAAGGCGGCGGTATGGCGGAAGAAAAAGCCAGGCCGAAAGAACTGTTCAGCGCACCCACCCTGTCAAATAAACCCGCTATAGCCACTCACACTGGCAACCCCCAGCTACAGAAACAAAAACAAAATGAGCAGCTGGCTTACGTGACACAGAAAGACGCAGAATACGCGGTCAATTCTGATAAAAACCCTGTTAAAGCAGAAAATGACACTTCTAAAAATAAAACCG
Organism: Gammaproteobacteria bacterium; assembly: GCA_022340645.1. Classification (GTDB taxonomy): domain Bacteria; phylum Pseudomonadota; class Gammaproteobacteria; order SZUA-229; family SZUA-229. The sequence goes on along the minus strand of JAJDNP010000091.1, from coordinate 55,822 downwards.
ATAACAGCCAAAATGCACAAACAGCACGACTGGCAGCAGAAATCAGCAGTACTATTGAAGAACAGGCCAGCATTAACCGAACCAGATACTTAAATTCAAGCACCAGGGAATTTACCCCTGCTAAATACATGCGCGAGTGGATAAATCGCGTTGAGCGTATAGGTAATCTCAACTACCCCGATCAGGCTCGAAGGAAAAACCTGAGCGGCACATTAATTCTTGACGTGGTTATCAATGCCAACGGGGAACTGGTTAAAACAGATTTGCGTCAGTCTTCGGGGCATCAGATCCTGGACGATGCGGCAAAGCGTATTGTTAAACTGGCCGCTCCCTTTTCCGCCTTCCCTGAAAAACTTCGCGCAGAAGCTGATGTCATACATATTACACGCAGCTGGGAATTTTTTGATAACAGCAACATTCGTACACGTTAATAAGCCCCTGATGTAATGGCATATACAGAAAAATATAGTGCAGCATCAACCGGTGACAACCTGACCGGACACTTTCTTATTGCCATGCCATCATTAAATGATGGATTTTTCAACCATACCGTTACTTATATCTGCGAACATAACGAAACAGGCAGTTTTGGCATCATTATTAACCAGGAAACGGGCATTACCCTGAAACAGATCGCGGATGAAATGCAGCTGGAAACTGACGACAATTACAATGAAGACCAGTCTGTTTTTATTGGCGGGCCGGTAGACCAGGGCCGTGGTTTTATTCTTCACCGCCCGAAAGGTGAATGGCAGTCAAGCCTTATTGTTAAAAACGACGTTACCCTGACGACCTCAAAAGATATCCTGCAGGCCATATTGAACAATAAAGGCCCCAAAGATTGCATCGTAGCGCTGGGATACGCCGGATGGTCCGCCGGTCAACTGGATTATGAACTGGCCAATAATACCTGGTTAAACTGCCCGGCGGATGAACAGATAATTTTCAACACGCCAACGGAAGAACGCTGGAAAGCCGCGGCAAACCTGATTGGCGTTGATTTATCATTACTCAGCAGTGATACAGGACACGCCTAGATTAATAACCTAAAATACAATCTTTCCGCAAATGAACGCAAATAAACCCAAATACAAATTACTGAACTTTTTAAATATTTTTAAAATTTGCGTCAATTTGCGTTCATTTGCGGACCAATAAATCTTTTACGTTTTTGCAATGTCGTACTCATGAAAATCACCAGTGTCCTGGGCTTCGACTATGGCAAAAAACGTATCGGCATTGCCACCGGCCAGACCATCACCAATTCGGCCACGCCTTGCAAAACAATCAGCCAGGTGAATGGCAACCCGGACTGGCCTGCTATCGAAGCTGAAATAAAGCAGTGGAAACCGCAGGCATTAATTGTCGGCATACCTTATTATACCGACGGCAGCGAAAGCCAGATGACATCGGCAGTGCGGCAGTTTTGTTATGAGCTGGAAAAGCGGTTTAAATTGCCGGTTATTGAGGTAAATGAGACCTTGAGCTCCCAACAGGCCGAAGAATTACTTAAAACAAATATGAAAATAAACAAGCACAACAAACACGAGATTGATAAAATGGCTGCAGCAATTATCGTGCAACGCTGGCTGGACCAGCATAGTCCATGAAAGAATAGTAACAGGACAGTGCATCGACACACTTATTAACGCATATGCGTAATACAGGCGTGATTGCCCGCAGGCTATTGCCGAGAAACTGATTAATAAACAACAGTACTGCTTACAGCAACGGGATTTTATGCAACAGCTAGCCACACCAGATGAACTTCTGGCAAAAATGGCAAAACAGATAGAGACACTGCTTGCTGACAAGGCGATTGAAAATCCATTAATGGTAGGGATTCAGACCGGCGGTGTCTGGGTAGCCAGCAAACTCTATCAACAACTTAATCTTTCCAGGCCCGTGTTTACCGAACCTCTGGCAACACTGGACATCAGTTTCTACCGGGATGATTTTTCACGCATCGGTATGAATCCAAAGGTAAAACCATCAAAGCTACCCCCCGATGTTGAAGACCGCCATATTATTCTGGTCGATGATGTCTTGCATACCGGCCGCACAATCAGGGCAGCGATGAATGAATTATTCGATTACGGCCGTCCTGCCAGCATAACGCTGGCATGTCTCATTGAGCGCAGCGGCCGTGAGCTGCCTTTACAGGCAGACATCATAGGCGATCACATTTCACTACAGGAAGGTGAGCACATCAAACTAACCGGCCCGGAACCTCTGGCATTTGAATTACAAAAAAATACGCCGCATAACGCGCTACGGGAGAACCCCAGGGATTAAGCTTTCATGGTAAACAAGGCAACAAAACCTACAGACACATTAATAGGGCGTGATACCTGGAATATTCAATTAGATAAAAACGGACATTTAAAACATTTTCTTACCACCGAAGGTCTGGGCACAGAAATCCTGACACAAATCCTCGATACCGCTGAAAGCTTTGCCGACATCAATGAAAAACGTGTTAAAAAAGTTCCGCTGTTACGTGGTAAAACCATTGTTAATTTATTTTTCGAAGCCAGCACAAGAACACGCACCACTTTTGAATTAGCGGCAAAACGACTGTCTGCCGATGTACTAAATGTCGATACAAAAACATCGGCCACTTCAAAGGGTGAGTCGCTGCTCGATACCCTGCAAAACATTCAGGCGATGCACTGTGACATGTTTGTTGTGCGGCATAGTAATTCAGGTGCAGCGCATTATATTGCAAATAATGTGGCGCCCAACATAAGCGTGATTAATGCCGGTGACGGCAGCCACGCGCATCCAACACAGGCGATGCTGGACATGTTTACCATCCGTCGAAAAAAAGGCACAAACTTTGGCAATCTGCGAGTTGCCATCGTCGGCGACATTTTACATTCTCGCGTTGCACGCTCACAAATACATGCACTAAATATTTTAAATACCGGCGATGTGCGCGTTATTGCACCCAAAACATTACTGCCGGTTGATATTGAAAACATGGGAGTGAAAGTCTTCCATGATTTAAAAACGGGCATTAAAGATGCAGATGTGGTCATCATGCTGCGCCTGCAAAAAGAACGTATGCAAGGCGCCCTGCTGCCCAGTGAGCATGAATATTTTCAGCTATACGGCCTTACTGAAGAGCGATTGCAGTTGGCAAAAAGTGACGTTATTGTGATGCACCCCGGGCCAATTAATCGCGGTGTTGAAATTGACTCAAGCGTGGCCGATGGCGCACGTTCTGTAATACTTGACCAGGTATCTTATGGCATATCGGTACGCATGGCAGTTATGACCATGACCCTGGGGAGGGAACCTGAAGTTGAACAGGTCAGGGAGGACAGCGATGAACATAGCAGCAGGGGTGGCCGTTAATGAACAGCCTGCTGATTAAAAACGGGCAGCTGATTGATCCGGCAAATAACATAAACCAGCGCGCAGACATATTTGTAAAAAACGGGAAAATCGCTGCCATTAAACCAGCCAACACCATTACCGCTGTCGACGGCAGCCGGACAATAGATGCTGCGAAATTAACTGTCATCCCGGGACTGGTCGATTGCTGTGCCCGATTACGCGAACCGGGACTGGAGCACAAGGCAACCATCTATAGCGAAACCATTGCAGCCGCCAGGGCAGGTATTACAACATTATGCTGCCCGCCGGATACCATTCCGGTTATCGATGAGCCGTCGGTCGTAGAGCTGATCCATCAGAAAACAGCAAATGCCGCCCACAGCAAGGTTGTCGTATTAGGCGCTTTAACTGCCGGGTTACGTGGTGAGCACTTAAGTGAGATAAACGCCTTAAAGCAGGCAGGCTGTGTCGGTTTGAGTAATTGCCGCAGACCGATTGAAAACTCGTTAATACTGAAACGCACTTTCGCCTACGCAGCAACTTTTGACATGCGCGTGTTTATCGAGCCTGATGATCACTGGTTAAGCGCCGGCGGTTGCGCGCACGACGGAGAAATAGCCACACGGCTGGGATTGAAAGGCATACCTGTGTCCGCAGAAACCATTGCCATAACACGCGCTCTGGAACTGATTGCGGAAACCGGTGTGAGCGCGCACTTCGGGCGTCTGTCAAGCGCACAGGGTGCTGAAATAATCTATCGTGCGAAAAATGAACACCTGCCAGTCACCGCCGATGTCAGTGCTCACCAGTTACACCTGACTGAACACGACATCAGCAGTTTCAACAGCACCTGCCATGTTATCCCCCCGCTACGCACGCAACGCGACCAGGAAGCTTTAATCAGGGCAGTTGCGAATGGAACCATCGATGCCATATGTTCCGATCACCAGCCTCATGATGTTGATGCCAAAAAGGCGCCCTTTGCCAGCACTGAGGCCGGTATATCGTCACTGGAAACCCTGCTGCCGTTATGCATACGCCTTTCGCAGCAGACATCGTTAAGGCTGGATGAGGTAATCAATAAAATCACATTTTCACCTGCAACTATTCTCGGGATTAATGCCGGAAAACTGTCTGTAGGTGCAAATGCGGATATCTGCATATTTGATAACAATTGCGACTGGCAACTAACGACTTTTGATATAAACAGTCATGGCAAGAATACACCGTTTCTCGGCTGGAATTTTCAGGGCAAGGTTAAACACACTATAATAAACGGCCGTTTGCTGTTTAATAAATCCACATCCAGGCAGCCCGTCTGAAACTGTTATCCGCTCATACTGAACTGTCGGGAAACTCTAATGTTTGGCTGTCATGTTCTATATTTTGTGTTTCATTTACTGCGCCGCCAAAATTAATCTTCCATTCAAGTTCACTGCTGGAATCTGCGTTAACCAAAGCAGCTTTTAAACTAATCCTGCCCGCCTTGTATAACTCAAGCAAAGACTGATCAAACGTTATCATGCCTGCATCACTACCTTTTTCCATCACATCCTTAATTTCATGGAAGTTGCCATCACGGATCAACTTGCTGATATAAGGCGTATTCACCATTACTTCAATGGCCACGACGCGGCTGCCATCCTCTGCCTTAACCAGCCGTTGCGCCAGAACGCAGTTTAAATTAAGTGACATATCCATTAAAACCTGATTATGATCATCGCCAGGAAAATAATTCAACATGCGGTCCAGCGTTTGATAGGCATTGGTTGCATGCAATGTCGTTAAACATAGATGCCCGGTGTCAGCGTAACGTAACGCTGCTTCCATTGTTTCCCTGTCGCGTGTTTCACCTATCATAATAACATCGGGTGCTTCACGCATTGCTTCACGCAGGGCATTATCAAATGACAGGGTATCAAGGCCCACTTCACGTTGACTAACGATACTTTTTTTGTGACGGAACATAAATTCAATAGGGTCTTCAACTGTGAGAATATGGCCGTGTTCAGTCATATTGCGGTGATCCAGCATGGAAGCCAGCGAAGTCGATTTTCCCATGCCGGTTGCGCCAACCACGAGAACCAGCCCTTTTTTACGCATGATCATGGATTTGTAAATTTCAGGCAAACCAAGTTCGTCAATCCCAGGGATGTCCGCTTTTATGTAGCGGATTACCATAGATACTTCACCGCGTTGCATATATACGTTTATGCGAAACCTTCCCAGGCCGGTATATGAAACGCCCAGATTTAATTCGAGATTTTTTTCGAAGTCATTAATCTGCGTGGGCGTTAACAGATCGTAGGCAAGCTTCTTCGTCATGCCGGGATTAAGCATGCTTTTTCCAACCGGGCGCATAACGCCTTCGATGCGAACACTCACGGGCGCACCCGTTGTGAAATACATATCTGATGCCTGCTGTTCAGACATTAACTGTAAATACGGTTGCAAGTTCATCAGTTTATCTCTTTATTATTCTCGTTTTGTTCCACAGCGCCTGTTTGCTTACATGACTAGCGAAGTGCATTTTTTTCCTCAGGCTCCTGCATCGAAATACTATCCAGCCCTTCCATTAAGTCCTGACGATGTGAATCATTACCCTCCAGTTTAATCCTCAAACGTAAATCATTAACTGAATCAGCATTTCTTAACGCATCCTCGTAAGTTATCTGGCCTTTTTTATATAATTTGAATAACGCCTGGTCAAATGTCCGCATACCCAGCTCATTAGATTTTGCAATTATTTGTTTCATTTCCTGAATATCACCTTTAAATATCAAGTCCGCCATTAACGGTGAATTAATCATGACTTCAACCGCAGCCAGACGCCCATCGCCTGATGCCGCCGGGATCAGGCGTTGTGAAATCACACTTTTCAGATTCAATGATAAATCCATCAACAGCTGTTGCCGGCGGTCTTCCGGGAAAAAGTTAATAATACGATCCAGGGCCTGATTGGTGCTGTTGGCATGGAGTGTCGATAAACACAAATGTCCCGTTTCAGCAAAAGCAATCGCGTGCTCCATTGTTTCGCGATCTCGAATCTCACCAATCAAAATTACATCGGGTGCCTGGCGTAATGTGTTTTTCAGTGCAATTTCATAATTATCCGTATCAACACCTACTTCACGCTGTGTCACGATACAGTTTGCATGATCATGAACAAACTCTATGGGGTCTTCAATGGTGATAATATGGCCAAAACTGTTGCGGTTACGATAACCGACCATCGCCGCCAGCGAAGTAGATTTACCAGAACCTGTAGCACCGACAAAAATTACCAGACCACGTTTGGTCATTGAAATATCTTTTAAGATTGGCGGCAGGTTTAAATCCTCGAATACCGGGATCTCGGAGCGGATTACACGAAGTACAATACCGGCTGAACCACGCTGTACAAACGCATTAACACGAAATCGTGAAACTCCTGGTAAGCTGATCGCAAAGTTACATTCCTGTGTTTCTTCAAACTCTGATCGTTGCTTGTCATTCATAATTGCGCTAACCAGTACCCGGGTATGCTGATCGCTTAACACCTGACCGGATATTTGTGTCACATCACCGTCCACCTTTATAGATGGCGGAGCCCCTGCAGTAATGAACAGATCAGAGCCGCCCTTCTGTACCATGGAACGCAGCAGGTCGTGCAAATATTTTATCGCTTTATCTCTTTCCACCTAGATCACCCCACTGCACAACTTGTTAACACCTGAACTCATAATATAAAAAACTCAATACATTAAGTAATTATCAACCCTGTTTATGAAGTCTGTTAAAAAAGATCTTTGTTAGCGGCTTTCTTACGGGCGTCCGCTTTTGATATCAAGCCGCGGTTCAGCAATTCCTGTAAATTCTGGTCCAGCGTCTGCATACCGAGCGACTGGCCTGTTTGTATTGCAGAAAACATCTGTGCGATTTTATTTTCACGGATAAGATTTTTAATGGCAGACGTACCAATCAAAATTTCATGTGCAGCAATACGGCCGCCGCCGATTCTTTTCAGCAGCGTCTGAGAAATAACCGCACGCAGTGATTCAGATACCATCGCCCTTACCATTTCTTTCTCCGCTGCTGGAAATACATCGACGATACGGTCAATCGTTTTTGCCGCTGAACTGGTATGCAAAGTACCAAACACAAGGTGACCGGTTTCAGCTGCAGTCAGTGCGAGCCGAATAGTTTCGAGGTCTCGCATCTCACCAACGAGAATAACATCGGGGTCTTCACGCAGTGCCGAGCGCAGTGCCTCGGTAAAGCCTAATGTGTCACGATGCACTTCACGCTGGTTTATCAGTGACTTTTTACTCTCATGTACGAACTCGATTGGATCTTCAATAGTGAGGATATGGCCATAATGATTTTCATTAACATAATTCACCATGCCCGCAAGTGTGGTTGATTTACCGGAACCCGTTGGCCCGGTTACCAGCACCATACCGCGTGGTGTATCTGCAATATTTTCAAAGATCTTCGGCGCGCCTAGTTGTTCAAGTGTCAGTATCTTGGACGGGATAGTACGAAATACCGCACCAGCACCACGATTATGATTAAATGCATTCACGCGAAAACGTGCCAGACCCGGTATTTCAAACGAAAAATCGGTTTCCAGATATTCCTCAAAGCTCTTGCGTTGCTTATCATTCATGATGTCATAGACCATGCCATGTACGTGCTCATGGTCCATTGGATCGAGATTTATACGCCGCACATCACCATCAACACGAATCATTGGCGGCAAGCCCGCTGATAAATGCAAATCCGATGCCCCATTTTTTACACTAAAAGCAAGTAATTGAGCTATATCCATGAATTCCCCCGTAAATTACCGGTTCTGAATTATTTTTGACATCCTTATTTATAGTTAAAATTCTGCTTACTTACCGTATTTTGCGGATATTTCATTATTATTTTTAATCTCATCTGGCACTACCGGTTAAATCATGAGAATGTATTGAACGACTACAAATAATTTGGAGCTTACTGTCGCTCCCGCTAGAGTAAACCCGTGTATTGATAGTGAGTATGTTAAAATCCCGCCCAATTAAGAGATTACCCGGTGTAAAACACAAATGCCCACAATTGGATTTATCGGCGGAGGCAATATGGCTGCCAGTCTCATCGGCGGACTGATTAGCGGCGGCATTTCCGCATCGAACATTACCGTCGCAGAACCTGACGCAAAGCGCCGCCAGCAGCTAACAGAGCAATTTAATGTCAATGCCCGTGCAGACAACAATGAAGCAGTTAACTGTGAAATAATTATCCTCGCCGTCAAACCGCAGATATTAAAAACAGTATGCCAGCAACTCGATACCAGCAAAGCCGGTCAATCACTCTTTATTTCCATTGCCGCCGGGGTTAGAAGCACAGATATAAATCGCTGGCTCACGGGTAACCATAGTTTTAATCAATTTAAAGGCTACGCGATTGTTCGCTGCATGCCAAACACTCCTGCCTTGTTACAGTGCGGCGCATCGGGTTTATTTCCCAATGCATTAGTCACTGACTCGCAAAAGCAACAGGCGGAACAAATCATGCAGGCTGCCGGCATTGTAATCTGGGTTGAAAATGAAGAGCAGCTTAACGCTGTCACTGCCGTTTCAGGCAGCGGCCCGGCTTACTTCTTTTTATTGATGGAAGCCATGCAACTGGCTGGCGAAAAATTAGGTTTAGCTGGTAACATTGCACAGCAGCTGGTTTTACAGACAGCACTGGGTGCCGCACGCATGGCGACGCAAAGTCATTTATCCCCTGCTGAATTACGTCAAAACGTCACATCCAAAGGCGGCACAACCGAGCAGGCTATATTGAGCTTTCAGGCCGCAAATTTTCATGAGATTGTGTTGAACGCGCTTGTGGCAGCAAATAACAGGTCAAAGTCACTTGCCGACGAACTTGGCTCGGACTAAATTGATAACTATATTAACTGGAAATATTAACAGGCAACGCAGATGAATCAGGACAATCCATTTATCTTTCTGATAGACACGCTGTTCAGTATCTATATCGCTATCATGCTGCTGCGATTTTTACTGCAACAGGTCGGCGCTGATTTTTATAACCCTATTTCGCAGTTCATAGTTAAAGCGACGCAGCCGTTGGTGTCGCCCGCCCGGCGCTTTATTCCCAGTGTCAGAAATATAGACACCGCCACACTCGTGCTGGTGGCAGCACTGATCATTATAAAACTCGCGCTTTTATTCAGTATTGCAGGTTATCCACTGAACGGCTTACAGCTGCTGGTTACCAGTCTGCGTGACCTGATATCCCTTAGCTTCGACATCTTTATCGTTGCCATATTTGTACAGGCAATTTTAAGCTGGGTAAATCCGGACCCTTACAACCCGATAAGCACCCTGTTAAACAGCCTGACCTGGCCAGTATTGCAGCCTATCAGAAGACATCTACCGCCGGTTGGCGGTCTCGATCTGTCCGCCCTGATTGCACTGATTGGTTTGATGTTTTTAAAACGGCTGGTAATGCAATTTTTCTAGTAGTTACTGGATGTATTAGTGCAAAGACACAGAGTTTTTTATTTGAAAAACAAATATGGTGCAGGTGCGAATTTATTCGCACAAATTTGCAAGAATGCGACCGTTTCGTCCGAATAAATTCGAACCTACGTCACCGATGAAGCAAGAAAACAAATCTCTGCGTCTACGCGCCTCTGCGGTAATATACGTTTTTATTTCACCAGTGAATTCAAATCGAAAATCGGTAACAGAATACCGAGCACGATCAACAACACCATAAGACCCATCGCCAGAATTATTACCGGCTCTAAAATTCCAACAATATAGGCAATCATGGTGACCTGCTCGCGCTCCAGTTGTACCGACGCACGTTCCAGCATTTCATCCAGCTTGCCACTGTTTTCACCGCTGGCTATAAGCTGCAATGTCATCGGCGGAAATAACTTGCTGTGATCGAGTGCATTCTTGATTGTCACGCCTTCACGTACACGATCCGTGGCTTCCAGGATTGCTTCTCGCATCGGCAAATTAGCAACGACCTTGGCTGAGATCTTCATTGCCTGCAGAATATTTACCCCGCTGCCGCTTAGAATACTAAATGTACGGGTAAACAATGCGGCATTTAAACCGCGCACCAGCCGCTGTATTATCGGCAGCCTGAATAAAAACAAATGGTATTTCATGGTAAAACCAGGTTTCGTTAACAACGCCCGGAAACCTGCAAATGCCGCAATGACGACAGCAAGTAAAAACACGCCGTAATCAACAACAAAGTCGCTCACTGCGATAAGAGAAATCGTCAGCCCCGGCAGTTGCTGCCCGGTATCTTCAAATACAGACACCACCTGCGGCACGATACTGGTCATCATGAAAACAACTATGGCAATCGCAAAAAATGATAAAAACGCGGGATAAATTAACGCCTGCCTTACCTTGCCCTGAATTTCCTGACGGCTTTCAGTATAGTCTGCCAGTCGCTCCAATACCGTATCCAGGTGGCCTGACTGCTCACCAGCATCGACGGTTGCGCGGTACAGCTCCGGAAAAACTTTAGGATAATCAGCAAGACCGGCAGCCAGCGAATGGCCTTCAATCACACGCGAGCGAATTGCATACAGCATGCTTTTTATTCTTGGTTTTTCAGTTTGCTGCGCCACTGCCGAAAGTGTCTCATCCAGAGGCAGCGCCGCCTGAATCAAGGTAGCCAACTGTCTGGTTAGCAGGGCAAGCTCGGTTGCACTGATGCCTCGCTGGAAAAAACGCGATATGCTCGGCCCATTACTTTTACCACCGCTCTGCTTGCTTTGCGCTTTTTTGTGGCTTTCAGTTATTTCAAGCGGCACCAGGCCTTTATCACGAAGCATCTGGCGAACATGTTTCGCACCATCACCTTCAATAACGCCTTTACGCTCTTTGCCTTTTGCGTCCAGCGCAATGTAATCAAATGCGGCCATTTTGAGATCAGTGAATAGTGAACATTGAATAGTGAACAGTAAAAAACCTGTTAAATGCTTTTTGCCAGTTATCTTTTGTTATAAATACCTGTAATCTGTTTTTCACTATTCGCTATTCACTATTAGTTATTAACTGCTTTCTAGTCTTCCCTGCTAACACGTAAGACTTCTTCCAGTGAAGTTTTGCCTTTCAGGATCATACGCTTGCCATCCTGATTGATGCTGGGTGAGTGCGTGCGTGCGTAATCTTCCATTACCTGTTCACCAACGCCTTCGTGAATCATATTCATTAATGTATGATCTATCATGATAAGTTCATATAAACCGGTACGCCCGGTATAACCTAAATGATTGCATTTGTTGCAGCCAACCGCACTATATATATCCTGATGACCATTTTCATCCAGGCCCAGCCATTCACTTTCCTTTTCGGTAATTTTATGCGGCTTTTTACAATGCGGGCAAAGCGTTCTCACCAGCCGCTGCGCCATCACGCCGATCAAACTCGAGGCCAGTAAAAACGGCTCAACCCCCATATCGCGCAATCGGGTAATCGCGCCGACTGCACTATTGGTATGTAAAGTAGACAATACCATGTGGCCGGTTAAACTGGCCTGTACCGCGATTGAGGCGGTTTCAATATCACGAATCTCACCAATCATCACAACATCCGGGTCCTGGCGAAGGATAGAGCGTAACCCGCGCGCAAATGTCATATTAACTTTAGTGTTTACCTGGGTCTGCCCGATGCCATCGAGGTAATATTCAATAGGATCTTCAACTGTTAATATATTTCTTGATTTGTCATTGAGAATGCTTAAACCGGCATACAGTGTTGTGGTTTTACCCGAGCCGGTTGGGCCGGTGACCAGGATAATGCCGTGCGGTTTATGCAACAATTTATGAAAACTGGCATATGTTTTTTTCGACATGCCCAGCTGCTCGAGGTCAAGTCGTCCTGCCTGTTTGTCGAGTAAACGCAGCACCACTCGCTCGCCATAACCCGATGGCAAGGTAGACACACGTACATCTACGGCACGGCCCGCAATACGTAACGAGATACGTCCATCCTGAGGCAGCCGTTTTTCAGCAATATCCAGTTTTGCCATTACCTTGATACGTGATATAACTAATGGCGCAATGTTACCCGGTGGCTGTAATATTTCACGCAACATGCCATCAACACGAAAACGGATGCGCAGGCGGTTTTCGAACGGCTCGATATGCACATCGGATGCATTGACTTTAAGGGCTTCACTTAACAATGCATTGATTAAACGAATGATCGGCGCATCATCATCCGCTTCCATTAAATCTTCGGGTTCCAGTGTTTCAGCCAGTTCATCCAGATCAAGCTCGTCACCAACGCCCTCCATCATTGCCATTGCCTGATCGCTTCCCTGCTCATAGGTTTGAGCTAACAGCGCGCTAAATTGATCTTTGGTTATTGTACTTAATCTTATTTTACGTCGCGTAATACGACTGACTTCGGCAAGCACAACCGGGTCGGGTGCGTCATAATGTAATAGATTGATTACATCATCTTCAATTTGCCCGATTAAAACACCATGACGCTTGGCAAACGCATAGGGCAGTATTTGCGGGGTTAGCGCTATGGTTGTTTCTAGCTGGTCCTGATCCTGGTTTTCTTCTTGCAGGCGAACAGCTTCACTGGCATTAGAGGAAACCATTGTCGTCATCATCCCAGCTCCAGTCTTCTTCATCGGCAGAATCAACTTTTACCTGTGATTTTTCAGTTGTTGCCTTTGAACGGTCAATTTCTTCCATCGGCGGCAATCTCGGCGCCGCATCTTTCAGCAGACCAAAACTGCCGTCTTCCTTGTTGTATGCGCCGCTTTCTATACTGCGAAGATAATTGTATTTTTCATTGGTCACAAGGGCAGCATCTTTATTATCACGTAAAATACTTGGCCGCAGGAAAACCATCAGGTTTTGTTTTGTTTTATTTGTGCTTTCGGTACGGAACAATGCACCCAGAAAAGGGATATCTCCAAGCAATGGCACCTTGCTTTGGGTATCGGAAACCTCTTCCTGCATCAAACCGCCCAGGATTAAAATGCCGCCATCATCGACCAGCACACTGGTCTTGATTGAACGCTTGCGTGTGGCGATACCCTGCTCAACGGTGCCGGGAATCACGCTTGATGTTTCCTGCTCCAGCACCAGCTGAACAGTATCGCCCTCGTTGATTTGCGGTGTTACTTTTAATGTCAGACCCACATCCTGCCTTTCAATTGTCTGAAATGGATTTTGCGGATTGGTGCTGCCAGTGCCGGTAAAACTGCCGGTGACAAACGGCAGATTCTGGCCGACAATTAATTCCGCTGTTTCATTATCAAGAGTGACAATATTCGGCGTTGATAAAATATTGGTATTGGTATCAGATTGCAGGGCCCGCAATAATGCACCGTATCGTACCCCTGAACTGTTTTCACCGCCTATACCAAATGTGAATCCTGCAGGTAATGCAGTGGGGGTTGTGCCGCCAATAGTAGCCAGCAGTAACTCGCCGATACCTGCGAAGTTACTTACACCAACAGGCAATGCGCCACTGTCACGTTGCGTGCCGTCAACTGCAATACCAACACCGACTTCTTTATCATTATTGGTGGTTATTTCTGCAATAATTGCCTCGATTAAAACCTGTGCACGGCGAATATCCAGCTGCCGGATTACCGCTTTCAGGTTTTTAATGGTATTTTGATCTGCCGTAATAATTAATGCGTTGGTTTCTTCATCCGCCTGGATAACCGCGTTTTCACTGATTACCTCACCCGTGGTAGCTGCGACCGGCGCGACTTTTGCGCCCCTTACGCCGCTTTTTTGTTTAGCCTGCTCTTTCAGACCGGTTAATATCTTGACCAGATTTTCCGCCTTTGCATATTTCAAATAGATAACATGCGTATTCCCGCCCTCTCCTTCTAATGGCGTGTCAAGATAGCCAATAGTTACCCTGATTTTTAAACGCGAGGCACGGTCACCACTAACAAGAATACTGTTGGTGCGGTCATCAGCCGCCAGTTTTACCTTGTCAGCCGCGCCTTTCGCGGTTGTAGCCATAAGTGAATTTAATATTCTCACCAGCTCAGGGGCAGAAGCGTGTTTAAGTGGAATAATTTCCAGCTCATCACTATCAGGCCGGTCAACCCCGGCGATAACTTTTAACAGGCGCTGAATATTGCCCACATGATCGGTAATGATCAGCGTATTGGTTGGGTTGTAGGCAGCCAGATGCCCCTGCTGCGGTACCAGCGGTCGCAATATTGGTACCAACTGCGATGCTGGCACATGATCGAGGCGGACAATTTTAGTTACCAGTTCATCGCCTGGGTACATATCTTTATTATCAACCAGAGGCAGCGGTCCCTGCTTGGCATTAACTTCTGGCACAATTTTTATTATTGAGCCTGTCGGCACCGCGGCATAACCGTGTACCTGCAACACCGAGAGAAACACTTCATACACCTCATCGGGCGTCATGGTTTTAGCGGATATCACCGTGACCTTTGCCTTAACGCGCGGATCTATAATGAAATTCTTGCCGGTAAACTTTGATACCGTACTGATCAGGGCGCGAATATCAGCATCTTTAAGATTAAGCGTAATTTCATCTGCGATTGCCTGTGTAGCAACCAGCAGGGAAAGTAATAAGGTTGCGAAACACACCTGAACCTTACGCTGCAGAGACAAATCAGGCGTTATAAGTTGCTTTATTATTTGAACAATGGTCATACAAATATCCGGGTTACATAACTTATTGTAGCGTAATGTTGAGTGGAACTTCGGTGCCATCGCGATTCACCACGATATTTACTTGCTTCGCGGTAGTTAACGAACGTAAAGCTGCGATTCCATTTTGAGGCCTGTTAAGTCTCCTGCCGTTGATTTTAGTAATTACATCCGTACTTTGTATGCCTAACCTGGACAATACATCCCCTTTCTTCTGCGGCTGTAACCGATAACCGATTTGCCGGCCCTTTTCTTTAACCACAACCGGCAATGCATAATCAGCGAATGAAGCGGGATTTTTTAAAATATTTTCTCGAATTTCCTGTAATGCCGCCCCGGGTGATTGTTGCGATTGCCAGGCAGGTTTAATTTCTGATTCGATATCGGTAAGACCGCTTATTTTCTGTAAATTTAGTATCTCGGCCTGTCCATTTCGTTCAAGCACCACATAATCTGCATGTATTTCCTTGATTACTACACCGCCGGGTATTTTGTCACCAATACCGTAAATATCCTCTTTACCTGATTTACCCTGGGCGATGATAGCACTTGCCTGATTCATCGGTTCGGCAGCCAGTACCCCTTTCAAGGTGAGATTAAGCCTGGTCTCCGGAACTTTGGTTTGTTTTTGTACGGTAGCTGTTTCGCTGACACCAAAAATATTAGCCGCGGTCAGATTTTTAAAATTATTCTGCTGCGCCTGTGTTTTGTTTGTCGACCCGGTTTGCTTCTGTACTGGCAATGACTGTTCTTCTTCCTGAGGAAAAAACAACCAGGTGATTTCAACCAGCAAATAGGCACAGGCGACAATGAGCAATAGACTCACAATCGCTGCGGCTCGCTGGTTAATTTGCAGCAATACGGCCGGGTTGCTTAACTGCGTTATCAGAGGATTGGCCATTAATTTTGAAATTATTTCTTAAGATATATGGGTATGTAATTCTAGCAGTCTCGGGCCAGTGTTGCAGGTAATTCTATGAATTAACTTGTTTTTCCACTGTAATTTCTAGTAGGACGAATAAATAAAATAAAGGTTTATTTATTTCACGGTTTATCAGTAAATTCTGTTATCAAAACCGAAAAAATTGTTTGCATGAACATTCCATATACTGCAGAGTACATTAGCAATATCGCATTTTTTTCAGCGCACTGCATCACCACTGCATTAAAATTTTAGAAAAATAAATAATTTACGTTTCAATAATTCCCACGCAATCATCAACTGCCGTTTTCAGTATGCAGTTATAAAGGTGTGTATTACACGTTTTTATCCACATGTGCAGTGTAATTTATGCATATTAACCCGGATATTCCTATGAAATATCCGGGTTAAAGACACAATCAGTAAACTGTATGCGGTGAGAAACGAATCCCATCTATTAACAAAACTGGTAAATGGAAACCTGCTGTTATGCATCCCTGTAAGCAGCAGACATGAGTGATTGCCGCAAAACATCTTATTGCTTTCGAAGATTCCCTGATAACTCATGTACAGAAAACCAAAGAGAATTACCCACAAAACCAGTGCAGTGAACATTATTTCACGCTGATTGTACTGTTTGTCATGCATGGTCACACCCATAAAGTTGTAATTGTCATTAAACAGCTGCGAAACGCATGCCTTGTTCACGCAGCACACTTAGTTATCAACAAGTTAGCTATTGCCAGGAGATATACAAAAAGGGAGTGTAAAGCATGACTTATAGTTACCCTGTTTGATTAGATGGGTAAAAAAAAACCGTTAGTTACGCAGTTTGAACAAAAATATTGTTAGCCAGATGCGGGTAGACTGGATTCGACGTCACGTTTTATGGATAAAATCTGGTGTAATACCGTGACTGGCATGTCTTTGTTTTACATTAAGTAAACTGCTAATGCTATCGCGGCAAAACCAAGCCAGGATACCACCAGTAGTACCCACGGCAGCCTGCTGCATTTAGCAGCAACCGTCTCGGAAGGATTATCAATCGAAGAGGCGCCTGAAATGCGGCTGGCAGCCGCTTTTTTTAGTTTCTTATCCAGTTCCCTGGCTTTTGCATTTTGCTGTTTTTTATAATGATCTATGCCTTTTTGTATACCCTGAGCAATTAATTTTGTCTGCTCTTTCGACTGTCCCGGCCTTTGTGTACCGCGCGCAATTTTCATGGCTTCGTCTTTAGTTTTGTCTGTTACGCTATTTTTTCTGGAATACCGGGACATGGCTCAGGAATTTTTAACAACTGGTAAATGCTTCATAGTATCACGGAAAATGACCTGGCAATGAATGCCTGTTATTGCAAAAAAAAGATAATTATTTTGCATTTCAATCACCAGCAACAAGGCAAAACGGATGCAAAACATATTTTGCGTAATAGCCGTACTTCTCCCGAGCTTCCTTGCAGTATTCGGCGATGAAAGGACAGCGAAAGTCAGGATCAGCATCTTTTATGCGCGACATTACTTTTTGTTCAATGATTGGCGTTTCGTAGCTGTTGCAGTTATTGCCTTCATCCCAGGCGCCATCAATGTAATCAGCCAGATCAAACTGGTTATTGTATTCCCAGGCCCTGACGATTTTTTTATTTTTAAGCGAAGCCATAATTTGAATATTACAGCTCACATATGGCCGATTGAAAAAATTGCCGATGACGCCTTTTAACGGATCGTCTTCTTTGAGCAACACCTTGTTCCAGAACCGCCAGCCGTTAAAGTTGGCGGTAAGGTCTGCAAAGGAAAAAATCCCCGTCGTGCTATAACCGAATTTTCCTTTTTCCTGTTGATTCCCCCACTCGAGAGCCTGCTCAATAGTGCGATTCTCCTCGTGCGTTAGCTCAATATATCGCCAGCCTTCGGAAAAAAAATGTCCTATTTTATCCAGACCAATAAGGTAGCCATTGACATTAACGACATCACTCAATTCCTTTAGGTTTAAAGAAAGGCCCTCCAGATAATCTATGTCGCGGTAAATTGAGTCATTTAATGATAATGAATAACTTTGCCGGGACAGCAATTTACGTAACTGCTTATCTAAATCGTAGCCCTTAAGTCCCCAGGAAGCAGTGTAAGACTGATAAATGGCTTTTCTAAGTTCAGTATAAAGGACTTGTTCATCACAGGATTTGTTTTCATCGTTATAATATTCGTCAATATCTTCCATATCTTCCTGTTGTGCATTGGCTTTTTCGACTCCCTCCCGTAAGCGCTGATTGATTATTGAATTAAGCAAGCTCAGGCTGTTTTCGAGTTTTACTTTCCTGGGGGTCACACTGTCGATTTCAGCCGCAAAACCTGCCTGCAACAGAAAAATGTATAATACGATGGACGAGATAAATGGTTTTAGCATGATAGCAAATGATAATTGGTGATTCGTAACTTACGCATAGTATTTTTCCAGGCAACCCGGCTCGACGTTTTGCTGCTGGCTGGTGTACCGGTCTTTATTCATAATGAGACACTCAAGTCAGGTACAAATCAAAGCATGTCCGAGATTTGGTCGGATTCTTTTAATACTATTTGTCAATGTTGACATTAATCATTTTGCCAAACTCGAAACTCGTGTATAAATACATGTTTAATGTTTTCTAGAATGAGTACAAGATGAGCGATCTTACCTTCCAAATGCTACTGCAGTGTCAGTACACAGGCGACAAGAATGAAATCGAACAGCTACATGTTGAGCTTCTGGATAGTGACGACTGGAAAAATTTTGATCTCAATCTATATACCCCGGGTTTTGATATCTTTATGTATGCCATACTCACCTGTCAGCATATGTACTTCAGGATGAATGCCACAGAATACGGGCTTGTGCTGGAATCAAGTGAAGGCTTAATTACTGTCATGGCAGACAAGCACCGAAGCATTGAAACATTAAACGTCGATTTTAAGGGCAAACTGAAAAAGGGCAATGCAACCGACGACAAGGTGAATTCAATAGCGGCACGTATGGGCCTTTGTCCGGTCTCGATAAACCTGAAAAATATCCCGCAGAATATAATTACCGTTACTTTTGATGATGCCTGATGTTCCACTGGATATTAACCCGGATATTTCGTAGGAATACATATAGCACTGTATTGAATATGAACATTTCTGCTATTCTTCAGCGACTATCTGGTTTGTTGCTACGGCAATCGATATTGCCAACACTGTCGATTTCGGCAATCCAGCCTGTTGCCAGCCATGTGGTTGCACTGGTTTCTGTAATCAATGCCGGCCCTTCAATCCTGTGCCCAACGGGCAAGCCTGCCCGGTTCATAACGGCGACAGCTTGAGCGATGCCGGGCATGGTTACAAACTCGCAGGTCAGCTCTTCACTCGGCTGCCACCGCGGCAATTCAAATGACTGACGCTGTTCAATCGCGCGCACCCGCAGATTAACCAGTTCAATATCAATCGCCAGCTCATGACCATAACTGTCCCGGTGTTTTTTATGAAAGTCCGGTTCGATATTTTGCAGGCTGCGCCATGGCAGGTTGAGGGCATAGCTTTGTCCGCGGTAACGCACATCTACGGTAAGGACAAGCTTTATACTGTCATTGCCAGCGAAGCGCAGCAAATCCTGGAGACGGCCTGGCTGGCTGCCTGAGATTGCTTCGTTACCCGCAAAGACGGTCGCCGGGTTTAGCTCCGCGATGGCAAGGCTAGCCAGTTCGGCAAACAGCTGTTCGATGGCTACTGTATCACAATCTTTCAGGGGCCTGTTAATCGTGCGCGAACGTTCACGGCTGGCCTCCGCCGCCAGCATGCCGAGTGCCGACAGCACACCGGCATTTACCGGCACCAGTGCTTTCGTCATTTCCAGGGCCTCTGCCAGCGCACATACATGCAGGCCGCCGGCGCCACCAAAAGAGACCAGGGTAAAGTCTTTCGGGTCTTCACCGCGTTCGACCGACATAACACGCAAAGCACGTACCATGTGATCATTCACCACTTCAATGATACCCATGGCAGCCTGCTCCACAGTCAGCCCCAGTGGCGCGGCGACGTTTTTTAACGCGGCGATTGCAGCGGCCTTATCCAGCCGCATATTGCCACCGAGAAACGACTGCGGCAGCAGGCGGCCAAGCACAACATTGGCGTCGGTCACGGTCGGACGTTTACCGCCCTTGCCGTAACAGGCTGGACCGGGATCGGCAGCAGCGGATTCCGGGCCGACCAGCAATAAACCACCGGCATCGACCTGCGCGATTGAGCCGCCACCGGCACCGATGGTATGCATATCCACCATCGGGACCGCCACCGGATAACCGCCAATTTTTGCTCCGCTAGTAAAACCAGGTTTCTTATCAATGATAGATACGTCGGTTGAAGTGCCGCCCATATCAAACGACAGCAACTGACTGATAGCCGATGCTGCAGCAACCGTCTGGGCACCCTTGAGACCGCCGGCAGGGCCTGACAGCAACAGGTTCACCGGGTATCGCCCTGCCTGACGCGCACTGGTGATGCCGCCTGAACTTTGCATGATAGAGAGTACTGTACCCTGACTATGCTTTTGCTTTCCCTGGCCTGTCAGACTGTCTTCCAGCCGCTGCAGGTAGCCCTGCATTAATGGTCCGACCTTGGCATTTAAGGCGGTGGTCATGCCGCGCTCGAATTCTTTATACTCCGGCAGCACATCGGATGAGCGGCTGATAAATACTCCTTCTTCGCCAAACCTGTCGACAATCGCTTTTTCAATCTTAAGCTCTTCGCTTTCATCAATAAACGAAAACAGCAGGTTGATCGCCACGGCTTTGGGTGCCAGTGCTGCCAGTTGCGCTGTCAGCTCCGATAAATCCTGTTCACTGAGCTGCTGCAGCTGTTCGCCGCTGGCGCTCAGCCGTGAATTTACTTCAAGGCATAATTGTCTTTCGATTAACGGCGGTTTCCTGGTCGGTGTTAAATTGTATAGCTCCTCACGCGCCTGCCGGCCGATAGCAAGCACATCCGCCAGGCCCTTGTTCGTGATATAGGCTGTCGATACACCTTTGCCTTCGAGCACAGCATTGGTCGCCACCGTCGAACCGTGGATGATGGCCAAATCGTCGCCCTCGATGCCTAAATCAGCAACCCCCTGCATAATGGCTTTTTCAGGTGCCTGCGGGGTAGACAGCACCTTGTGAATACGAACCGTTTTCGATTCATTATCGAAAAGGATGAAATCCGTGAAAGTACCGCCGGTATCGATGCCGAGATATTTTGCCATGCGATATTATAAAAGAAGATTAGTTTTAAGTTATAAGTATCAAGTTGCAAATACATAACTTATAACTTAAAACTTGAGCAGTTTTTCCTTGCAAGCTTGCGTAAAAAAGGAATAATAGCGCCTCATGCATTCACTTATCTCGGTTAACAATCTGACGCGCCGCTACGGCGACTTCTGCGCGGTGAATAACATCAGTTTTGAACTGGCTGCGGGTGATATCCTGGGTTTCCTGGGGCCTAACGGAGCGGGCAAGTCGACTACCATGCAGATGCTAACCGGCAGTCTGGCACCAACCCTTGGCGAGATAACCATCAATGGCATCGATTTACTTGAGCAGCCGAAAGCAGCCAAGGCGTCACTGGGCTACCTGCCGGAAAACCCGCCGCTTTATAAAGAGATGACGGTGACAGAATACCTGCGGTATTGCGCACGGTTACACCATATAGACAGATCACGGCAAACTGCTATTTGTGATTCTGCCATTGAGCGTTGCGGCCTCGATGATGTTCGCCGCCGCCTGATTCGAAACCTGTCGAAGGGCTACCAGCAGCGTGTCGGTATCGCACAGGCGATACTGCATTCACCGCCGGTAATCATCCTCGATGAACCCACGGTAGGCCTTGATCCAATTCAGATCATGGAAATACGCAGCCTGATAAAAACACTGGGGCAGTCGCATGGCATTATCCTGTGCACTCATATCCTGCCTGAAGTGCAGGCGGTGTGTAACAGGGTACAGATAATCAATCAGGGCGAGCTGGTGTATAGCGCTGACATGAAGGACATGTTAAGCACAGAGACAAGGAGATTCGAGATATCATTGTCGGCGAAAATTGAACGCGAGATGCTTGCCCGTCATGCTGTCTTTAAGTCAATCAACATTATTGATAACAACAGTTTTACCGCAGAAAGCGATTTACCAGCTGAACAGCTCACCGCATACATAATCAGGCAGCAATGGGGACTTACCCGCTTTACCACGCAACAGACATCGCTGGAACAGATGTTTATCGATTTAACGCTGTCAGATACCAACATGACGAATAGCAGCATAAGCAGGAAAAAAAGGCTGGACGACAGGCTGCAAACAAACGCAACATAAAACAGACTTAAAACAATGATTTTGACCATTGCAAAACGTGAATTTCGCTCAATGTTTTTATCACCTCTGGCGTGGGTGATACTCGCCGTGATACAGCTAATTCTGGCGTGGTCGTTTTTCAAATCCATCGATGTTTTCTTCGAAATTCAGTCTGACCTGACCACCTTGAAAAATGCACCGGGTGTCACCGATCTTATTGCCAGCCCGCTATTCGAAGTAGCCAGCATTATCCTGTTAATGTTGACCCCCCTGTTAACCATGCGCCTCATCAGCGAAGAAAAACGCAGCGGCACCATGAGCCTGTTGCTAAGCGCACCGCTCAGCATTAGCGAAATCGTGCTCGGCAAATACCTTGGCTTATTATTTTTTATCATGATAATCGTGCTGCTAATCGTACTGATGCCAGCATCACTTGCCATGGGCACACAACTGGATTACGCAAAAATGCTCTGCGGCGCCTTCGGTCTATTTATCATGCTGGCTGCTTTCAGTTCCGCCGGACTTTACATGTCATCTCTCACGGAAAACCCGATGATCGCCGCCATTAGCACCTTCGGTTTTTTGCTGCTGTTATGGATGATTAATGTCAACAGCGCTTCGGCGGGCGATGGCGCAAACCTGCTAAGTTACCTGTCCTTGCATACGCACTTTTCCGCCATGATGCGCGGTATATTAAACACACGTGACATCGCCTACTTTATATTATTTATTACCGGCTTTGTCGTGCTGACGATAAGACAGCTGGAAACACAGCGCCTGCAGGGATGAAAATGTATATAAATCAAACGAACCGCAGAGATACAGAGAACACAGAGGTATTTCTGTTTAGCTGTGCCAGCGGCGCAGAAACCCATTTAAATTTCCTTCTCTGTGCACTCTGTGTCTCTGTGTTAAAAGCTTTTTAAAAACATGAAACTTACCAGTCAATCCCGTCTCTATCTCAACATTCAGAAGATCATATTTCTGCTGCTGTTTGCCGCCTGTCTTGGCATGCTGGCGTGGATAAGCAATCATTACACTTACCAGTTCGATCTAACGGCGAACAAACGTCACTCACTGTCATCCAGCAGTATTGAATTGCTTAACATGCTGGATAAAGAGGTCGCTGTTCACGCCTACACCACGGATGAAGTCACCGGCAAAGCCATCAAGGAAATCATTGAACGCTACCAGCGCGTTAAAGCGGATTTCAAACTGCGCCTGTTAAACCCTGACATAGATATTACACAGGCGCAGCAGGACGGCATCGTGATGAACAAGCCATTTGCCTTTGTAATTCATTACAATGGCCGCATGGAACATATTGACTCCTTGAGTGAACAGGCTATCAGCAATGCGCTGTTGAGGTTAAATCGGCGTGATAACCAGCTGACGGTTTTTCTAACCGGTCATGGCGAACGCGACATCAACGGCAGCGACAACCGTGCTTATGCGACATTAAAGCAGCAGTTGACGGAACAGGGCTTCCACCTGAGCACGCTTAACCTGTTAGAGAAACCGCTTCCTGCCAACACCAGCTTGCTGGTTATCGCCGCGCCGGCGAACAACTATCTTGCAGGTGAAATAACACAGCTTCAAAACTACATCAACGAAGGCGGCAACCTGCTATGGCTGGTCGATCCTGGCGAGTTACATAATCTTGAGTTTCTTGCCAGTAGCCTTGATTTGCAGCTGCAAAATGGCGTTATTGTCGATAACAACACACAACTAAGGCAGACACTGAATATTCAGCATCCCGCTATTATTCCGGTGACCGAATATTTCCCGCACCAGATTACCAGCACGATTCGTTACAACACGCTGTTCCCGTTAGCACGAGGCATAAGCCCGCTCAGCGATGAACACGCTGTTAACAACTGGCAGCAAACAGCTCTGTTCAACTCCTATGGCAAGAGCTGGAGTGAAACCGGCGGCCTGACTGAGGAGATGGCATTTGATTCCAGCGCCGGTGATATCGCCGGCCCAATAACAATAGCGGTCGCCTTACATCGCAGCATTGCACAGAAAAATAATAAACCCAGAATACTACCCAAAGTTCAACGTGCCGTAGTTGCTGGCGACAGCGATTTCCTTGCAGATGCTTATATCGGCGCGGGCGCGAATCTGAATCTTGGCCTGAATATTTTCAACTGGCTGATTGGTGATGATGATCTTATATCCATCGAAGTAAAAGCTTCACCTGACACGAAACTGGAATTGAATGGCCTGCAGATATCCATCATCGGTTTCGGATTCTTTTTGATTATCCCTGCGCTGCTTTTAATTGCCGGCTTTAGCATCTGGTATAAACGCAAAAACCTGTAATGTCGAAAAAGAATCTTCTCAATCTCGCCCTGCTGGTTTTCGTTGTTCTACTGGCTATCGTTATTTTTTTAAGTGAAGAAGAAAAAAATACAGAGCTGAAGAAACTAACCGATATTGATATAAATGATATCAAGACTATTAATATCCGTCACAACAGCAACAATACCAGCATTGTTAGAAACACGGAGAACCAGTGGCAAATCACACAGCCGATTAATATCGCTGCAAACAACTTTCGAATCAACACCATCCTCGGCCTGCTTAACGCGCCGGTGCACAATCAATATACGCTCACGCAAATTGACACCAGGGAAACCGGCCTGGATGACTCACAGACAAGCATTCAATTCAACCAGCAAATGATAGAGTTCGGCATAATCAACCCGGTGACTAATTTGCGTTACGTCAAGCTTGATAACCGGGTTTATACTATCGAGGACGTTTACTATCCGTTAATAACGTCACATTTCAGCACGCTGGTTTCGCTTAATTTGCTACCTGCCAACTGCGATATTAAAAAAATTGTTCTTCCGCAGCAGACCATCTACAAAGATGAAAACGGCATATGGCACAGCACGATAGACAGCAGTGCGGACAGCATTGCTGAAACCATTCAGCACTGGCAGCATGACCAGGCTTTTGGTGTCCACCAATCTATGACACGCAAGGAGCTTGGCAACATCTCCGTTTATTTAACCGGCCAGGAACAGCCGCTTAGCTACAGCATCAGCGACACGCAACCCTGGTTAATTATCGCGCGGCCCGAGATTGGACTTGAATACCATCTGGACAAGGAAGCCTACAACAATCTTATCAGCCCGGCAGCGCATAACCAGTAACCAATACATTAAACAGAACTGCACAAAGGATGCAGGAAACTTTTATAATAGACAACCAGCTCACACACCCTCTACCAGGACAACTTATATGGCAACAAATAAAGGCTTCGGTTTTGACAGTTTTATCATTCGTTTTATTTTTGCGCTTATTGTCGTGTTCGCAACTTATAACCCAGAGGGTGTTTCCTACTACCACTGGGTCTCCGGATCACTTGCCGAGTTCAGCGCCTTCAAGGCATTTGTCGGCGTTGTCCTGCTTATCGGCTGGATAATGTTAATCCGCGCCACACTCGGCTCACTCGGACTGCCTGGAATCATCATCGCCACTGCTTTCTTCGGTCTGGCCATCTGGCTGATTGTCGATGTGCTCGGCTTATCAACACACAGCTTTCGCGTTATCAGTTATATCATTGAAATAATGCTTGCCAGTGTTTTAAGCATCGGGGTCTCCTGGTCACACGTGCGCCGGCGTGTCAGTGGTCAGCTGGATACCGATGAGCTTGACCGCGATATTTAAAACCGTTTTCTAACAAACATGCCAGAACTGCCAGAGGTTGAAACCAGCCGTCGCGGTATCGAACCTTACCTGCTAAACAGCACCATCACTGCAATCAATATACGCCAGCATAAACTTCGCTGGCCGGTGCCAGCAAACCTGCCTGCCCTGGCGAAAGGCAAAACGATACTGGAAGTACGCCGCCGTGCAAAATACATTTATCTGAAACTCAATAACGGCAGCAGCATCATCATTCACCTTGGCATGTCCGGCAGTTTGCGTATCTGCACGAACAAATTACCTGCTGATAAACATGATCACCTGGATATCTGCGTCTCCAGCAAGCAAACAGGAAATAATATCCTGCGCCTGCGAGACCCGCGTAAATTTGGCTGTGTATTGTGGACGGACAAAGATATAAACCAGCACAAGCTGATTAAACCCTTGGGGCCGGAACCACTGGAAGATGATTTCAATGCTGAGTACCTGCATAACAAGGCACATAAACGCCAGTGTTCTATAAAAGCCTTGATCATGAACAGTCATATAGTGGCTGGTGTCGGCAATATCTATGCCAATGAAGCCCTGTTCAAGGCCGGCATCAACCCGAAGCGGAAAGCTGGCAACATTTCACTCAAGCGTCTGCAAAAGCTGGTCGATGCGATAAAGCTGACGCTAAACGAATCTATCAGGCAGGGTGGCACCACATTGCGGGATTTTACTTCCGAGAATGGACAGCCCGGATACTTTGCGCAAAAACTGCTGGTTTATGGTAAAGCGGGAGAAAACTGTAGCGTTTGCGGCCAGCCGATAATTCAGTTTAGCCAGCAGCAGCGTTCGACTTATTATTGTCCGCATTGCCAGAGATAAAAAATAAACGCTTTTCGCCACAGAGGCGCAGAGTATTTGATTGTTTCGCCTACGACATCACAAACGATGTAGGTTCGAATTTATTCGGACAACGGCGCCAATGTTTGCCTATACATGTCCGAATAAATTCGACCCTGCAGTAAGCTGCATCCATCCAATAAAAACTCTGTGTCCTCTGTGTTTCTGTGGTGATTCGCTTTTTGTTTTTCATTAGACAGCAATAAGATATACTTCTCAGCCACACATACAAACGAGAGACAACGATGACTTCTATTGGCACCCCCTTATCTGTTACCGCAACCAGGGTTTTGTTCTGCGGCGGCGGTGAACTGGGCAAGGAAGTCGTGATTGAGTTGCAGCGATACGGTGTTGAAGTAATCGTACTTGACCGTTACGCCAACTCACCAGCCATGCAGCTGGCGCATCGCAGTTACTCGCTATCCATGCTTGACGGTGAAGCCTTGCGGAAAATCATCGAAGCTGAAAAACCGGATTACATCGTTCCCGAGATCGAGGCCATCGCGACCGACACCCTGGTTGAACTCGAAGCAGAAGGCTATACAGTTATTCCCACGGCACGCGCCGCCAGGCTGACCATGAACCGTGAAGGCATACGCCGGCTTGCCGCAGAAGAGCTGGGACTGAAAACATCACCCTACCAGTTTGCCAGTACGCGAGAGGAATTTGATGCCGCTATTGAAAACATTGGTATACCCTGCATTGTTAAGCCGATTATGAGCTCATCCGGCAAAGGCCAAAGCACCATAAAAACACATACCGATATCGACAGGGCCTGGAACTACGCCCAGCAGGGAGGCCGCAGCGGTGCAGGAAAAGTCATTGTTGAGGGTTTTATTGATTTTGATTATGAAATAACCCAGTTAACGGTTCGCCATATTGATGGCACAAGTTTCTGTGAACCTGTCGGCCACGTACAAATAGACGGTGATTATCGCCAGTCATGGCAGCCGCAGCCGATGTCCGACGTTGCCATTAACAAGGCACGTGAGATTGCGACAAAAATTACGGAGGCACTCGGCGGTCGCGGTATTTTTGGTGTTGAGTTATTTATCAAGGGTGATGACGTGATATTCAGTGAAGTCTCGCCCAGGCCGCATGACACCGGCATGGTCACCATGATATCACAGGATTTATCCCAGTTTTCCCTGCATGCACGGGCGATACTGGGATTACCGATACCTAACATTCATTTTCATGGCCCAAGTGCAAGCAGTGTTATCCTGGTCAATGGCGAATCAGATCATGTCATGTTTAATAACATTAATGCTGCTTTACACCTGCCTGACACGCAGTTGCGATTGTTTGGCAAACCGGAAGTTAAAGGCCAGCGGCGCATGGGCGTTGCATTAGCCAGGGACAATACCGTTGAAGCAGCAAAGCAAAAAGCGATTGCGGCTTCTAACAGCATAACGACTGCCCTGTAATCAGGGCTGTTCAGCTAATATATTAACCTGTTGTTAAAGCTTAAGGCAGGAAATACTCGATGCTACCAGTTCATGCCATGCCGCGGTTAACAGAACTATAATCTCCAGCAGACATTTTCCCGAACGTGTATTTATGAAAAAACTTAAAAATCTACTGATTGTTACCTTATTCGTTTCCAGTGCAGGCAGTTACGCGGTGGAGATAACACCTTTATATGGTTATCGTGGTGGCGGTGAATTTATTGACAATGATACCCAGCAAAAACATACGGTCCAGAGTTCCGAGATGTATGGATTCATCATCGGTTTTCCATACGAACGGGGCAAGGACTGGGAGATTTATTATAGCCACCAGTCATCCGACATAAGATCAGTCAATCTTACCCAGCCCGCAACAACGAGCACTGCTGATATACCGTTGACTATCGACTATCTCCATATCGGCGGCACAGCACCGATTTCCGAAGAAAATAAGCTGAAAACTTTCGTAAGCGGCGGAGTTGGTTTCACTTACTTAAGCCCTGATTTTAGCGGATTTCAATCAGACCTTCGCGCCTCGCTGAGTATAGGCATCGGTTTGAAATATTTTTTATCTGAAAACATCGCTGTACGGCTGGAAGCTCGCGGACTGGGCACGCTGTTCAACAGTAACGCCGCTCTTTTCTGTAACGGCGGTTGCTCACTAAGCGTTAATGGCAGTTTATTTACGCAGATTGAAGCGTTTGCCGGATTAGCATTCAGGTTTTAAAGTGTTTACCACAGAGATGCCGAGACACGGTTAATGAATAAAAACTCTGCGCCTCGGCGTCCCTGCGGTTAACAATTTTCTTCTAGAAGTTATACACCAGAGTCATTGCCGCTTCGGTATCTGTTTTTTCCGTGCCTGCAGGAACTTTCGATTTATTTCTTATGGTATAGGTAAATTTCATTGCCAGCGTTTTGTTGATATTTGCCTGGATACCGGTTACCGATCTGTTTGATGTAATGGTTTCACCAATCTCTGTGCTTAGCTCCTGAATAAACTTGGAATTATCTGTAATTTGCCACCAGTAATTACCCGCGAGACGCAATATGGCCTCGTTGTCGTCATCTTTATTATCCTCTTTGTAGAATCTTTCACCAGCACCGATTTCCAGGTCCAGCTCCATGTTCTGCTGCTTGATTACCTTACGACCATAACCGAGCGAGACAATATGCTCATATTCATACCCGCTGAAGCGGTCTTTTTGCAAATTAATAATGCCAAAAGCGTAATCAAGCTCGGTGAATTTATAATCCGATTTACCGATCAGCTGGTAACGTTCTGCAGATACTACCGTCTCACCGGTATTGGCATCCTCGGTTTGCTGACCATAGCCTTCCGCGTGTCCGGTGTGACGCCATTTTTCAACTTCATAGGTTGCATCCGCCTTAAGTGCGGTGGTCTGTGTTTCAGTATTACCGGTAGTGCGAATAAAGCCTAGCTCTATCGAACTTTTCCATGGTGACTTTTCTTTATTCTCGTCTTCGGCGGCCGCCACGTTAACTGATGCAGCCAGCAGGGCTGGCAGTATTAATGTATAAATACTTTTATTCATTTCAATTATCCTTCTACAACATATTTATGATAAAAATGATCAGGCTGCCTGATCCGTGTGAACATCCATCTGCGGATAAGGTATGGTGATGCCTTCGGCGTCAAAGGTTAATTTAACTTTTTCATGCGTGTCAAAATATACATTCCAGTAATCCCCTGTTTTAACCCAGGGGCGGACATTAAAGTTTACGCTGCTGTCACCAAGTTCTGCCACGGCTACCAGCGGCGCGGGATCTTTCAATACACGCTCATCTTCCTGCAGTATCCTGTTCAGGATATCCTTTGCTGCCTTGATATCATCGCCATAACCAATACCGAATACCATGTCGACCCGGCGAGTATCACGCTTCGAATAATTGGTGATAGTGCCGCCGAAAATTTCACCATTAGGCACAATGATTTCTCGATTGTCGCCGGTGCGCATGGTGGTGGTAAATATACCGATCTTTTCAATAATACCTGCAACGCCGGCAGCTTCCACATAGTTACCATCGTTGAAGGGACGGAAGATAATCAGCATGACGCCTGAAGCCAGGTTCTGCAGTGTACCCTGCAAGGCTAAACCAATGGCCAGACCTGCGGCACCAATTAACGCAATGAGTGATGTGGTATCGACACCCAGCTGGTCGAGTGCGGCAACAACAACAAACAGCAGCAGCACCGTGCTGACAATTGAACCGATAAAATTAACCAGTATTGCATCAACCTTGGCTTTGGTCATTAATTTTTTGGCAATTCTAACCAGTATGCCAACAACCATTTTACCAATGATAAATATCGCCAGTGCCATGACTATGTTTATCCCCCAGGGTATAACATAGGCTTCAGTCAACTGCTGAATGTCGATCTTTTGCACCATTGACAGTGTTTCTGTTATTTTATCTTCTGGCATAACCGTTCTCCCGTGTTATGTATGATTATTATCTGAGGCAGTTTTATCCAAAACAACTGCCTTCCTGGCCGTAATTTAGCGGGGGAATATTATCATATTTGAATGCTAAGTCACCTGTTTCCTGCAGATATATACGTCTCGTATTTTCATAAACACCACCAATTTGTTGATATATAAATATTTTTTACTAAGCTTTTTTAAAACAATAACCCTTTTTAAATTAAATGACTTTTTGCGCAACCATGACACTCGCTATACCAGGCATTAACGAAAGAAGACGGTCGCCGCGTTATGAAATAGACCTGTCAGCTGATATTGTGCTGGATGAAGGCAATCCACTTCCAGTTAGCACACGCAATATATCAAGTGCAGGTTTGCAGATAATTTGTGACGGCTGGGTAACTGACCAGATTGAACCGCGCGGCATTCAAAATCACGCAGTCACACACATACATTTAAAAGTGATTATTGAATTACCTGTTGAAGGCAAGGTAGAAAAACTGAATGTTAACTGCCGCATCCTGTCCCTGCAGAGACTGTCGCAAGATAAATACATGTTGAATCTTGTATTTATCGATTTTGAAAATAACAGCGACGCTGCATTGCATAAATTTCTTGAGCAATGCCAGCAGAAAAAAACCGTGATTAAGGCGTATGCCTGAACCGCTGCCAGTATAAGCAGTCAGGCAAATTCGACAGTAATATTACCGCAGAGGCATGGAGATGCCGAGATTTTGCTGCATGGATTTATCCATAATGTAGGTTCGAATTTATTCGGACATATATTGGCAATTATAGGCACTTTTGTCCGAATAAATTCGAACCTACATTTTTTTAATATGCCGCAGGCGTAATAAACAATAAATCCGTGCCTCTGCGGTATATATCTTCTGCATTAAGGCAATAACGTATTACCCATAAGGTAACGGTCAATTTCGCGCGCGGCTTCGCGGCCTTCATGAATTCCCCATACCACTAATGACTGACCGCGACGGCAGTCGCCAGCAGCAAACACACCATCAATATTCGTTTTATACTTGCCGTGCCTGGCCTGGTAATTGGAACGGTTATCATACTCGATACTCAACGCATCACTGGCATAATGCTCGGGACCTAAAAAGCCCATGGAAAGCAGCACAAGTTCTGCCGGCCAGACTTTTTCGGTGCCTTCCACTTCTTCCATCTGCCACCTGTCGTCGACATTACTCCAGCTGACTTCCACCATTTTTACACCGGCGACATTGCCATTACCGTCGTCAATAAACTCCTTGGTAAGAATATTATATTCCCGTGGGTCCCTGCCGAAACGTTTGCTGCTTTCTTCGTGGCCATAATCAACACGATAAATACGCGGCCATAAGGGCCATGGGTTATCTTCGGCACGCTCGTGCGGTGCTTGCGGCAATAACTCAAAATTGACCATCGACTTGCAGCCGTGACGTAACGATGTAGCGATGCAATCGGTACCGGTATCGCCGCCGCCGATAACCACGACATTCCTGTCTTTCGCAGAAATAACCATACTGTCATTCAGATCAGGCTCAACCCCGCCTGAATCGAGGAGACTCTTTGTGCTGGCTGTCAAAAATTCCATCGCCAGGTGCACGCCTTTGAGGTTGCGCCCTGGAATATCAAGGTCACGCGCACTGGTTGCACCGGTAGCAAACAACAGAGCGTCGTTGTCTTTACGCAGGATACTGACATCTACGGCATTTTCACCGCTACCGCCGACATCGGCATTAACCACAAAGTTGACGCCTTCTTCTTTCAGCAGATCTACACGGCGCTGCACGACATCCTTGCCCAGTTTCATATTAGGGATACCGTACATGAGCAAACCGCCGATTCGGTCAGCGCGTTCGTATACCGTAACATTGTGCCCGACCTTGTTTAACTGCGCAGCCGCCGCCAGCCCTGCCGGACCTGAACCAATAACGGCAACATTTTTTCCTGTGCGCTCCTGCGGCGGCTTTGCGCTGACCCAGCCTTCCTCGAAGCCTTTATCGATAATTGCATTTTCAATATTTTTAATGGTCACCGCCGGGCTGGTAATACCCAGCACGCAGGCGCCTTCACAGGGCGCCGGGCAGACGCGTCCGGTGAACTCGGGAAAATTGTTGGTTTTATGCAGACGATTTAACGCAGGCTGCCATTGACTGGTATAAACCAGGTGGTTCCATTCGGGGATCAGGTTATTTACCGGGCAGCCGTTTTCGGACTGGCAAAAAGGCACACCGCAATCCATGCAGCGTGCGCCCTGGATTTTAAGGTGCTCGGTATCGTGCTTGCCGGTATAAATTTCGCCGTAATCTTTTACCCGCGCACCGACGTCACGATACTTTTCTGTCTCGCGTTCAAATTCTTTAAAACCGGTTGGTTTTCCCATTTATTTCTTCTCTAACTATTAACTATTAGCTGTTCACTGCCTTTAAGCGACCGCCATTTCTTCCTGTTTTTTCATCTCCTGTAACACACGCTTGTAATCAGTCGGCATGACTTTAACAAAGTGTTTTATAGTCTCAGGCCAGTTATCCAGTGCTGCTTTAGCAACATCTGAGCCGGTGTACTTAAGATGGTTTTCAATCAGGGTCTTAACTTCATTAATGTCTGCGTCGATTTCCAGTGCTTCCAGCCCAACCATACCCATATTGCATAGCGCGGGGAAAGTATTATTTTTGTCCCAGATATAAGCTATGCCGCCGCTCATGCCAGCTGCAAAGTTACGTCCGGTTTCACCAAGGACAACAACACGGCCACCGGTCATGTATTCGCAACCGTGGTCGCCGACACCTTCAACGACAGCACTGGCGCCGCTGTTACGAACGCAGAAGCGCTCGGCGGCAACACCTCTAAAATAGGCTTCACCGGAAGTAGCACCGTACAGCACAACATTGCCGACAATAATATTTTCTTCCGCAATGATAGTGCTTCTCCTGTCCGGATAAACAACCAGTCGTCCGCCAGAGAGACCTTTGCCGACATAATCGTTGGCATCGCCTTCGAGCTCAATAGTCACACCTTCATATAGCCAGGCACCCAGACTCTGGCCGGCTGAACCATTCAGCTTGATATGCAGGGTATCATCGGGCAGCGGTTTACCGCGATGCGCTTTCGCCAGCTCATGCGACAGCATGGTGCCAACAACACGGTTGGTGTTGACTACCGGCAACTCCATGGAAACTTTTTCGCCGTTTTCAATGGTTGCTTTGGCGCGCCTGATGATTTCATTATCCAGCGCTTTTTCCAGCCCATGATTCTGTGCCTGGCTGCAATACACGCCGACACCATCATGCGGCTTAACCGCCGGTGTTAACAATGCGGTGAGGTCGATGCCTTTCTCTTTCCAGTGGTCGATGGCGATATTGGGTTCCAGTACGTCGACACGTCCAATCATTTCATTGACCGTGCGGAAACCGAGTTCTGCCATATGCTCACGCATATCTTCGGCAACCATGAACATGTAATTCACCACGTGTTCCGGTTTACCCTTGAACTTCTTGCGCAGTTCCTTATCCTGGGTGGCAATACCAACCGGACAGGTATTTAAATGACATTTGCGCATCATGATGCAGCCCAGCGTAATCAGCGGCGCAGTAGAGAAACCGAATTCTTCTGCACCGAGTAGCGCCGCAATAGTGATATCGCGCCCGGTTTTTAACTGGCCGTCGGTCTGTATCACCACACGCGAACGCAGGTCATTCATCACCAGGGTCTGGTGTGTTTCGGCAACACCGAGTTCCCATGGCAGGCCAGCGTGTTTCACCGAGGTCAGCGGCGACGCACCGGTACCGCCATCGTGGCCGGCAATAACGATGTGATCAGAGAATGCCTTGGTCACACCTGAAGCAATGGTACCGACGCCGATCTCGGCAACCAGTTTTACGCTGATGCGCGCGGACGGGTTCGAGTTTTTGAGGTCGTGGATCAGTTGCGCCAGGTCTTCAATCGAATAAATATCATGATGCGGCGGCGGACTGATGAGCCCCACACCAGGGGTCGAATGGCGGATGCGCGCAATCGTCACATCAACTTTTCCGCCCGGCAGCTCGCCGCCTTCACCCGGTTTTGCGCCCTGTGCTACCTTGATCTGAATCTCATCAGCATTGGTCAGATACCAGTTGGTCACACCAAAGCGGCCTGAAGCGACCTGTTTAATCGCCGAGCGCCTGGAGTCACCATTCTCCATCGGTGTAAAACGCGCCGGGTCCTCACCACCCTCACCGGTATTGGATTTGCCGCCGATGCGATTCATCGCTATCGCCAGCGATTCGTGGCTCTCTGCCGAGATGGAACCAAAGCTCATGGCGCCGGTGACAAACCGTTTAACTATTTCTTTTGCCGGCTCAACTTCGTTTAACGGAATCGGGCCGCCATTGGCGCCTGCCTTGAATTTCAGCAGGCCGCGCAGCGTTGCACGGCGCGTGGAATCATCATCCGATACCTTGGCAAACTGCTTGTATGCTTCGCGGCTGTTGCTGCTTGCAGCATGCTGCAGGTTGGCGATCGCCTGCGGGTTCCACATATGCACTTCGCCGCCGCTGCGCCAGTGGAAATCACCGGGATTGTCCAGCATAGGCAGGCGCACCAGGTTACGGCTCGGGTAAGCGATTTCATGGCGGCGCCATGCCTCTTCGGCGAGCACTTCAAGACTGACACCCTTGATACGGCTTGCAGTGCCTTTAAAGCAGCGGTTGACAACCTCTTCACCGAGACCGACGGCTTCGAAAATCTGCGCACCTTTATAAGACTGCAATGTCGAAATACCGATTTTCGCCATCACTTTCAGCATGCCCTTGGCAACGCCTTTGCGGTAGGCAGCAACTATTTTATCGTCGGTATATTTACCTCCATCCAGCAGGCCTTCACGCTGAGACTGGAACATGGCTTCAAATGCGACGTATGGATTAATCGCATCCGCGCCATAACCTATCAGCAGGCAGTGATGGTGCACTTCACGGGCTTCGCCGGTTTCCAGTACGATGCCAATACGGGTACGCTGCTGATGATCTACCAGGTGGTGATGTACCGCACCGGTAGCTAATAATGCGCTTACAGGTATACGCGAAGCAGAGATGTTTCTGTCTGACAGCACAACCAGGCTGTAACCGTCTTTAATTGCGTCGCTGGCTTCAGCGCAGATTTCATCAAGACGTTTACCCAGGCCGCTGACGCCTTCGGCTTTATCGTAGGTAATATCGATGGTCTTCGATTTCCAGCCGCGATGGTTGATATGTTTCAGACAGGCGAGCTCTTCATTGGTCAGGATCGGATGCGGTACACGTAAACGATGTGCGTGCCGCTCGGTAATATCCAGCAGGTTGCCTTCCGGACCAATGTAGCATTCCAGTGACATCACGACTTCTTCCCGAATGGAATCGATCGCCGGGTTTGTCACCTGGGCAAACAGCTGTTTGAAATAGTCATAGATCATGCGCGGCTTGTCAGACAGACAGGCCAGCGCCGAATCATTTCCCATGGAACCGACCGGGTCACGCAATTCGCGGACCAGCGGCAACAGCATGAACTGCATGGTCTCGACGGTATAACCAAACGCCTGCATGCGCGGGATAATCGTTTCCGGGTTAAAGCCATGCGGCTCCTGTTCACAGCCCAGTTCAGATAGTTTTATTTCCTGATTTTGCAGCCACTGGCCATAGGGGCGCTGCGTAGAAAATTGTTTTTTCAGGATTTCATCCGAGACCAGCTCACCTTTATCGAAGTCAATCAGGAACATCTTTCCCGGCTGCAGACGTCCCTTGAACTTCACTTCAGCAGGATCGACATCAACCACGCCAACTTCTGACGCCATGATGACACGGTCGTCTTTGGTCACATAATAACGGCTGGGACGCAGGCCATTGCGGTCAAGTACCGCACCTATGTATTTGCCGTCGGTAAAGGCAATGGATGCCGGCCCGTCCCACGGCTCCATCAATGCGGAGTTAAAGCGGTAAAAATCTTTTTTCGCCTGGTCCATATTTTCATCGGACTGCCATGCTTCCGGCACCATCATCATCACGGCGTGCTGCAGGCTGCGGCCTGACATTAATAAAAACTCTAAAACGTTGTCAAAATTGCCTGAATCGGAACAGTCGTTTTCAGCTATCGGAAACAGCTGGGTAATATCGTCGCCGAAAGCATCAGACTTCGCCACACCCTGGCGCGCTGTCATCCAGTTTTTGTTACCCAGCAGCGTATTAATTTCACCGTTATGGCTCATATAACGATTTGGTTGCGCCCTGTCCCATGACGGGAAGGTGTTGGTGCTGAACCGTGAATGCACCATCGCGATGTGTGATGCAAAATCAGTATCCTGCAGATCCAGATAAAATGTCTTTACCTGCAGTGCATTCAGCATACCCTTGTAAATGATAATCCGTGGTGACAGCGAGCAGATGTAAAAGACTTTTCTTTGTGATAAGGATTTGTCAAAACGCAGTAAGTGTGTACAGCGTTTGCGAATTATATACAGCTGGCGGTCAAAATCCCTGTCTTCCACACCAACCGCTTCGATGTATAACTGTAGAATCACCGGCTGTGACAAACGCGCGGTCGGCCCAATATCCGCACCTTCGGTATCGATCGGCACCTCGCGCCAGCCCAGGCATTTCTGGCCCTGCGCCTTGATAATTTTCTCTACTTCCGTGATACAGTACATTCTCTGTTCTTCATCCGTTGGCAGAAAAACGTTGCCTGCCGCATACAGGCCGGCAGCCGGCAAATCCACACCCAGATCCTGTTTTGCCACTTTTACGCAGAAGTCATGCGGCATACCGGTCAGGATACCGGCGCCATCACCGGTGTTGGCTTCACAACCGCAGCCGCCGCGATGCTCCATGCGCTGCAGCATAATTTCGGCATCTAATACGATCTGATGACTTGGCTTGCCCTTAATATGTGCAACAAAACCCACACCACAGCTGTCTTTTTCAAAAGCCGGGTCATATAAACCCTGCTTTTCTGGTAAAGCGCCAGGAAATCCGAATCTTGTCTGTTCTTGTGTTATTGAGCTCATATTTAAACCGTAACCATCTTATACAGCGAGTGTCGCATTACAGCCGCCCCATTCGCCGTTATACATTTCCAATTAATTCAGGTATTCGGCGTCCAGATAATCTGCCTGAGAGTGTTGAAACGCCACTTTTTACCAACTAGCCTCGATTTGTATATGAAAGCACCAGTCGGGGGCAAGCAAAAATCGCAGGCAAGGCTGTTCATTCTAGCGAAAATCTGCATTCATTGAAAGAGTGTGATTTCTGCCGTACATCGGCAGGCTGTATATCCAGCTGATACTCAACTGCTCAGTTAAAACCAGCAGACAGGAGAGCCGAAACAAAGAAACTCATACTAAAAGAAAAACTATTTTGTCCACAGATGAACGCAGATACATACAGATAAAAATAATGGATAACTCAGTATGCTTTGCTCAGTATGACTGGAAAAACAGGGCTTTATCTGTGTGTATCTGCGTTCATCTGTGGACTAAAACTATATTACTTCGTTTAGCCAGCTGTTAAAAAACAGTTCGCCCTGCATTTCAAGCTGGTTTGCATTTCGGCGGGTATCCTCTCTCAACTTCTCAACACTGACCCCTTCGGTTTGCTGAATCTCACCGATATGGCCAATAAACCATTTCTCCATGCCGTGCTGAGTTATTTCCGGGTGAAACTGTAAAGCAAGCGTGTTATTTCCATAGCTGAAAGCCTGGTGTGGATATTTTTCACTGCTGGCAAGCAGTACTGCAGCAGCGGGCAGCTCAAACGTCTCGCCATGCCAGTGCAGCATGGAACAGTGTTTAGCATCCAGGTAACGCAGCGCTGACCGCTCACCGGCAGCTGTCAGACTCAGATCGTACCAGCCGATTTCTTTTTCCTTACCGGGGTAAACGTTAGCTCCCAGTGCACTGGCAATTAACTGCGCCCCAAGGCATATCCCCAGTGTTGGCCTGTCGGCGGCGATACGCAGCTTGAGCAGACTGATTTCCGCATCAATAAATGGAAACAGAACGCCATCATTGACACTGATCGGCCCGCCAAGAATAACCAGCAGCCCTTCAGACAGAGCATCAATCTGTGACATCTCGCCCGGCCTTAAAGAAAAATCAGCCGCCTCATAATAATTTACCTGGTAATCATGCGCCTGCAGCACCGAGGCAAAACTGCCCAGGTCTTCAAATGCCAGGTGGCGGATCACATTCACCATTTTATTCTTCCCCGCCATGTTTTTCTCCTATTGGTTAAGCCTTTGGCGTAAAATGCACGGATTTAAATGACGTAACTCAATAGCTACGGAACCTTTAAATTCTGAGGTATCGTATGCTGATTTATCAGGCTTCTGCAACAGGACGTTGCAGCAGAGCTACATGGATGTATTCACGCGCCCTGAAAAATCAGCATACGATACCTCAGCCCCATAACCGCTAAATAGTTACAACTAATTACTGGATTGTATCAATATGCCAGCCACATTACATACCAGCCACATTAAAAGCCTGCCGCTGCTGCACAGTGGTAAAGTCCGCGATATTTATGATATCGATGATTCGCATCTGCTGATTATTACCACCGACAGGATATCGGCATTTGACGTTATCATGCCTACCCCTGTCCCCGGCAAAGGCATCATTCTCAACCAGGTCACCCAGTTCTGGATGAAGAAACTGTCACATATTATCCCTAACCAGCTATGTGACCTGAAGCTGGAAGATGTGCTCCCTGACGACTCTGAACGCGCCGAAGTCGCCGGGCATGCAATGATCGTGAAAAAACTAAAAGCGCTCCCGGTTGAAGCCATCGTGCGCGGTTATATCATTGGTTCCGGCTGGAAAGACTACCAGGCAACAGGCGCCATTTGCGGCATTAAACTGCCCGTCAACCTGCGCCTGGCGGATAAACTTCCTGAAGCAATCTATACCCCGTCAACAAAAGCGGCTGCTGGCACACATGATGAAAATATCAGCTATCAGCAGTCCATTGAATTGCTTGGCGCCGATATCGCCAGGCAGGTTCGTGACGTAAGCCTGCAGCTCTACACGGAGGCCGCAGATTACGCATTGCAGCACGGCATTATCATTGCCGATACCAAGTTCGAGTTCGGGCTCGACAAAAATGGCGAGCTGACGCTGATTGATGAGGTGCTGACACCCGATTCATCACGCTTCTGGCCAAAGGATGAATACCAGCCCGGCAGCAGTCCGGTCAGTTTCGATAAGCAGTATGTTCGTGACTACCTGGAAACACTGGACTGGAACAAGACAGCACCTGGTCCAGAGCTACCGGAATCAATTGTGGCAAAAACAGCCGAAAAATATCAACACGCTAAAAAACTGCTGATGGAGTGATCAGCATGCAGGGAGTTTTTATCACGGGCACCGGAACCGGCGTTGGCAAAACCCGTATCGCGGTTAACATCG
Source organism: Gammaproteobacteria bacterium (assembly GCA_022340645.1). Classification (GTDB taxonomy): domain Bacteria; phylum Pseudomonadota; class Gammaproteobacteria; order SZUA-229; family SZUA-229. The sequence goes on along the minus strand of JAJDNP010000091.1, from coordinate 15,695 downwards.
CCAGGCGGCTCAGCTTGCAAAATATAAAAGTCATTCCCAGGAAACCGGTTGAATCCGGCTGCCCAGGGCAGGGAGATCTACTGCTGCCGCAGGATGCTATTGCATTAATGCAGGCAGCCGATTATCAGGGGGCATTATCGGAAGTATGCCCCTACCCGTTTGAGCCGCCGATATCACCCGCACGCGCAGCACGCCTGGCTGACATGGCAATAACTACGGAGCAGCTTGCCGCCGACTGCAGGCAGGGCAGCGATAACGGCTTTGTCCTGGTTGAAGGTGCTGGCGGCTTCTACTCACCACTGGCTGATGACGGCCTCAATGCTGACCTCGCAGTAGCTTTACAACTGCCCGTGATATTAGTGGCTGATGACAAACTCGGCACACTTAACCAGGTATTATTAAATGCAGAAGCTATACAACTGCGAAGGCTGTCATTACTCGCAGTCGTGTTAAATGCCCTGGATGATAATCAAAACGAGCACATTGATAATTCAGCGGATTTGCGCGAACGACTGGCTTACCCGATTTTTTCCGTGCCCTACGCGCAACACGGAAACACTGAATTACCCAAAACCTTAATTGACCTGTTGATAACGCAGGGCAATTCAAATCAATCGCACTTCAGCGCGGCGCATTAAAAGATAAAAACAATTCTGTCCACAGATGAACGCAGATAAACACAGATAAGAGCATAAAAACAATAGTTTCTCTCATCCTGAACACAACGCATTAGAGTGAAGGCTCTTATGCCTATGAGGCGACCCGCGGTCGGACAAGATCCTTCGCTTCGCTCAGTATGACGAAAAAAAGCCAGGTTTTTATCTGTGATTATCTGCGTTCATCTGTGGACAAACAGCTTTTAACTCAGGCTTATCAATTCCACTTTAAAGATCAGCGTCGCATCCGGCGGAATAACACCGCCCGCACCGCGCGACCCATAGCCCATTTCAGGCGGAATAGTCAGTTTTCGCGTACCGCCGATTTTCATGCCGGCAACGCCCTGGTCCCAGCCTGCAATTACCTGGCCGGCACCCAGCTTAAAACGGAAGGTCTGATTACGATCAAGACTCGAATCAAACCTGGTGCCGTCGGTTAACCAGCCGGTGTAATGAACCTCAACGGTATGGCCGGCAGCCGCTTCTTCGCCATGACCGACAACCTGGTCTTCAATTTCTAATCCAGACATAATTACCTCTTCAACAATTAACTCTGCCCATTGTACATCACATTGAAGCCGGAAAAACTTCGTAAAAAAGGGGAGCTATGCTCCCCTTTATATTCACTGCAAAATGATCGATTACTTGTAGAAGCCAACCATTTTTTCAAGTGAGACCGGCTTGATCTTTGATGCATTGCCTGCACAGCCGAAAGATTCATAGCGCGCCTTGCAGATTTCCTTCATGCCCTTGGTAGATTCTTTCAGGAATTTACGCGGGTCAAAGTTAGAAGGATTATCGGCCATGTGCTTACGGATAGACCCGGTTGATGCCATACGCAGGTCGGTATCGATGTTCACTTTTGCTACACCGTTCTTGATACCTTCAACGATTTCTTCAACAGGCACGCCATAAGTCTGCCCCATGTCGCCGCCGTAGCTGTTGATGATTTCCAGCCAGTCCTGCGGTACCGATGAAGAACCATGCATCACCAGGTGAGTGCTTGGAATACGCGCATGGATTTCACGGATGCGGTCAATACGCAGCACAGCGCCTGTCGGCGGTTTGGTGAACTTGTAGGCGCCGTGAGAAGTACCGATAGCGATCGCCAGTGCGTCAACGCCGGTTTTCTCGACGAAATCGGCCGCTTCTTCAACGTCGGTCAGCAGCATATCCATATCGAGCTGGCCTTCAGCGCCATGACCGTCTTCTTCGCCCATCATACCGGTCTCCAGCGAGCCCAGGCAGCCCAGCTCGCCTTCCACTGAAACACCGCCGGCATGCGCCATTTTCACAACTTCTTTGGTTACTTCAACGTTATACTCGTAGCTTGAAGGTGTTTTCATGTCGGGCATCAGCGAACCATCCATCATTACCGAGCTAAAACCGGACTGGATAGAGCGCAGACATACGCCAGGCTCTGAGCCATGGTCCTGGTGCATAACCACAGGAATATGCGGATACATTTCAACAGCGGCGGAGATCAGGTGGCGCAGGAACGGCTCACCGGCATAAGAACGCGCCCCGGCTGAACCCTGCATAATAACCGGGCTGTTGGTTTCGTCAGCAGCCTGCATGATGGCATGCACCTGCTCCATATTGTTTACATTGAATGCTGGCATGCCGTAGCTGTTTTCAGCTGCATGGTCCAGTAACTGTCTCATTGAAATTAAAGCCATTTTCGCTCTCCCGTTCTGATTCTAAAATAAAGTTTGTAAAAAATTCTCAATACAACTTAAGTGCTGCATTAACATGCAGCCTGGTAAACTATTCAATACTGACTATCTTCATGATATTACTGCCGCCCTGACTGCCGAGCATGTCACCTCGAGTGATGGTTATTCTATCACCCGTCTTAACAATATTTTTGCTTTTCAGTATATCAATTATCCCGGTGGTGACATGATAAGGATGTATATCATCCTCAGCGATACTCACCGGGTAAACACCGCGATACAATGTTACCTTACGCAGTGTGCCACGTACCGTGGTGAGTGCGTAAATCGGTATTCCCGAGCTGATACGCGACATCCACAGCACCGTGGCGCCAGTTTCCGTCAGTGAAGCAATCGCATTCATCTTAAGATGATTTGCGGTGTACATTGTAGCCATTGCTATCGCTTCATCAACCCTACCAAAGATAAGGTCTACACGGTGATCAGATATCATTGCTTCTCGCTGCTGTTCCGCGTGCTCGCAAATACGGCCCATGGTCCTGACCGTTTTTTCCGGGTATCTGCCGATTGCAGTTTCACCGGACAGCATCACGGCATCGGTGCCATCAAGCACGGCATTTGCAACATCAAATACTTCGGCTCTGGTCGGAATCGGATTTTCAATCATCGACTCCATCATCTGTGTCGCCGTAATCACAACCTTATTCATGCTTCGCGCCTGCTTTATCAGGCACTTCTGAATAGCAGGCAATTCGGCATCGCCCATTTCCACACCCAGGTCACCGCGCGCAACCATAATTACATCGGAGGCTTCAATGATTTTGTCGATATTAGCAATCGCTTCCGCACGCTCTATCTTGGTGACGATGCCTGCATCACTGCCTGCCGCTCTAACCAGCTCCCGGCACTTAATAACATCATCCGCCGAGCGGGCAAATGATAACGCCACGTAATCCACTTCAATTTCAACGGCGACCGCCAGATCTTTCTCGTCTTTTTCCGTCAGCGCCGGCGCCGATAAACCGCCGCCTTTTAAATTAATGCCCTTGTTATTCGACAGCTCTGCGGTGTACAGGACGGCGCAGTGAATTTCGTCACCAATAACGGTTTTAACCTCGAGTTCAACACGCCCATCATCAAGCAGCATAATATCGCCTGCTTTAACATCTTTTGGCAAATCCTTGTAAGTGATGCCAACCCGCTCCTGGGTTCCTTCATTTTCACCCAGCGCAGCATCCAGAATAAACGTTTCACCCCGAATCAGCTGAACCTGTCCGTCCCTGAATTTATGAGTGCGAATTTTCGGTCCCTGCAGGTCGGCAAGAATACCAACAACGCGCCCGCTTTTTTCGCTGCACTCACGAATCAGGTCAGCGCGATGCTTTTGTTCGTCCGCTGTACCATGGGAGAAATTCAAACGAAATACATCGACACCCGCAAAAATCATTTCCGTTATGATTTCAGGCGAACTGGAGGCCGGTCCCAGGGTGGCAACGATCTTGGTTCTGCGCACTGTTTAACCTTCGGTTAAAAATGAAAAGTGAAAAATGAAAAGTGAAAAATACATAAAAATTTATACCTGATTACGGTAAGCAAGCTGTGTATAAATTTTTCATTATTCACTATTGATTTTTCACTGCTTTTTAGCCGCCTCTTCCAGCATGGCAACAGCAGGCAATGTTTTACCTTCAAGGTACTCAAGGAATGCGCCGCCAGCCGTTGAGATATAGGATACCTTATCATAGATATCATATTTCTGAATCGCAGCGATAGTATCACCACCACCGGCAAGACTGAAACCGTCACTGTTGGCAATTGCCATTGACACTGTTTTTGTACCTGCGCCGAACTGGTCGAACTCAAACACGCCAACAGGGCCATTCCATACGATAGTACCAGCCTTGCTGATGATACCAGCCAGCACTTTTGCTGATTCCGGACCAATATCAAAAATCATATCATCGTCTTCAACTGCGTCGGCTGACTTTAGTGTTGCTACCGCGTTTTCAGAAAACTCCTTGCCGCACACCACGTCTGTCGCGATCGGAATGTTTGCGCCACGCGCCTTCATTTTTTCAATCAGTGCTTTTGCGGTATCAACCAGATCATCTTCACATAATGATTTGCCCACATTATGGCCCGTAGCTTTAAGGAAGGTATTGGCGATACCGCCGCCAACGACCAGCTGGTCTACTTTTTCAGACAGGGATTCAAGCACCGTCAACTTGGTTGAAACCTTGGAGCCGCCAACGATGGCCACCATTGGACGGGCAGGCTTGGCCAGAGCTTTTTCCAGGCTGTCCAGTTCGTTTGAAAGCAGAAGTCCGGCGCAGGCAACAGGTGCAAATTTGCCGGCACCATGGGTTGACGCCTGCGCGCGATGCGCGGTACCGAATGCATCCATCACGAACACATCACAAAGCGAAGCATATTTTCTTGACAGGGTTTCGTCGTCTTTTTTCTCGCCCGCGTTAAAACGTACGTTTTCCAGCAGCACGACTTCACCGGCAGCCACTTCAGGCGCTTTTTCCAGGTAATCTTTCACCAGGCGGACTCCCTTGCCCAGTTTTGCAGACATATCTTCCGCAATCGGCTGCATTGAATTTTCTTCGTCCACCTTGCCCTCTTCCGGACGGCCGCGGTGAGACATCACCATCACAGCAGCGCCGGCGTTCATGCAGTGCTCAATCGTAGGCATTGATGCGCTGATGCGCGCATCGGAAGTTACCTTGCCGTCTTTCACCGGCACGTTAAGGTCAGCGCGAATTAATACGCGCTTACCAGCCAAATCCAGGTCTTTCAGTTTAATGAATGCCATGACTAAAACTCCAAAATTGTTACTTAATTATTTTAAATATGGTTTGTTAAATTAATTTGAATACTTAACAAACAATACTTGTTTTTAAAGACACCAGCCCAGTTAATTAATATGTAAAAATTAACTGGGCTGGTATTTGTATATCTCATTTATAAGTGAGAGATTTTTTTCGAGTACAAGGCGCGGGAATGATTTGAGACGCGGAGCGTACAATAGTACGTGAGCACTCAAATTATTTCCGCAACGCCGTAATCGGAAAAAAGATCCGCTTATAACTTATTTAGAGACATGTTCTACAAAGCGAAGCATATTACAGGTGTAACCGTACTCATTGTCATACCATGAAACCAGTTTCACAAAAGTACCGTCCAGTGCAATACCGGCTTCTGCATCAAAGATTGAAGAGAAACCGCAACCACGGAAGTCGGTTGAAACCACTTTCTCATCGGTATAGCCCAGAGTTTTACTCATATCGCCAGACTCGGAAGCTGCTTTCATTGCCGCACAGATATCTGCGTATGAAGCTTCCTTGTTTAACTCAACCGTCAGGTCAACAACGGATACGTCGGAGGTTGGTACACGGAAAGCCATACCGGTCAGTTTGCCATTCAGTTCAGGCAGTACAACACCCACGGCTTTTGCTGCACCAGTTGATGATGGAATGATATTTTCTAAAATACCACGGCCACCGCGCCAGTCTTTCATCGAAGGACCGTCAACCGTTTTCTGGGTAGCAGTTGCTGCATGAACAGTTGTCATCAGGCCGCGCTTGATGCCCCATTTGTCATTGATAACTTTAGCAACAGGCGCCAGGCAGTTAGTAGTACAGGAAGCAGCAGAAACAATCGCCTGGCCGGCATAGGTTTCATGGTTAACGCCGTAGACGAACATCGGTGTACCGTCTTTGGAAGGCGCAGACTGAACCACTTTCTTCGCGCCTGCATCAATGTGTTTCTGACAGCTTTCTTCGGTCAGGAAGAAACCGGTACATTCAATAACCAGATCAGCATTGATGTCGCCCCACTTCAGGTTAGCAGGATCGCGTTCCGCGGTCAGGCGAATCTTCTTGCCGTTTACGATCAGGTTATTACCTTCCACAGCTATATCACCAGCAAAATTGCCATGTACTGAGTCGTACTTCAGCATGTAAGCCAGGTAATCAGCGTCCAGCAGGTCATTAATACCTACAACTTCAATACCAGGGAAGTCTTTTGCAATAGCACGAAAAGCCATGCGCCCAATACGGCCAAAACCGTTAATACCGACTTTAATAGTCATTTTTATATCTCCAAACCTTAATTAAAAAAATAAAACTCAAAAATTTTGTCCGCGAATAACGCGAAACACGCGAATACTAAAAATAAAAAAGTTTTATTTGCGCATTTCGCGTTATTCGCGGACCGATACTTATTGTTTATAAAACGCTGCTCACCGCTTTGACTACGTTATCCACTGTAAAGCCAAACTCTTCAAACAGCTGGTTAGCCGGTGCAGACTCACCGAAGCGGTCAATACCAACAACTGCATCAGCGTATTTATACCAGCCGCCTGTCACAGCGGCTTCAACTGCAACGGTTGGTATGCCTTTGCTCAGCACAGCTGAACGGTAGCTGTCATCCTGTGCCTCGAAGGCATCAACCGATGGCATAGAAACTACACGGATATTTTTGTCAGACATCGCATCTGCCGCACCGACAGCCAGCGCTACTTCAGAACCGGTAGCGATGATGATTGCATCCGGTGTGCCGGCACAGTCTTTCAGGATGTAACCGCCTTTTGCGATATCAGCAATTTGCGCATCTGTGCGTTGCTGGTGCGGCAGACCCTGGCGTGAGAATATCAGGCAAGTGGGGCCGTCTTTACGCTCAATCGCTTTCGCCCAGCATACTGCAGACTCAACCGCATCACATGGACGCCATACTGACATATTCGGAATCATGCGCAGCGTCGGGATCTGCTCGACTGGCTGATGTGTCGGACCATCTTCACCCAGGCCGATTGAGTCATGGGTATAGACGAAGATGCTTTGAATTTTCATCAATGCAGACATACGCAGTGCGTTGCGCGCATACTCGGAGAACATCAGGAAGGTGGCACCGAAAGGAATCAGGCCGCCATGCAGCGCAATACCGTTCATTATGGCCGACATACCAAACTCGCGCACACCATAACGAACATAGTTCGAAACTTCATTGGCATCCATTGGCCTGTAACCGGACCATTCCGTCAGGTTTGAACAACCAAGGTCAGCAGAACCGCCAAATAATTCAGGGAGAATCGGCGAATAGGCTTCGATACAGGCCAGTGATGCCTGGCGTGTAGCAGGGCTCTTTGCAGCTGCATTTACAGACGCAATGTACTCGGCAGATTTAGCCGCCCAGTCTGCCGGCAGTTCACCGCCCATGCGACGTTCATACTCGGCAGCCAGTTCCGGGTACTCAGCCCTGTAAGCCGCAAATTTTTCATTCCACGCTGCCTCTGCACTGGCGCCTTTCTCTTTTGCATCCCAGCCGTGATAAATCGCAGCAGGCACTTCAAATGCATCATGATCCCAGCCCAAAGCCGCCTTGGTCAGGTTAATTTCTTCCTGGCCTAACGGCGCACCGTGACAGGCATGGCTGCCAGCCTTGTTTGGCGAACCAAAACCGATGGTGGTCTTGCAGCAGATCATTGTTGGTTTATCTGTCATGGCTTTCGCCATTTCCAGCGCCTTGGCAATAGCCTCGGGGTCATGGCCATCAACACCGGGGATCACGTGCCAGCCATAAGCTTCAAACCGTTTAGGTGTGTTATCAGTGAACCAGCCATCAACATGACCGTCGATTGAAATACCATTGTCATCCCAGAATGCGATCAGCTTACCCAGGCCTAATGTACCGGCCAGGGAGCAGGCTTCGTGAGAAATACCCTCCATCATACAGCCATCGCCAAGGAAAACATAAGTATGATGATCAACGATGTTATGGCCTTTCTGGTTGAACTGGCTGGCCAGTGCTTTTTCAGCTATAGCCATGCCCACGCCATTGGTAATACCCTGGCCCAGTGGCCCGGTGGTGGTCTCAACTCCAGGCGCATAACCGTATTCAGGGTGGCCCGGGGTTTTAGAATGCAGCTGGCGGAAGTTTTTCAGGTCATCGATTGTTAACTCATAACCGGTCAGATGCAGCAATGAGTAGATAAGCATAGAGCCGTGGCCGTTTGACAGAATGAAACGGTCGCGGTTGCTCCATTTTGGATTAGCCGGATTGTGGACCATATGGTCATTCCACAATACTTCGGCGATATCAGCCATGCCCATAGGTGCACCGGGGTGACCCGAGTTGGCTTTTTGTACAGCGTCCATACTTAAGGCACGAACGGCATTTGCTAGGTCTTTACGTGAAGGCATAGTGCTCTCCGATTTAGTTTTTATAACTGAAAAGCCACCACAACAGGCGCTGCATCATGCCCGCGAAGCGACAGGAATTCTTTTTGAAATCAATAGCTAAGGCAATAAAGAGCTAATGAATCACAATGCCGCTGTTGATTGAAAGGCGCGTATTTTCCCTTAATTCAGCGTAATGAGCAAGCAACCAAAAGTGATACAGATCAATTTCTAACCAAATCAACGATGACGAATGTCGTATCGGGGTCAATCACCACAAAATTAAATGAAGATTTGCCGGTGAAATGCCGCAGTTCAACCGGCCTCTTTCCATTTTATTGAACAGCCCATGCTGGGAATCTGATTTTCCGGTCCACGTCCGGTTAATGCGATCTGCTTCATGGCATCAAATAAATCACGCTTGACATCTGCCGGGGCGGCCTGTTTCCGGCTTTCATCCAGGCGGCCACGATACTGCAGGCGCATGGACTTGTTGTAACCGAAGAAATCCGGCGTACACACCGCACCATAGGCTTTTGCTACCTCCTGTGATTCATCCAGCAGGTAGGGAAACGGATATTCATACTCCTGTGCAATGATCTGCATATTTTCGAACGAATCTTCTTCATAATCAGTGGGATCATTGGACATAATAGCGACCGTATTGATACCATAATCCATCAGTTCCCTGGTATCACGCACGATACGATCGCGGATTGATTTTACATAAGGGCAGTGATTACAGATAAACATAACCAGCAGGCCGTTTTCACCGCGCGCCATTTCCGGCGTCCATACCTGGCCGTCGACGCCAGGCAAGGCAAAATCGACAACCGGTTTGTCAAATTCGCAGACAGGGGTTTCAAGAGATACCATATTCTTTCTCGTTTATTGCTCTAAAAAACTACCAATTAATGCTTACCAATTGCTTGTGTGCAGACAGGGATATGCCGTTCGTCTGCTGAGCTCCGATTATCTTAAACGAGTGGAAAACTATTTACCAATACTAAGGTCTAAATCCAGTGTTGGGCTATGCATGAGGGTACAAGTCGTTTTCTGCCGATTTAATGGAACTCCCGGAGAAAATCATGCCAACTCCGAACATGTTTATATGCTTTTTAGCCCTTGATTTTGTAGATATTAACACCATTTTAATGGTAAAATATTGGGTCTTGTCCGATATTAATTTTTCAGTCTTCCAGGCGCATCAAGTTGTGGCCAGCAAGATTGATTTGGGCTAGCGGGTAATAAATATGGCAAACAATATTGCATCACATTATACGGGTAATTCTATGGCATCTCCACTGTTAGAACAAGATAAACAGTCGCGTTTAAAAACGCTCATTGCAAAAGGCAAAGAACAGGGATTTCTCACCTATTCAGAGGTTAATGACCATTTACCCGAAGGTATCGTCGATCCTTCTCAAATCGAGGACATCATCAACACCATCAACGACATGGGTATTCGGGTAGTAGAAACTGCACCCGAAGCCGAATCACTGGTACTAACCGATTTATCCGTCAGCGAAGCGGATGACGAAACCACCGAAGAAACCGTTGCCGCCCTGGCCTCCATCGAAACCGAGCTGGGCCGCACCACCGACCCGGTACGTATGTACATGCGCGAAATGGGCAGCGTGGAACTGCTGACACGTGAAGGCGAAATAGAAATTGCCAAACGCATTGAAGAAGGCTTAAAGCAGGTACTGGAAGCACTGGCAACCAACCCGACAACGATTGGCACCACGCTTAAGCTGTGGGAAAAAGTCCTGGAGGGCGATAAACGCCTTAACGATTTAATTGTTGATTTCCACAAGAGTGATGAAGAACTTGATCAGCTTGCCGCCGAAGCGCTGCAGCGCGCCGCCAAAGAAGCAGAAATGGCAGCGGCAGGCAAACCGGTGCAGAAAGATGAAGTGTTTGAAAGCGGCCCCGATATCGAGAGCGTTAAAAAAGTCTTTTCAAAAATCAAGCGCGCCTACACACGCTGCCAGAACGTTATCGGCAACGAAAACAGCACCCCTGAAGAAATCCAGAAAGCGCGCGACGCCATGGCCAGCGCTTTCCTTGAATTCAAGTATGCGCCATCACTGGTCACCCGCTTAACACGTGAACTGCATGGCATTATTAATCGTGTACGCCAGCTGGAAAGGCATATTCTTACGCTTGCCGTAACAAAAGCACACATGCCGCGCAAAATAATGATTACCACCTTCCCGCAAAATGAAGTCAACACCAAATGGGTGGATAAATATTGCAAGGGCCATGAATATTCAGAAAAGCTCAGCGAACTGGCGCCCGAAATCAGGGTCACCCAGCAGAAACTGGCGGTTATAGAAAAAGAATGCGGCCTGACCATTTCAGACATCAAGGAAATCAACCGCAAGATGTCAATCGGCGAAGCCAAGGCACGCCGCGCCAAGAAAGAAATGGTGGAGGCCAACCTGCGCCTGGTTATTTCTATTGCGAAAAAATACACCAACCGTGGCCTGCAGTTCCTCGACCTGATTCAGGAAGGCAACATCGGCCTGATGAAAGCAGTAGACAAGTTCGAATACCGTCGCGGTTACAAGTTCTCAACTTATGCGACATGGTGGATTCGCCAGGCAATCACACGCTCCATTGCGGACCAGGCGCGGACCATCCGTATTCCTGTTCATATGATTGAAACCATCAACAAGCTCAATCGCATTTTCCGCCAGATGCTGCAGGAAATGGGCCGTGAACCCACTCCTGAAGAACTCGCGGAAAAAATGGACATGCCGGAAGACAAGGTACGCAAGGTGCTTAAAATCGCCAAGGAACCCATTTCCATGGAAACCCCGATCGGCGACGATGAAGATTCGCATCTGGGCGATTTTATCGAAGACGTCAATATTATGGCGCCGATGGAATCCGCCACCGGTGAGTCACTGCGCGAATCAACACGCGATATCCTCACCACCTTGACCGCCCGCGAAGCCAAGGTACTGTGCATGCGTTTCGGCATCGACATGAATACCGACCACACGCTGGAAGAAGTCGGCAAGCAGTTCGATGTAACACGTGAGCGCATTCGCCAGATTGAAGCCAAAGCATTACGCAAACTTCGCCACCCCAGCCGTGCCGAGAATCTGCGCAGCTTCCTGAATGATGGTGAAGATTAATTCAACGTATCAGAATCGAAATTACTGCTGACAGCAGGCTTAAAGCTATATAGAATACGCCCCTCTTGCAGAAATGCAGCGGGGCGTTTTTGTTAATGCCCTTTGCAGGTTCAAATTTATTTGGACAAAGAGCAAACAACACCTATTATCATTGTTTACAAGTCGACCCAAACAACACATCATAGTTATATCAAACACATAAGGGCCCATAGCTCAGTTGGTTAGAGCATCCGACTCATAATCGGCAGGTCGAAGGTTCAAGTCCTTCTGGGCCCACCATTTTTCACAAATCTCGGCAACGCCGATTCCTGAATAATATTTTCCTCGAAATGACTAGAAGCGCGTTATCATGCGGGTTTCAGTGCTGTTCATTAAGTCTCTACCAGTTGGATAAAGTGGTCCAGGCTTGCCGGCATGGACCAGATTATTTTTTATGGAATATTACTGGAATCTGAAACCCACTGTTTATGGGGCTCCCGCCTCGTAAGGAAAGTCGTGTAGGTCAACATTTTAGGCACTTTACGATTAATCATCATTTGTCTCTTTATTGCCCTTACGTCTTGCATCGACCATTTAATCAAATCGAGTCAACTGCAGACTCATTAATCGGTTAGGCAGCACCAATGACATTACAACGCAAGTGCCACCAAACTGAGGCAGATCCTTTCAATGCATGTTGCGACAGAATGCTATGGTTACTTATCTTTTAAAGCATATAATAATGATGCTGCTGCACCACGATGAACGATATCGAAGGAAAGAGAAGTATGAAGTCATATACCAGGTACGCTAAATCACTGCGGTTTACTTTACTACTGCTGATCACAACAATTTTAGTACCTCAAGTATCTCTGGCCGAGGCCGCGCCGAAAGTAACTATAAAAAACTACGTGCGTGCTGAGACAGATTTCCAGATGCGCAGTTATATCGAGAAGTTTCACTGTTTCGGCAAATTCGACCATATCAGGGACGCTTACGATGTAAACAGCAAAATCACTGTGCGACCCAACCGTGACACGATTTACTCCTGGGGTGTATTTGATCTGACCTCGCCGTTGACAATAAGACTGCCTGACCCCAAGGGACGCTATCAGTCACTGATGATCGTCAACCAGGATCATTCGATCTGGGCTGAATATGGCCCTAAGGATGTTACGCTTACCAGGGCGAATGTTGGAACGCGTTATGCACTATTACTCGTACGCACCTTTATCAACCCGAACGATAAAGATGATGTAAGTGCTGCTCATGCACTACAGGACGCGATTACCGTCAAACAGGCGGATAAAGGCGAGTTCGATGTACCCGACTGGAAGCAGGAAGACGTGGAGGCGATGCGTAATACGATAAACATCGTTGCTGCTGCAGCTACTGACAGCAGCAAGGCATTTGGCCGCAAGGAGGACCTTGACCCCGTATACTGGATTCTGGGCGCTGCGATTGGCTGGGGCGGCTTGCCTGCTAAAGATTCAACCTATGCCGGCGGGTTCCCAGAAAAGAACGATGGCAAAACCCCCTATACACTAATTGTAAAAGATGTACCGGTCGATGCTTTCTGGTCGGTGACTGTTTACGACGATAAAGGCATGTTCGCAGTCAACAAATACAATGCCTATTCCTATAACAGTGTTACCGCAAAGCGAAATAAAGATAATAGCGTGACAATCCACTTTGGTGGTGATCCCGGTCAGGACAACTTCCTGCCAATCACCCCGGGTTGGAACTACGTCGTCCGAATGTACCGGCCACGTAAGGAAATTCTGGAGGGTAGCTGGAAGTTTCCAAAGCCGGTAGAAGCAAAATAAATTTCTGTTGATATAGAGTTCAAATGCATCAGATTGGCAGAAACGGTCTCATGGAAACCAGGTGAACTCAGGAGAATCTTTATGATATCGAATACCACAACAAGCCTTTATCTGCACAATGCAGGTTGCAAATTCCGTACAGCAACTCTTGGGTTCTGTCTGGCCAGTATGTTCGCCCTACCGGTTAACGGTGAGACGCTCGATAGCAGGGTTGGGACGCTCAGTTTCGAAGCAGGCTACCCCACAGAGGCAACCATTGACAGTCTCTATGACGAACTGGACTTCCAACGGGCCGTTCAGGCCTATCTCTGGGCATTGCCGATGGCCTCTTACGGTGCCATGGCGGATGCCCACAAAAAACTGGGTGCAGACACCCATACAGTAATCGTCGCGGACAAGCTGGCTGAGCCAAGGCAGTTGATCCTGACCGCCAACCAGGACACCGTCTACATGTCAGGCGTGCTGGACCTTCGCGATGGCCCCATGGTGATGGAACTGCCAGCAGGCCTGCTCGGAACGATGAACAATATCTGGCAGCAGCCACTGGTCGATCTCGGCGGACCATTCTCGCCAGAGCAGAACCGTGGAGGTAAGTTTCTGATCCTGCCACCTGGGTACGAAGGGCCGTTACCCGCGACCCATTATCACATCGCGCGCGCCGATAGTAACATTGTCGTGTTCTACCTTCGCGCTGTTCCAAAAACGAAAGAAGATATTCCGAAACTGGTCGAATTGATCCATACCTATCGCCAGTACAGACTCGAAGAGGCAGCAGACCCACCCGAGACCAGATTCGTCTCTATGGCAGGTAAGGACGCAGACTTCCTGACCAACGAGGGCTTTGCCTACTTCGAGTCCCTGGCTCGATACATCAACGAGAACCCGCCCCGCGAGCAGGATATGGCTATGCTCGGCATGCTGGAGACGCTCGGTATCGTGCATGGACAACCCTTTGAGCCTGACGAGCGCATGAAGAAGATACTCACTCAAGGCGCTACCGTGGGACGTGCCATGGCCAAGACGCTGGCCTACGCGCCGAGAGTGTCAAAGGATATCGTTTATGCCTATCCCGGCAAGCGTAAGTGGAAGAAAATTTTCTTCTCCGACCCTACCTTCCACGAACCGGAGTACATGGCCATCGACCTGCGCAGCAAGTATGCATTCGAAGCAATTGGTACTGCGAAATCCATGGTCGTCTCTGTACCTGGTCATGGCTCACAATACATTGGCGCCTATCAGGATTCTGATGGTAAGTGGCTCACTGGTGACAATACTTACCGAATTCGCCTGCCCAAAGATGTACCGGCAAACATGTTCTGGTCGCTGACCGTATACGACAATGAGACCCGCTCCATGATCCAGAACGAGCAGGGTCGACCTCTGGTCGGTTCGGTGCATGGCGCGCTTGCCAACGAAGATGGCTCGTTCGATGTCACCTTCGGCCCCGAACTGCCGGCGGGCGTCCCCGAACAAAACTGGGTGCAGACCACTACTGGCAAGGGCTGGTTTGTCTATCTGAGACTCTATGGACCCGAGCAACCATACTTCGATCAGTCCTGGATACCAGGCGACGCAGAAAAGATCAAATGAACGAAGCAGAAATTAGTGTGCTGAGCTCAAGCAATATGAACGATCACTGGTAAGAGCTGGCGCGTATTTTCAACAGCTCAATCCATCCACCTATGCAACGGATGGTTAAAAATTGATTACCAACGCATCGGTGTTAAGGAAAATGGTACAGAAATAGACCAGAAGCGCCTACACAGAGCGGTTTCAATGGGTCGTCGCTTTCATTTTTGGTCTGCTGCACGGCTTCGGTTTCGCTGGCGCACTTTCCGAAGTCGGGCTTCCGCAGGCCGATATCCCGCTGGCATTATTGATGTTCAATGTCGGCGTGGAAGCCGGCCAGTTGCTGTTCATCGCAACCATGATCATGTTCATCCAGCTATGGAAGCGCACCACCAGCCTGGAACTGGCCTGGTTACCCAAAGTCACCGTTTATGTCATCGGCAGCACCGCGTCATTCTGGGTGATTGAAAGAACGAGGTCCTTCTGAAACAATCCAGATTCGAGAGACTGTTTTTAACCAGGTTAACAACCGTATCCAAAAGGTCCGGAGAATCCCCTTACAGGACCAAAAAGGCAACACCAGTATGAATAATATACCGAGATATATATCGTTCTTTATATTCGCTTACTTCACGACAGCATGCGCACCCGTCGAACTGCA
>JAJDNP010000065.1 GCA_022340645.1 Gammaproteobacteria bacterium | reverse complement strand
TATGTGAAATAAAGTCAATTGCGATATTGATAACAAATGTGCCTCAGGCT
Organism: Gammaproteobacteria bacterium; assembly: GCA_022340645.1. Classification (GTDB taxonomy): domain Bacteria; phylum Pseudomonadota; class Gammaproteobacteria; order SZUA-229; family SZUA-229. The sequence goes on along the minus strand of JAJDNP010000065.1, from coordinate 28,782 downwards.
TGTATATGCACCATTGATAAGTGAACGTGTAATTCCTGGCAGCGTATATAAACGCTTTTTAATGAGATCCACTTTCTTCGAGAAGCAGGCTTAATAACCAGATTGCCTGGGCTGTTGCATGGAAGTCAGCTTTGATCATTTGTACTTTTGGCAGCATGCTTGTAAACGCCAACACCCTGTCTTTTCCGATATGCATAATAGGGTCCAGATCATCCCAGCTTCCGTCCATGTTCTGTGATGAGAGTATATTTTTAATCCACACAGGTTTGACACTATTGTAGGCACCGCTATCAACCAGCATTAATACCCGTTGAATATAGGCGTCTCCCACGCGGAAGTCCCAGGTTAATTCGTCAACCAGATCCTGTTGTAATTCATTAATCGTTGATTCAACGACATTATCGTAACCACACTGATAGCGTTGCATAAAGCGCAAACCCATAAGCTGGTGTGTAATACATCGTGGATGAAGATAATGTAACGAGCAAAAGCCGGGCTTCATTTGCTTTTGAATAACTGGCTCGCTGCCAAGGTCGTTATTACAACTTATCGCATAGAAAAAAAATATTTGATAGGGTTGTAAATCAGAAAGCAGTGTTATGTCCGGCATATGTGGACGATACAATTCATCAAACATCGGGGTTGATAAATTTGCTGGCTTTGTATCGAGATGCTGTTTTTTGTATGTGGAATATACGTTCTTTAAGTTGTCATCATCTGAAATAGTCGCGGCCTGTTTAATCATCCACCACAAAACCGGATTATGGATGTTTTCGACATCGTTATAATTAGATTCTAACCAGGAAACGGATTTAACAAAGTGATATTCTATTTCAGAGCGGCTGACAGGTTTAATAACCTGATTGTTTTTCCAAACCAGCGATAACAGAATAGATACAGCCGTAATTGTTATCAGTAATACAAATAGTAATATTTTTTTCATTAAGTTGATGCTTAATCATTCAGTTCATTTTTTAAAAAGGAAAGAACTTGACTGGTTGTATCACTTAATTCATTTAGCATCTGGTCGGGGATTTGTGCTGAACCTTTACGGCTGATGAGTTCGATAGCTTCCGCTTTTTCTGCCAAAGCTACGGCACCAATGCTTCCGCATGTACTTTTCATTTTGTGTGATATGTTATATAAACTGTCGACGTCCTGATTTTCTATTGCTGATTTAATACCGTCTAATTGCTGTGGAAGATTTTGTACACTCATTTCTATTACGTCTTTAAATGAGTCTTCCATCAGTTGTTTCATTTCAGCGAATGCATTGGTATCAATAATACTTTGAGACATGTTCAATCTGGATGCTAATCTTTGTTTAAACGAGAACCCATATCACCGACTAATACGGCTTCAGGTACATTAATCTTTAATGTAGATAATATATTGACATAAACGCCTGGTACGGCTTTGAATGAAACCCAAAGTGTATTGAGTTTCATATCGATATTGGCAAACAGTACTTCTTCACTGTATTGCTTTAGTGCAAACTCTATGCTGGCCAGAGTGTCTTTTATATAATGATCAGGCCTGGTTTTAAGTTTCGGAATGATCATTAAGATATCGCTGACAGGCCCGCCTTCTCTGTCGCGCGTTGGTGCCAGCTTCCACAGCGGTTCTGCAGGGCTGAGGTCTACACTTAGTTTTAAATCATTTCTATCCATAGCAAAATCGTAACTGTTGAAGGCTTTTCGATAGTAATGTGGTCAATAATAGTCAAACTACCAGATAAAGGCGAACTATTTTTCAATATAATCTGCAGTGATTGCAGATATGCCGCCCTGGCAAGCAGTTATAATATTTCGATAAGCCATTGACGAATATGTAATATTTCCTCCTCACAAACGGTGTGACCCATGTTATATTCATGCCAGCTTACCTCGAAATTACTCGCCTGAAGCAATGCCTTGCTCTGCTTTCCATACTGAAAGGCCACTACATTATCCTGGATGCCGTGAGCCATAAATATGGGTGTTTTGACAGCCTTGTCACTTGTTTCAGCGGCCAGTGAGTCGGGTAAGGGAAGATATGTCGACAGGGCCATGATACCTGCCAGCGTTTTCGGATAACGGCAGCCACAATACAAGGCAATGGCGCCACCCTGCGAGAAGCCTGCCATAACAATACGGCTGGCAGAAATGCCACTTGCTTCCTGCTCTTCGCAAAGCAGTTTTAACATCGTAGATGACCCTTTTATGCCTTCTGCGTCTTCACGATCAACGATAGAAAGGCTACTAATGTCGTACCAGCCCGGCATTTGATATCCCTGGTTAATTGTAATGGGCCGAATCGGAGCATGCGGGAAAATAAAACGAATGGCAAAATATGCGGGCAAGTGTAATTGATCAATGATTGGCACAAAGTCGTTACCATCCGCCCCTAAACCATGCAACCAGATAACAGCAGCATCAGGCTTTTCCTGTGTTTCGATAATGATGGAATCAGGCATTGACATAAAATTATCTACTGGCCGTATTTAGACTGGTTTCGTTTGTCGAATATTGTAATAATAACCAGAAAACAGTGATGCGCATATTTTTTATTTAAATGGTGAAAACTCTAATTATCCTGTCCGTAATTATGTTATCCGCCTGCGGGATGCAGGGCGATTTGTACTTGCCTGATGATGAGCCAGAAGAAAACACGGTCAGCCAGGACCATACCGTTCCCACGAAAACAGACAACTAAAGAAACAGATTCACTTGATACTAACGATGGATTACTTTAACTATAAAGACGGCAAGCTGTGGGCGGAGGATGTGGATATCACCGCCAATATAGAAAAGTGGGGAACGCCCTGCTATGTTTATTCACGCGCCACAATCGAGCGGCACTGGAAGGCGTTCGATGACGCGCTATCAGGGCAGCCACACCTGGTTTGTTATGCAGTAAAAGCTAACTCGAATCTTGCTGTGCTGAATATACTGGCAAAACTGGGATCCGGTTTTGATATTGTGTCGGCAGGTGAACTGGAACGGGTATTACGCGCCGGCGGCAGTGCAGACAGAGTTGTTTTTTCCGGTGTTGGTAAAACAGCTGAAGAAATGTCGCGAGGGCTGGATGCTGGTATTCGTTGCTTCAATGTAGAATCCCCGGCAGAGCTTTACCTGCTGGAGCAGGTGGCAAAAAATAAAGGCGTGCAGGCGCCGGTTGCACTGCGGGTAAATCCCGATGTTGACGCAAAAACACATCCTTATATTTCAACAGGTTTAAAAGACAATAAATTTGGTATCGCCATTGGTGATGCAGCCGCGGTATACCAGTATATTAATTGCTCGGCGCACCTGTCTGTGCAGGGTGTCGATTGCCATATCGGCTCACAGTTAACAGATGTTGCGCCATTTGTAGATGCGCTGGATCGGGTGCTGGCGCTGGTTGACCTCCTGGCAGAAAAAAATATTCAGTTGCATCATCTGGATCTGGGTGGTGGTCTGGGGATTCGTTACAAGAATGAAATGCCACCACTGCCTGAAGAACAGATGGCTGCGTTATTACAGCGCCTGAATGGCAGGGAATTTGAGATTCTTGTCGAACCGGGGCGCGCGATTGTTGGCAACGCCGGTATTTTGCTAACCAGGGTTTTATATATAAAACATAACCAGGATAAAAATTTTGCTGTGGTCGATGCGGCGATGAATGATTTAATGCGGCCATCTTTATATGATGCCTGGCAGGCAATTGAACCGGTTGCACAAAATTTACAGGCACAGACTAAAACCTATGATGTGGTTGGCCCGATTTGTGAAACGGGAGATTTTCTTGGCAAAGCAAGAGAATTGGCTATCGAGCAGGGGGATTGTCTGGCCGTACGCTCGGCTGGCGCCTATGGTTTTAGTATGAGCTCAAACTATAACTCACGTCCGCGAGTTGCAGAAATAATGGTTGATGGCAGCAAATACAAGGTAATCCGCCAACGTGAAACAGTAGAGCAACTTTTTGCTAATGAAAGCCTGTTAGACGGCTGACCATAGAAGTATCGTTACAATTGCATTATCCCGTATTTTAATTGGTTATCTCTGCCGGTTTTTTCTGCTAATCTAGCATTGTCATAATCAATCGGATCAGGGCGTGAGCAATGAGCATGTTAACAAATTTATTTGTATTTTTACTGCTGCTGGGTATTTATACACCTTCTTCTGCAGCAGTTGTTGACGACATTGCTGCCACCTGCAGTGTGTTTAATCAAGAAACGGGCGAGACTGCAGACAAAAAGGACGGAGACAAAAAAGGACAAGAGGAAGAGCCTGAATGTGAATAACCTTTAATAACAAGGATTGAAAGCTAACTTGTTTACTATTGTTAAGCGTGAAATATTTGCCAGATAAATATATTGAGGAGACTTATGAAAAAATCAAAAATAATAACTGCTGTTTTTGCTGCTAGCCTTGTTTTTTGTGCCAATGCCAGTGCAGACAAACCAGTTGGTATTACCAAGGATATAATGGATGTAACAGTTAAACATGATGGCAAAGAGGTTAAGATTACCCGTAACCAGGATAATAAAAATACCGTTAATCCTGCATTTGCAAAAACATCACGTCCCTGTCCTCCATTTTGTATTCAGCCGGCAGTGGTAGCACCCGGTGTTGAAACCATCGCAGAAATCGAAATGCTTGATTATCTTTCCAGGATGAGTGCCGGTGACGATACTATTTTAGTCATTGATTCTCGCACGCCTGACTGGGTGAAGAAAGGCACGATTCCAGGTGCCAGGAATATTCCATGGACATCATTAAACCCGGTTAAGGGCGCAGATCCGATTTCTATTCTTGAAATAATGGAAAACGAATTTGGTGTTAAAGAAAATGATGATTCGCTGGATTTTACTAACGCGAAAACGGTGGTAATGTTTTGCAATGGTATGTGGTGCGGCCAATCACCAAATAATATTAGAAACCTGCTGAAACTTGGCTACCCGGCAGACAAAATTAAATGGTACCGCGGCGGTATGCAGGATTGGGAAATTCTTGGCTTGACGACGGTGCCGGGTAAGTAAATCAGGAAATACTTGAATTACTGCTGGCCGGTGAAAATAAAGCCGCTTCATTAGAAGCGGTTTTATTATTCAGAGTGCTGGCCTTATTTTGTTTAAACAAAATGGTGATTGAATTATAGACGAAGATATCAAAGAGATTTTAACTGTTCAATAATAATGGATGGCTCCAGGCGTTTGGTGTAATCCATTTCTGCAAACGCGTAGTGAATTTTGCCGTCAGTATCAATGATATAGCTAGCCGGGATTGGCAACTCAAAACTGTTGTCACCATTAAACCCAGGTATATCAATTTGCCATGATTGGTAAACTGGACGTAAAGCTTCTGGCAAGGCGAAAACCAGGCCGCAGTCTTTGGCCAGTTTGTTGCCAGCATCACTCAATACCTCAAAGGTTAGCCTGGAGATACTGATCTGATCTGCAGACTTATCCGGTGTTTGAGGTGAAATAGCCACCAGCTGGCCGCCTGCTGCGATAATATCGGGCAGACTTTTTTGTAATGCATTAATTTCAAGATTACAGTAGGGACACCATGCACCACGGTAGAAACTAATTACCAGTGGCCCATGGGAAAGAAAGTTATTTAATGAACGCAAGTCATTATTGGCGTTTGGTAACACAAACTCGGGGAAGAAGTCGCCCTTGTTCATTGAATTTTCAGCAATACCAGCAGCGATAAGAGCCTCAAGTTCAGACATCATGATATTCAGGCTATTTTGTGGAATTGTAGGAATAATTTCATCCTGAAAAGATTTGATGCTATCGGCAAGATATGTGCTGTTCATGATTTCGATACATGCTATAAGTTAGACAGGTGACTAATAATAGCATTATATAGATAATTGGCAATGAAACAGAAAATTATATGGTTACTCAGATTATTTCAAAATAATGTTAATATTTATCTATAAACTTTTGTTATTTATCGGTATGCTTGTAAAAATAATCATAAGTACTGGTGAGCAGGCAGTTTAAAATCAATGCTGATTGAATTTACAAAAATGCATGGTTTAGGTAACGACTTCGTTGTTATCGATGCTATTACACAGACAATCAGTTTAAACACGGAGCAGATCCGGGCAATGGCTGACCGCCATTTTGGTATCGGCTGTGATCAGCTGCTGCTGGTAGAAGAATCGACTAATCCAGCCGCTGATTTTCGTTATCGAATCTTTAATGCGGACGGCGGTGAGGTGGAACAGTGTGGTAATGGCGCCCGCTGTTTTGCATTGTTTGTCAGAGATAAGGGTTTAACGGATAAAACGATTATTCCGGTAGAAACAGCGGGTGGCCTGATTGAACTGAAGGTTGAAAAAAACCAGGTATCGGTTGATATGGGCGTGCCATCGTTTCAGCCGGATAAATTACCATTTTTAACTGATAAACAGGCAAAAACCTATGATCTGATAGTGAATAGCACTGAATATGCTATAGGTGCTGTATCAATGGGAAATCCGCACGCTGTTTTACTGGTAGACAATGTTGATTTGGCCGATGTTGAGAAAATCGGTGCTGCGATAGAAAGCCATAAACAATTTCCACAGCGTGTAAATGTCGGCTTTGTGGAAATCCTTAACCGTGATGAGATTCGCCTGCGTGTTTATGAGCGGGGAGCCGGAGAAACACTGGCTTGTGGAACGGGTGCCTGCGCGGCAGTGGCTGTTGGACGTTTGCTTGGTAAATTAAATGAGCAGGTGACGGTGTTTCTCAAAGGTGGTAGTTTAACAATTAACTGGTCAGGTGAAGGAGAGCACCTGTTTATGACTGGGCCGGCAACAACTGTTTTTCATGGGAAAATAAATTTTGAGTAAAATAATAACTGCAACGAAAGCAATAAAAAAGGAATTGAATACTGAAACAATTTCCGCGGAGCGCGAGCAGCAGCTTGCAACCGATCTGGAACTTATCAACTTAATCCGCGAAAACCCGGATATATTACAGCGTTACCCGGAGCTGCTCAGCATCCTTGAAATATCACATCAAACAGGCGTGGCGGTCTCATTGATTGAGAGGCAGGTGGCAGTATTGCGCAAGCAAAATCAGGCAAAGGACGATCGTCTTCGTGAACTGATGAATATTGCACGTGATAATGAGCGCCTGGCCCGAAGCCGCCATAATCTGACAGTTAATTTACTTACAGCACACGACCTTGATGATGTTGTCAGCATTGTATTAGCTGTATTAACAGACGAGCTAGCCGCAGATCATGCAGTCATCAAACTGTTCAGTGTGGATAAACAGCGCATTGAACAGTGCGCCGGATTATTTGCTGATGTAAATGATGAGGCACTGAATGCTTTCAAAACCATGCTTCAACATAAAAATCCTGTTTGCGGCAAATCAACAGAATTACAAAAAGCCTTCCTGTTTAATGAAAATGCGCACAGCGTCAAATCTGTCGCCATTATTCCATTGGTGGCGGGTGCTGATCTTGGTCTGATCGGTTTGGGCGCAAATAACAAAGAACGTTTTGAGTCATCCAAGGCAACAGATTTTCTTTCCCAGATTGGAGAACTGATCAGTGCTTCGCTTGCAGTGCATCTTGAAAGTCAGTCTTCGAATGCTTAACAGCGAATGAGCACTGAAACACTAAAATCCGAACTGGAAAGGTTCTACAGTTATCTACAGTCTGAGCGGCGTTACTCGCCGCATACTGTTTCAGCCTATCGTCGCGATATTGAACATTTTATCCATGACCATGGCCTTGATGAACAGCAGGAGGTTAACTGGGACAATATCAAGCAGGCGGATATCCGGCAATGCGTTGCCAGCCTGCATCGCAGGGGTTTATCGGGTAAAAGCCTGCAGCGCTGGCTGTCATCCATTAGAAGCCTGTTCAATTTTCTGTGCCGTTTTCATCGCGCGACGCATAATCCTGCGGTTGGTGTGCCAGCACCAAAAGCGGCAAAGAGACTGCCTAAAACATTAAATGTCGATGAAATTAACCAGTTATTAGAAGACCGCTCAGGGTCTGTTGCAATGAAACCGGACAGCTTGACGAACAGGGCTATAACAGTAAGGGATCGGGCCATGATGGAATTAATGTATGCCTGCGGATTACGTCTGTCGGAACTGAGCGGACTTGATTTACAGGATATAGACTGGCAGTTGCAGGTAATCAGGGTCACAGGCAAAGGCCAGAAACAGCGCCGGGTACCCTTTGGGCGCAAAGCAAAAGATGCACTCAACAGCTGGCTGAAACAACGCGATATTATTGTTAACGAAAATCAAACCGCACTGTTTATTAGCCAGCGCGGTAGGCGCTTATGTAATAGCAATATCCAGAAACGATTAAAGAAAATGGCTTTCACCCAGGGGTTGAATACTAATGTCTATCCGCACATGTTACGCCATTCATTTGCATCGCATATTCTTGAGTCATCCAATGACTTGCGTGCAGTACAGGAACTGCTTGGTCATGCAAATTTAAGTACCACGCAAATATATACACACCTTGATTTTCAACATCTCGCCGATGTTTATGACGGCGCACACCCACGAGCAAGAAAACAAAAATAGATTCTGAGAGAGTGTGGATACACTATAATATCGCCACATTGTTTGTAACAGACTGTTGAGATAATTATGTTAATAACCTTGTCGCCCTCAAAAAGTCAGGATTTTGATACACCCGGCCTTTCCAAAAAATACAGTAAACCTGCTGACCTGAAAGACTCCGAATTACTGATAAAGGCGCTGCAAAAAATTAACAGTCAACAGCTGCAGGAGCTGATGACAGTTAGTGAAAATATCGCGGAATTAAATGTAAATCGCTATAAAATGTTTAACACACCGTTTACAACAAAAAATGCCAAGCAAGCAATTTTCGCATTTAAAGGCGATGTTTATAGTGGCCTGGATCTCGATAAGTTTACTGAAGATGATTATGCCTATGCACAGGATCATCTCAGGATTATATCCGGACTATACGGCTGTTTAAGGCCACTGGATTTAATTCAGCCCTATCGACTGGAAATGAAAACAAAATTAAACAATGATCGCGGTGAAAACCTTTACCAGTTCTGGGGTGATCGTATTACGGAAAGTTTGAATAAAAAGCTTAAAAAACAGAAAGAGCCTGTACTGGTTAATCTTGCATCTAATGAATATTTTAAATCGGTTAAGCCGAAATTATTGGCCGGCCGCCTGTTAACGATTAATTTTAAAGAAACAAAAGACAGGAAAACCCGCGTGGTGGCCATATTTGCCAAACGCGCACGCGGCATGATGGCCGATTATATTATTCGCAATCGGGTTGAAAAGCCGGAGGATATAAAGAAATTCAAGATGGGTGGCTATAAGTTTAGCAAGTCCCTGTCAGACGATAAGCAATGGACATTTGAGCGGCCTCAACCATGATAAACTCTGGTATATTGTCTGATTTTGATGGTAACGCGTTTCCCTTTCGAGCTGATGTATTTGCTCACAGGGGTGGCTTTGTAATTATCACACTACAAGGTTTTCAATAGATCCAGCTCCCGTCTTACCAGAGAGGCTGAGTGATGAAACATCGCCTGCTCATTTTTGTTCATGTCAAGCTCAATAATTTTCTCAACACCGTTCTTGCCTAATACAGCAGGGACACCAATCGCAATATCTTCCTCTCCATATTCACCTTCGAGCATGCAGACCGTAGGCAATATTCGCTGACGATTGTGAACAATCGCATCAACCATTTCAGCAACCGAGGCCGCCGGCGCATCATAGGCGCTGCTGATCTGGCGTAAAGCCAGTACTTCAGCACCGCCCTGGCGGGTACGTTCAATAATTTTGTCGAGTTTGTCCTGACTGAGAAAGTTGCTCACTGGTATGCCTGATATGGTGGTATAGCGTAACATCGGCACCATGGTGTCACCATGGCCGCCCAGTACCATGGCGTTGATATCAATACTGGAATAACCGGTTTCCATGGCAATAAAGCTCGCCATGCGGCTGGAGTCGAGTACGCCTGCCTGACCGAATACTCGATTGCGCGGCCAGCCGGTTTTTATATATGCATGATAGGTAATAACATCAACCGGATTAGTCACAAATAATAAAATCGCATCGGGCGCGTATTTCATCGTGTTGTCGATAATGCCGTTGATGATAGGAATATTGCTGGATAAAACATCCGAGCGTGACATGCCAGGTTTGCGCGGCAATCCGGCAGTAATTATGATGAGTTCCGAGTCCAGCATCAAAGCATAATCAGTGCCGCCAGTAAGTTCGGTATCGTAGTTAAAAACAGGGGCAACTGCCCGAATGTCGAGTGCGGCACCTTCAGCTGTACCCTTGCGAACATCCAGAAGCACTATTTCCTGGCACATATCTCTGGCTGCGATAAATTGAGCGGTAAATTCGCCAACACGTCCAGCGCCGATAATAGTGATTTTGTTCATAGCGCGCTCCTTTATAATGTATAACTACCTTGAGTGAGTTATAGCATTGTTATGTTTTCGATTTCTGAAATATGAATAAATTCAATAAATTAATGAATATTAATATAATTTATCAAATTAGGTTTACTTATAAGCAAACGATTAACTGGCACAGAGTTAATAGTTAATGCATGTAACTTGATATTTATCAAAATCATCTATTTATGGTTGTTATAAATTTATAGTTTTTTAAAATTAACTTTATGCAGAGGGTATGCATATGAAATTAAAAAATGCGCTGGTGATAGTAGCGGTAGTAGCTGTGATGGCATCATTTTATATACCGCTGACACAGGCTGCAGAGTTTAAAGTCGATTGCAGTTCAGCCAGTGACTGTATCGACAAGGGAGACAGGCTGACAAAGAAGAGAAAATTGTCACTGGCACTGGAAGCATACCGCAATGCGATTAAATTAGACGTGGAAAACAAGGACGCATGGCGCAAGTTTGAAAAAATCGTTGTGCGTATTTCAGAGGAAGGCGGCTGTTAATTTACCCTGATGGTTAGGTAACGGAGGCAAGATTTGTCAGGTTTGCCAAAGTTGAGGTTACGCCGGCAGAGGCCTTTATGGGTAAGCGGTGTCTTCATCGGCGTCGCTGAAATTATGAACTATTTCGTTCTGCAAAAACCTGCCGGTTTCCCCCCGGGCTGGTTGAAATGACCGCTGCATTTCAACAATCCGTGGCGCCGGTGATTGAGCGGTGGTGGCGAGTATACGATCCCAATGTGCACTGGATTATCTTTGGTGTGGTTAACGGTGCCTGGCTGGTCGCATATACCGAGGGTGAATCACGAGGCTGGGTGAAGTATCCTGTTAGGCAGCTGGTAATCGCGATAATGGGTAGTTTTACTTTCTGTTTTGCTACACGTTTTGCCGCCGGCTGCCAGACACATCATTTCCTTGGCGGCCAGCCCAGGGTTGACGGCATCCCCGTTGTATCTCACCACGGTATTTCCAGCAGGTTTTGTGGCGTTTAATATAATGAGCAAAATGCGTATCGGCTACGTCTATATGGGACAGCAAAACAGTGCAACTGCAGAGCTGGGCTACCTGCCTTATACACTGAATGTCGATTTCTGGGTAGATCTTGCACGCGACACAACCATTACCAGAATAAAACACATGCCTGATGTTTTCCCGCATCACCCGACAGTGCTGACCCTGGTGGAGCTGGCGTATGGTCTGGCGATAGCCGGGCTGTTTTGCTGGAGCGTCGATCGAGGCATACGACTGACCGGGTTCGGCCTCAGGGAACTGATGACAAAAGCCAATGATGAGTTGACTGTTGCGTGCTTTGAGCGTTTTACACAAGGAATGAGTAATTCGAGCGGCCAATCACAAAAAGTTAGCAAGCAGGACGAAAGTGTTTACGGCGAGGCGGTGATGGAAAATGCCTGATTTGATGACTCGGCGAGAACTGTTGCTTACAACAGCATTTGCTTTGTTCACGGGCCGGGTGAATGCGAGTAATGCCTTACTGGACAGCCAAAGCCAGCAGTTAAACAGCTACCCTGATGCCGCAATCAACTGGACCAAGTGTCGTTCTCAAATGGCGGCATTAGCCAAGGCTAATGCCAGTGGTCTTATCAGTCAACAGACAGTTGCTGCGCAAGGCCGTATGTATTTAACGCAACTTGATATTGAATCGGCCGAATTTAAACATGCTGTTGATGCTGCTTATGAGTCAGGAAATCAATACTGGTTATGGCAGCGCTTAATAAAGGACAGTAACATAAATGGCGGTATATTAAGTATCAATAACGATCAGCCGGTTCCGTTGCATGATCATCCTGGCGCTAGCGGTATGCTAAGAATTATCAGCGGCGAGACGGAGGTCTGGCAGTTTGATGAAATAAACTCCGGGAATAACAGCAGAGAAAAAAATGGTGGCGATCAGGATATTGTAGAGCTGGAGCTTGCCATGCATCGAGTATTGAAACCGGGAGACGTTGCGCTGTTAACGCCAGAGCAGGGTAATATTCATGCGCTCAGGGCGTTAACAGCACAGTGTAGCATGCTTGATTTTTTTATCCCGCCTTATGAAAGGAGCCAGCGAAGCTGGTACAAGCCGTTGACTAACAACTGGTTCGACAAAGAGAAAGTTGCCTGCAGAAAATTTCCTCAAGCTGAATTTCCACGGGCATAAGATTAATAACTAATAGAGGTAAATCCCATGAGCATAAAATTACTCAAATATATATTTACATCGTTTTTAGCAATCGCAGCATTAAGCGTGATTTCTCATGCGGCGATAGCGGATGACTGGTCCACATTAAACAAGCACAAACAGACCAGGCTAGGTCTGTACCTGACAGCTGAGCAGGCTTATAAGAAAACCATGGAAAACATGGATAAAACGCTGTTTGTAGACATACGCACTCCGTCCGAATTGAATTACCTCGGTGCGGTATCGGTGATGGATGCTCACGTGCCACTGGTGTTTATGGATACCACTGCATGGGATGACCATAAGCACCGTTACAAACGAACTAAAAATGAAAATTTTGTGGCAGATATTGATGCAGCGTTGAAGAAAAAAGGCCTGACCAGGTCGGATACGGTTATTTTGATGTGTCGTTCTGGCAAGCGCAGTGCAACCGCGGCCGATATGCTGGCAGAAAAGGGTTATACCAGCGTGTACACAGTCGTTGATGGTTATGAGGGTGATAAAGTGAAAGAAGGAGAAAACAAGGGTAAACGCATGGTGAACGGCTGGAAGAATTCTAATTTGCCATGGACTTATTCGCTTGATAAAGATTACATGTATTTTACAAAATAAGCAGTGTAGTATTTATAAAACAATGGCCGCTAATTTGCGGCCTTTGTATTTAGTGGTTATCATTTATGGATTGTATTTCAGGTTATTCAGATGAAATCAGCCGTCAGATCAAAATCAACAGACCAGACCGTTGTGTTAATGGCGAGCCTTGCAATTTTCGCTATTGCGCTGTTTGTGCAGCAGGCGATTGCTGGTCTACAGTATTTAACTTTCATTATCGGTGTTGGGCTTGGTGTCACTTTGATGCATGCAGCATTTGGTTTTAGCGGCAGCTGGCGAATGTTTATCCGCGAGCGTGACGGCAAAGGCGTGCGTGCACATATATTTTTGCTGGGACTGACTTCACTGCTGTTTTTTCCGCTACTGGGCCAGGTATTCCCTTCGTTTCAGGCCAGTGCGGCACTGGCTCCAGTTGGCACTTCGGTGCTAGTAGGAGCATTTTTGTTTGGTATCGGCATGCAGCTGGGCGGCGGCTGCGGCTCAGGCACACTGTATACCATGGGGCAGGGACAGATTGATATGCTGATTACGCTGACATTTTTTATTGTCGGCGCCACACTGGGTTCGGCACATTTGCACTGGTGGCTGTCATTGCCGGGTTTCCGGAGTATTTCTGTGATTGAGTATTTTGGCTGGTGGCAGGCGCTCGTGTTGCAGATAATCGTACTTGGTGTGTTATACACAGTGGTAAGGGTACTGGAGTTAAGACGTAAAGGCAGCGTTGATCCGGTAGCGTTTTATGTGCCCGCCGAAGAATTCAACCAGCGTCTAATACATGGCCAGTGGCCGCTGTTATGGGGAGTATTCGCACTGGCGCTGCTGAATCTTGCCACTCTGATTGTCGCCGGGCATCCGTGGAGCGTTACTTATGCTTTCGGTCTGTGGGGAGCAAAATTGTGGTCCGCAGTGGGCGGTGACCCCGGCAGCTGGGCTTACTGGAGCAGCGGTTATACTGCACATTCCCTCAAGAGTAGCGTGCTGGCTGATACCACATCACTGATGGATTTTGGCATTATTCTCGGAGCCTTACTGGCTGCTGCACTGGCAGACAAATTTGCGCCTGCAATGAAGCTTTCTGGTTTAAGAATAATGACGGCAATTGTTGGCGGGCTGCTGCTTGGTTATGGTGCCCGCTTAAGTTTTGGCTGTAATATCGGTGCCCTGGTGGCGGGTGTTTCCAGCGGTAGCCTGCATGGCTGGTTGTGGCTGGTCGCTGCATTTTGTGGTGGTATTGCCGGCGTATATATACGCATCTGGCTAAAGCTTGATAAACCTATGGTGTCTCATGCATAGGCCGAGCGATATGGGGAACGTATTATGAAACATAAACAGGCACGAATTATATTCGGTACGGCGATTAGTGCTGCTGCTATAGCGGTTGCTGTTGACCACACCCGGCAGCGTCTGCCTGAACCAGAGGATCTGATGAAGGAGCAGCTGGCCAGTCATCAGGCAGTTATCATCATTGATGAGGGTGAAGATATCCCCGCAGAAAATAGCAGTGACTGTAGCAAGCCAGCAACTGCAGACAGGTTTGTCTCGCCCTGTTCACTGTAACTCATGATTACTTCAGCTGAGCATTTTACTTACTGGTCGGTTAGGCTATTTGAGCTGCTGCAGGCGATGGCAGCAGAGCATACCAATCCAGTACTGACATTGCTGGCGAATGTTAATCAACTGCAAACGGAGCGCCACTACCCTGAGAACGGCCTGAATTTTGCGGGCGGCTACTGGCGAGCTTATTATCACTGCCATGAATCGACGCCGATGCACAAAAATGAACATGGCCACTTTCACCTGTTTACCGACATTGGCAACCAGCACTGGGCGCATGTGGCAGGTTTGAGCATAGATGCTGAAGGCCAGGCCTTGCAATGGTTTACGGTTAACCGCTGGGTGTCAGACGGTCCCTGGTTAGTGACCACCGATTTCCGTCGGCAGCTTCAATATATCTCTGCGAAAAGTACGCAGCAAAACCTGGTCGCCAGATGGCTGGAGGTTCTGCTACAGCTTTATTGTGAAGATCTATATTCTCTGCTTGTCAGCAGAGATAAAAAGTTACAACAGTTCGCTGCAGGCCAAAGCCGCGAACAGATATTGGAGGATCGGGAAATCTATCAACTTTCAGCGCAGGATATCGATATAACGCGAATGCTGGAGAACTACCTTTTGGACAGGAGCACTTCGGTATCGGAACTGAACAATAACAATGAACAGACTCAGAGGGAATTAGGATAAGCATGCAGACGGCATTTCTCTTATTACGGTTTTATATGCTAATAGCGTTGCTGTTGTTATGCCGTGCTGTTAATGCACATGACCTGTCTGTCACGCTGCCCGGACCGCTGGTTGATACAGACTGGCTGCAGCAGAATCTGGATAAAGTGAAAATTCTGGATGTGCGTGAAGATATCGACAGTTTTACACGTAAGGCGGTACTGGTCAGGAAAAGATTTACCGGCGACTTAAAGCTGTCTCGCCCCGGCGCGCATATTCCCGGTGCAGTGCTGGTCGATTTTCTCAACATTCGTAGCAGCAGGGAAATTGATGGGCGTAATATCAGGTATATGCTGCCGGAAAAAAAAGAATTTGAAGATCTAATGCAGTCCTGGGGTGTCAATAACGATGACATTGTCATAATAACCAGCTATGGTGCCAGCAACAGTGACATAACGCTCGCTACCCGACTGTACTGGCAGCTTAAATATTTTGGTTTTGATAATATTGCCATTCTTGATGGCGGTGTAAAGCAGTGGCTGCTGGAACAAAAACCGGGAAGTATTGAAAATACTCGGCCGAAACGAGGCAACTGGGTTGCTAGCGAAGAGCGTAATTCGTTGCTGGCTAGCAGTGATGATGTTACAAATGCGATTAAAGATGAAGGAACAGTGCTTTTGGACACCCGTAGCCTCGGATATTATCTTGGTGTAATCAAGCGGCCCTATGTTCGAAAAAAGGGGCATATCCCTGGCGCAAAAATATTCCCCAGCGAATTGCTTACTACAGATGGTTCAGCAGTTTATTTCACTGCTACAGAAGACATACTACAGATGGCAGAGGAGCTTGGAGTAGACAGCGATGCAAATATTATTACCTACTGCAACAGTGGTCAATTAGCGTCCGCCAGCTGGTTCGTTTTCAGTGAGTTGATCGGAAATAAAAAAGTTAAACTGTTCGATGGCTCAATGCATCAATGGGCCATTGAAAAACAGCCAGCAGTAAAAATGAAAATGGAGTAAGGTGCTGCGCGTCATTATCATGATTGCATTATGCAACAGTAACCGGTTGCTTAAGGCAATGCTGATTAATTATTAATCTACAAAAAGTACCTTTAAGCTTTGATAAGAACAGCAGAGGCGGGGGTTGACCAGTTGCTTAATGGTCTCGAGCACAACAGACTGAAGGATTATTTTATTATTGAAGCGTAAGTGTTTGCGTTTAACCATAAGCTTAAGAAACCGTTATTTATCTATATTTAGCTGACGAAGAATATGCTATATTTTTTCAGTCTGTTATCGGGCGGTTTGTTATTTATACGTTAATAAGCGTTTATAAGGTGTCATATATAATGACGCTCACCGCTATGATCCGATCTTCAGGCAGTATTTACCAGCAGTGACCGGTGATGATGCGGGTTATAAAAATGATTGGCAGGCTAACAATAAATAAATTTAATAAACTGGCTTAAGGAAGGTCTGAATAATTCCATCCAGGAATTTTCAGACCACGAAAACCGAAAATGCGATTTCCGGTTTTCTTCATTTTCAATGGCTTATAGCCATCAAAAATGGCGGCACATTCATGTGCCGCGGAAACTCTGAATTAATCAGAGTTTCCTTAATATTTGTTTGGAATCATAACGGTCTAAACCTGAATCATGTTTGACAGTAAAGTTTATAATAATGGCACTTTGATCGTCGGCAAGATGAGCGGTGTTATTGAACTTCAAAGTTTTATCAATGGTATTTTCTGGCAAATTGATAGCCGAAATGTCGGTGAAGTGAAAGAAGGCTTTGCCCAGCTTTATTACGACGACGATGTGCAGTCGGTTAATGTAACAGATGATGATATTAAAAGGATTGCGGAATTCAATACAGGCATAGGCGCTAATGTTGGAAGATTTCGGACAGCCCTGGTATTTAGGCATCCAGAAATCATACGCCTGGCAAGATTGCACCAGTCGCTGGCAAAAGATCATGGTTACGAGGTTGAGTTGTTCGAACGCCTTGAAGATGGATTCACCTGGTTGAAGTGCGTGAATCCGGATCCTGAAAATATCAGGTTATAAAATCAAAATTGGTGCGCCCGAGTGGATTTGAACCACCGACCACAGGCTTCGGAGGCCTGTACTCTATCCAACTGAGCTACGGGCGCATTCAGCACAGCGCCATTCTAGCATGTCTTTAACATACCCTCGTTATTTCTATATATTCCCTGAATATGCTCAGAAATAATATGGGTAATTGTTGTGTAAATATATTTTTTTGACGGTTGGTAGGAGCAACTATAAAGGCTTATACAATTAGTGTCGATATTATTTACATATATATAAATAAAATGGCGACCATTTGCTCAATATTTACCTGCTGGCAGTGATTACAGATCATTTTCTAACTTATTGTTAAGTTGATGACGGTTTTTGTCGAAAAACATTACATTATTTGTGCTGCTTTTAGCATTTTGTGTATATATTTTAGCCACTATTTATGTTAACTGAATCTTTTTATCTTTATTAACAATGACTTAAGTAGCCTGGCATGTAATATGCTAATTGTTTCTTGCTACTAAAAACTAACTAAATTCATCAAAGAGGTTCAAAATGGAAAATAACGTTAATAATGTACAAAAACATGATGATGCTAAAAAACTTTCTTTTGTCGTTGTTTTTTTATCCTTGTTCGTTTTCGTGTTATACGGGCTTGTTCCACTGGTATAACTTACGATTCTAAAGGATATCTCAATTTAGGCGATACCTTTGTTTTTTTTAAATTGGAGGCTATAGTCTAAAGCATTACATTACATATTTGTTATGTCAGGTTATATGTTTTCAGGTGGACCTTATTATCGCACCAGAAGTTGAACACTTTACTATCTCGGGCATTGGCCGGGAGTTATAACGATGCTCGATATATACAAGTCAGTTTATAATCTGGATGGTCAACCATTCCGTTTGAGCCCTGACTATCGTTTTTCTTTTGGCCATCAAACCTATAATGATGCCAAATCGTATTTAAAATACGCCATTAGTCAGGGTGAAGGTCTTGTTGCTATTACCGGAGCACCTGGCACGGGTAAAACAACATTAATTGCTTCTCTAATAGCAGAGGTAGACAGGTCTCAGGCGCAGGTCGGTGTTATAACAAATGTGCAAATGGATTCCAGCACACTGTTAGCTATGGTTACAGATGCATTTTCTTTGCATATCGATCGCTCAGAAAATGCTATGAGAGTGTTTAAACAATATTTAATTCAACAAAATGAAGCTGGCAGGCGTGTTATTTTAATTGTTGATGA
The DNA here is from genome assembly GCA_022340645.1 of Gammaproteobacteria bacterium. Lineage (GTDB taxonomy): Bacteria > Pseudomonadota > Gammaproteobacteria > SZUA-229 > SZUA-229. Next base: position 10,069 of record JAJDNP010000065.1, on the reverse strand, counting down.
AGCGCAGGGCCTGCCGCCTGAGTTATTAGAGGAACTGCGACTATTCTCGAACCTTCAGCATAATACCCAGCTGCTAATGCAGATTTTTCTTGTTGGCCAGGAACCTTTGATGGACATTATCAGGTCGCCAGGCTTGGAACAGTTGCAGCAGCGTTTGATTGCCGCAGCAGAATTAAAATCCCTGGATCTTGAACAAACAGCGGGTTACATCTCTCACCGATTGAAATGTGTTGGCTGGAACAATGATCCTGTTTATACAGACGAAGTTTGCAATCTTATACACAAGTTTAGTAACGGTGTGCCTCGGTTAATAAATCTTATATGCCATCGATTGTTTTTACATGCTGGGCTAAAAAACAAACATAAAATCGGTGGTGGTGATACATTACTGGTCATCGTTGAATTACATAAAGAAGGCCTGTTAACTCCCGTTGCCAGGCGTGCATTAGGTGAATATGTCAATGGCCTGAAACATTTATCAGCTATGTGATTGGCTGTAAATGTTAATGTGACATGGATGGCATTATTCTAATTCTGTGTCAGCCGGGAATAATATTTATAAATATATAGCATCGGCAGCTATTATTACGCTGCTCTTTGCACCACCATTACATCTAGGCAGCTTATGGTGGCGTGAACTTATTAATAGCGGCCATACGATACTCTTTGTTTTCCTGTCATTTATTATTTATGCTGAAGTCAAAGCCAGGGCGCATTACTCTAGTCTAATAATCACTTATATCTATGTAGTTGCTATTGGCTTTCTGCTCGGCATTGCAATAGAACTGCTGCAAACCATGGTACAAAGAGAGGCCAGTCTGGCTGATATTTATGGAAATGTTTTAGGTATCCTGGCAGGGCTTTGCCTGCATGCATCTACTGCAGTAAAAAATATACCACATAGAAAAATAATAGCGATTTTTCTGGTTATTGGCGGAGCCAGTTTTTTTCTGGCAGGAATGACTCCATTGATGCGTTTGAGCTGGGATTACCTACAACGATTTAAGGCTTTCCCTGTGATTATGGACATTGATGCAAGCTGGTGTGCCAGTTTTATGCATTATGATAAAGGGGAATATCCTGGTATTTCTATAATAGAGCCTGAGCCTGACTGGTCAGGTTATCGTACATTGAATTTTAGCGTTAAATCAGACAATGATAGTAATGTCAATGTGGTGCTACGTGTTCATGACAAAACACACAATCTGGAATATTCCGACCGTTTTAATATGAATCTTACGGTACAGCATGGTTACAATGAGTTTGAAATTCCATTGAATGTTATAAGGCATGGTCCGGTGGAGCGTGAGCTTGATATGAAACATATTGCCGGCATTACTTTATATTCCACTAAGTTCAATGAGTGGATGAAAATATTGGTTAGCAATATAACTTTAAAATAAGGCAAAGATAATGGCGTTAAACTGGTTATATTGCCAAGAAGTGCTACTATTTTAATCAAGCTTCATATTTGGTGCTGTGGGGGCAAGTTGTTGTCGTGGAAATTATAAATTTTAGGTAAATGTTTGGTTGCTATTTATGGGCACCGTAAAGTTTTTTCGTCATTCTACAAAGTTATTCAAATACTACATACCAACAGAATTTGTTGTGTTAGCAGTAATTGAATTTATGGTATTGATCTCCTCACTTTACCTGGCTTTTGAAATTCGGTACTGGAATTCTGCATGGCAATTTAATTACGAAGATTTCATCCCAAAAGCACTGGTTTTTGCCATTGTGATGCAGCTTTGTCTTGTGGCTTTCGGTATCTATCAACGTCAGGCGGGCCGTTTTCTAAACTTGCTGATGTTGCGTATCGCCAGTGGTCTGTTGCTTGGACTGATTCCGCTGGGAGTCAGTTATTATTTTGTGCCAAGTTTTTTTCTTGGACGGGGCACATTAATAATAGCGGTATTAATAAGTTGTGTACTTATCTCCGTGGTTCGTCTGTTCTACAGGCAGATAGTCAAAGAACACAGTATGTGGACGCGTGTACTGGTACTTGGCGCAGGCAAAAGAGCAAGGTGTATACGTGATGCAAGAGCCACAGGTGAAATTCGAGGCCTGAATATTGTTGCGTATGTCGCTATGCCTGGCGACGAAGATGACGACAGTGGAAATACCATCAGACTGGATATCCCTTTGATTGAATATGTCGAAGAGCAGGATATTGATGAAATAGTTATCGCCGTGGACGACCGGCGATCCAAAGGATTTTCAACAAAAGATCTCATTGAATGCAAAATGAGTGGTATCAATATACTGGACATGGTGACGTTTTTTGAAAGGCGCGCAGGCAAGGTCCGTCTTGATGTGTTAAATCCAAGCTGGTTCTATCTTTCTGACAGTTTTCAAATTGGATCAGGAATGTTTCGTCGCATTAGAAAACGTGTTGTAGATATTATGGTGGCATTGATGTTGCTGCCCTTGGCTTTGCCATTTATGCTGATTGTCAGCGTTGCAATTCTTATAGAAAGCGGTTTCCGTGGCTCAATCCTCTATAGCCAGACGCGCGTTAAACAAGATGGCGTACCATTCAAGATATATAAATTTCGCAGCATGGTAACCGATGCTGAAAAAGACGGTGTTGCGCGTTGGGCTTCAAAAAATGATTCACGTATCACCCGAGTAGGTATGGTTATCAGAAAAGGTCGATTAGATGAGCTGCCCCAGCTATTTAATGTATTAAAGGGCGACATGAGTTTTGTTGGTCCACGTCCTGAACGTCCTGAATTTGTAAAACAGTTAGCTGACAGAATACCCTTTTATGAAGAGCGCCACAGGGTTAAACCAGGATTAACTGGCTGGGCGCAGATATGTTATTCCTACGGTGATACAGAGGAAGACAGTATTGAAAAGCTGCAGTACGACCTATATTACGTTAAAAATTACAGTTTATTACTGGACTTGCTTATATTATTGCAAACCGCAGAAGTGGTGATGCTTGGAAAAGGCGCACAGTAGCCTATTTGGATCGTAAATAAGTCGCTCTGGATAACATCTGGTATGTGATTAGTGTGATGAATTTAGGATTTTATAGCTATCTGGGAGCGACCTGTGCATACGGCTTTTTTGCCGTGCTGCTCTTATTTAGCTGGCGTGAAAGTCTGCAGGGAAAATTGCTGTTTATATCAATGTTTATCAGTGCCTGCTGGGCATTGGTGGCAGTTCAGATATCACTTCATCATGAATCATTTCTTTTAGTTTATCAGTCATTAGAAATCATACGATATATTGCCTGGTATGTGTTTTTACTGAAGCTTTTTGATGTTGCGCTGTCTGATGTTAAGCAGCCAAATATAAGTTTTCAAAAGTTTATCCGCTGGGCGTTACCTGTAAGTGTAGGCTTTGCATCGCTTTTATTATTTAATGAAATAATAGCCGTTTTTTATGTTTTATCTGGTCAGTATGTTATAAGCATGACAGGTAATGTTTTGCTCTCTCTAACTGTGCTGGCAATACTTGAACAGCTTTACCGCAACACTTCAGCACGTTTTCGCTGGGCGACCAAATATTTCTTTCTAGGCGCCGGTGGAATATTCGCGTTTGATTTTTACCTGTATGCCGATGCTTTATTGTTTAGAAGCATAGACCAGAATTTATGGGTCGCACGGGGTATAGTGAATTTAGTGGCGGTACCATTACTGGTTGTATCTTCGGCACGAAATAAAAACTGGTCACTTAATATATTTGTTTCCAGAGATATAGTCCTGAATACAACCGTCATTGTCGGTGGTGGCTTTTATCTTATAGCGATGGCTGGCGCTGGCTATTATTTAAGAGAATTCGGCGGCAGCTGGGGAAGAATCGGTCAGGTTATGTTTTTGGCACTGGCGGTGGTTTTTTTATTTGTTGTTTTATCGTCAGCACAATTTCGAGCACGGATCAAAGTATTTTTAGCTAAGCATTTTTACAAGAATAAATATGATTATCGCATTGAGTGGTTAAGGTTAACTGAAGATTTAAATGATAACGCAAAAAATAAGGACCACTATCAAACAGCCATTGAAGCCATGGCGAGCATTGTCGATGCTCGAGCAGGATTACTCTGGCTACGTGATGATCAAAACAGATATAAGAACGTCGGCACCTGGCAGACAAGGTATGTAGACGATTTTGTTGCTGACGATTCGCCTTTAATTCAGTTTCTCAGGGAAAAAGGATTTGTTATTAATTTAAAGGAATATGAAAACCATGCCGACGAATATAATGGCCTGCTTCTACCTGAGGGACTGATGGCGCTTGACGAACCCTGGTTGATTGTTCCGTTGCATGATATAGATAGTTTGTTGGGTTTTGTAGTTCTGGCAAGACCGCTGGTCGAGCATGCAATTAACTGGGAAGATCGTGATTTATTAAAAACCGCGGCAAAACAGATCACGAGTTATTTGACTGTTTTAATGACATCAGCACAACTGGCCGAGGCAAAACAGTTTGAAGTATTTTCACGACTTTCCGCTTATATGGTGCATGATTTAAAAAATATTGCTGCCGAGCTTGAACTGGTGGCGATTAATGCTAATAAGCATAACAGTAATCCTGAGTTTATTAAGGACGCATTTGAAACCGTTGAAAACGCTGCGGCAGATATCAATCGTTTGCTGTCGCAATTAAGAGACCGCCGGGCTCGGGATGAGAAGAAAGTGATGGTAGATCTGGTAGAGCTTGTCTCAAATGTTATAACTTCAAAACAACATCTATTACCGGCGCCAAAACTTGAAGTAAAGATTGATTCCGCTCTGGTGACATTAGAAAAGGGGCGGTTTGCAAATGTACTTACACACCTGATAGATAATGCGCAGCAGGCGACAGACAATGATGGAGAAGTTGTCGTAACGTTATCCAGGGCAGGAAAGATGCATGCTATCAGAATAAGTGATACTGGTCATGGTATGGACGAGGATTTTATTCGTAATCGCCTGTTTAAACCTTTTGACACAACAAAGGGTAATGCAGGTATGGGTATTGGTATGTATGAAGGCCGAGAGTTTATACGTCAACTGGGTGGTGATATCGAAATACAAAGCAAACCAGGAAAAGGGTCTATAATCACTTTATACATTCCATCCAGTTTATCACATGATAATGATATAGATAGCTTACATGTATAAGTAACTGGGCATTTTAAAGTATTTAGTTTTGAGAATTTTGAATATTAGGTATGGCAGAGAATACATTAAAGCCACTGCTGGTTGTTGAAGACAATCCAGGATTGCAGAAACAACTAAAATGGTCTTTTGAAGGTTGCCAGGTATATATTGCCGGTGACCGTGCTTCTGCTATTGAGCTCCTGCAGCAACATCGTATGCCGGTGGTTACCCTGGATTTAGGCTTGCCGCCGGACACTGCAAATGCCAGCGAAGGCCTTTCTGCACTAAAAGAGATTCTTAGCATTGCGCCGCATACCAAAGTGATTGTGGTGACGGGAAATGATGACCGGCAAAATGCATTAGCAGCGATTCAGCTCGGCGCTTATGATTTCTATCAAAAACCTATCGAGCCCGAAGTGTTGGGTCTGATAGTCGATCGTGCATATCATTTATATGAACTGGAAGAGGAAAACCGGCGTCTACTATTGGCCGGTCGTGATTTACCGTTAGATGGTGTTGTCGGCACGAGTGAAAAAATGCTGGCTGCCTGTCGACTTGTGGAAAAAGTTGGGCCTTCTGAAGCCACATCACTAGTGCTGGGTGAAAGCGGCACAGGCAAAGAGCTGTTTGCGAGAGCGCTGCATAACTTGAGTCCGCGTAAAAACAAACCCTTTGTGGCGCTAAACTGCGCCGCGATACCTGATAATTTACTTGAAAGTGAACTCTTTGGATATGAAAAAGGGGCATTTACCGGTGCAGTAAAACAGATAAAAGGCAAGATTGAGACCGCCAATGGCGGCACCTTTTTCCTCGATGAAATTGGTGATATGCCAATGTCATTGCAGGCAAAGATGTTACGCTTTTTACAGGAGCGTGTTATCGAACGGATCGGTGGCAGAAATACTATCGAAGTAGATGTGCGAATCATTTGCGCAACACATCGCAACCTTGATCAAATGATCAAATCGGGTGAGTTTAGAGAAGACCTGTATTTTCGAATTAGCGAAATCGTGATTGAAATTCCTCCTTTGCGTGAGCGCGGCGGCGACAAAATATTGCTGGCCCGGACCTTCCTGAATAATTTTAGTGAGAAAAATGGACGCAGCTTCCGCGGTTTCAGCGAGTCGGCGCGAGCAGTACTTGATAATTATGCGTGGCCTGGCAATGTGCGTGAACTGGAAAATCGTATAAAACGTGCAGTCGTACTTGCTGAAGGCAAGCAGGTTTCGGTAACTGATCTTGGCTTTCCAGAGCAGGAAAATCATTCCCCATCATTAAACTTACGTGAAGCCAAAGAAAAGGTGGAACGAGAAGTTATCCAGCGCGCCTTAACGATTTGCGATAACAATGTTACTCACGCAGCCGAAGCGCTGGGTATAAGCCGTCCTTCACTTTACAGCCTGGTTAAGAAACTTGAGATGCCAGAGATTGGAAAGTAAGAGCCAGTTTTTCACGTATAGCAGTAAACGAGTTGTTAAAAATATTGGACTAAAGCGTTGCAGCTGCTGTTTATGCTGGATGCTATTCAGCAAGCTTCCGTATTTGCATTCGCAACATATCTGGACGATAAACCTGAGCGTAGACGTAAAAATCTATTCAGTTCATTGAACGGATAAATGCCTCGATAATCAGGGTGATTTACAGTAAATCATAAGTATGCGGGTGATTATTTGGCGCAATATTCGTGTCTGCAGGGATGGTTTGGCGAGACCGTGATAAAAATAGTCATTAATTCAATGAAATTAAAAGAATATTTATTTTTATCAACTAATATAACACTTAGGCTCATTACTACTAAAGCAAAATATAAGTTTTGAGCAGTTTAAGAATCTTTTATGTGCCTGTAAATTTTTTGCAGGCGTTGTATTAATTAATATTAAGAGTGATCAAAGAATGAAGGATCAGTTAATACTAGTTTATAGCTATCTGCATGGTGTATGGGGATACAGGTGGTCAGCACTTGTGATCGCCTGGATTGTTGCTTTGCTTGGATGGGTTGGCGTATATGCATTACCAGACAGGTATACATCACTGACAACCATACATATTGAAACCAAGTCAATTATAAAACCTCTTCTTAAAGGGCTTGCTGTAGAGTCAGATATAAAGTCCGGGCTTGCTATCATGAGGCCACTTTTGTTAAGCCGGGAAAATCTGTTAGCAGTAATTCGAGCAACAGATATGGACCTGAACCTGGATAAGAGTAGTCCTGAGGAAATGGATCGATTTGTGGAAAAATTTGCTCGTTCGATTACATTAACCCAGAAAAAGAAATCTGACATATATGAGCTGAGTTATGAAGGAAGCTCTGCAGAGCTCGCATACAAAGTTGTTTCCAAATTGCTGAATACATTGATTGAGAACACATTGAGTTCTGCGCGTACTGATACGGCAGAGGCGCAAGTCTTTCTTAATCGGCAGATTGATGAATATGAAAAACGTTTATCTGAAGCAGAAGAGAAGCTGGCTGAATTCAAGCGTGAAAACGTAGGCCTGATGCCCGATAAAACGGGCGGCTATTACAACAAACTGCAAGGTGAACTTGGTGCGATAGAGAGTATACGTTCCGAGTTGCAGCTGGCGGAAACAAGATATTCAGAAATGCAAAAGCAAATAAAGGGTGAAATGCCATTGCTTGGCGACAACTATGGGTCCAAGAAAGTATTAAAACTGCGAAAATATCGAGAACAGCTTGAATCCCTGCTGTCACGATATACAGAACAACACCCAGATGTTCAGGCTTTGAGAACGAATATTGCTGAAACATTAGCTGATGACGGTCCTGATGATGAATTTGTGAACATTGGCGCGGGCGATACATTAGAGATGAATCCGGTATACCAGGAATTAAAGGCCGACCTTCACAGGCAGGGCGTTGAAGTTGAAACATTAAAGCTGAAGCTAATGGAAAAGCAGAAAAAAGTAGAAGCCCTGAAAAAGTCAGTTGATATTATACCAGAAGTTGAAGCAAAACTGGCCAAGCTTAACCGTGGCTATGAGATTACTCGTGAACGTTATCTTAGTCTGGTAGAAAGAAGGGAATCAGCGCAACTTGCTCAGGAAGTTGGGCAGAGCGGTAACAATATTAGTTTCCAGATAATCGATCCTCCTCGCGTGCCAACACAGGCGTCAGGACCGAAGCGATTGATATTATTATCCGCCATCTTCATTGTTGCAATAGCTGCTGGACTGGGATGGGGCTTTTTCAGATACCATCTGCAACCAACGTTTATTTCCCCAAGCCAGATTAGCAGCAAATTCAATCATCCGGTACTGGGATCTGCCGGCCTGTTTATGACAGCTGAACATAAAAGAAACCGTATGGTGCAGTTAACTTCCTTCTTGCTGGTTTTTTCATTGCTAGCAGCTTCTTATGGCGGTGCAATGTTTTATAGTAAAGCAGGGAGTCATCTGGTTAGTAATTTAATATCTTCACGGAGTTCAACCGTATGAGCCTAGAGAATAAACATCAAAAACCAACGACTATCGCACAACTGGTCGAGATGGGTAATAATAATGCGGTCGGTTTTGAGCCTGTTAAGAAAGTAAAGACTGCTGATGCCGGGTCCGAAACCAGGCCTGAGGTCAGTCCAAGACCTGCCGAAAATGAAGAAGCGATTAATGTTGTTAAGGTATCTGACAGGCTATTAGCAGCGAACATGCTGGTGCCAGGTAGTAAACTTGGTCGAGACATGCAAGATGACTATCGCAGGATCAAGCGACCATTGGTAGCCAATGCAGTTGGTCGCAACAGATCAATGGTTGATCGTGGTAACCTGATCTTTGTGACGAGCTCCATTCCTGGCGAGGGTAAGACCTACACTGCTTTGAATCTCGCTTTGTCAATTGCGCAGGAAATGGATACAACAGTCCTGCTTATAGATTGTGATGTGGATAAACAGGGAGCTAGCAAGCTGCTTGGCGTTGAGAAGGCTTCTGGCCTGGTTGATGTTCTGGAAAGCGATGCTAGTAGCATTGGCGATATATTGCTGCAAACGGATATTCCCAAGCTGCGCGTTGTACCTGCAGGCAAGCAGCACGAGTATGTAACAGAACTGCTTACCAGTCATCGTATGACCAGTCTTATTAATGAAATTGCCAGCCGCTATACCGACCGCATAATTATATTTGATGGTCCACCATTATTGCCGGCTCCGCAGGCGCAGGTTTTAGCAGGACTGGTTGGACAGGTTGTACTTGTTATTGAGGCTGGTAAAACACCACAATCAACTGTTGAAGAAGCTCTGGCGCTGCTTCCAGATGAACAGTCTATTGGCCTGGTGATGAACAAAAATGAAGGAATAGCAGGTCGAAGTGCTGATTACCATGGATATTACGCGTCAGATGATGATGCACAGTAGCATGGATGGGCGTTAGCATTTTAACATTTACAATGACCAATAGTGGTCTATGACAAATGCAGATAAAAAATGCGCTGACAGTCGATGTTGAAGATTATTTTCATGTGTCGGCATTTGCTAACAGTATTGATCGGAAAGAATGGGATAATCATCCCTTACGGGTCGTAAATAATACTAATAAACTTTTAGACCTGTTTGACGAGTACCAGATTAAAGCGACATTTTTCATACTTGGCTGGGTCGCTGAAAGGAAGAAAGATCTGGTGCTTGAGATTGCCCGCAGAGGGCATGAGGTTGCCTGTCATGGCTTTAGTCATCAGCTTGTTTATAATCAGAGTCCAGATGTGTTTCGTGAAGAAACAGTGCGTGCAAAAAATATTCTGGAAGATATTATTCAGCGCCCGGTTATAGGCTATCGGGCTGCCAGTTATTCTATTACTGAGAAATCAAAATGGGCACTGGATATATTAGCTGAAAGCGGTTTTGTTTATGATTCCAGCATATTCCCGGTGCGCCATGATCGATATGGTATGCCTAATACACCCGAGCATCCATATAGATTGAAAACGCCAGCAGGCCACTCGATAATTGAATTCCCATTGTCTACAGTAAAAATCG
>JAJDNP010000062.1 GCA_022340645.1 Gammaproteobacteria bacterium | reverse complement strand
ACTCACTGTTATACATGAAAGAGATAACTGTTTATGTCATCCGAAACATGAACTGGCAACGGTCGCCCGAGACACGCTGTGAATACTTCCTTGTACGCTCGAATGCCGCATCCATGCGGCATACGGTCTCGCACAACAGTTGCCAATCCATGTTTCTAATATTAAGTGGGACAGCAATGCGTTTTATGCGGGTTTTTTTGTATTGTTTTAGACTAATTGCGCCCACGGAAATATGAATGCCGGGGACAGGCCGGTGCGCGCTGATTATTCCGGGATAAAAAAACCCGACCGGGCCGGGTTTTTTAATTCAGGTGCAGGAAGAGGATTATTTAATTTTTGCTTCCTTGTACATTACATATTTGCGTACCACCGGGTCGAATTTTTTCATTTCCAGTTTTTCCGGCATGGTGCGCTTGTTCTTGGTCGTCGTATAGTAATGACCAGTGCCTGCTGATGAAACCAGTTTAATTTTATCTCGCATGATAATTCCTCAGCTATCTTTGTTAAACTTTTTCGCCACGAGCGCGAATATCAGCTAAAACTGCATCGATGCCTTTTTTGTCGATTATGCGCATGCCACTGGCTGATACACGTAATTTTACATGACGCTTCTCGCCATCAACCCAGAAACGGTGGGTGTGCAAGTTAGGCAAGAAACGGCGTCTTGTTTTGTTGTGAGCATGGGATACGTTATTACCGGTAACTGGTCGTTTCCCAGTGACCTGACATACTCTAGACATTGTATTTCTCCAAACCGTAGTGAGGGTCCCTGACAGACCCAGTAATAGGCCCGGTAAATAGTTATCCTGGCCGCTGCAAAAAGTAGCCGGCAATTCTAACGAAGAATGTTGGCGCTGACAAGCAAAATAGTTCTTTTGCAGCCGACTTGCTTGAATTTTCCAGCATATCCGTATGCTACACCCTTTCAGGGCTTGCGTGAAAAACTGTTGCTGACAGTTGTTTCGCAGCTACAGTGATGCCTGATACATTACATAGCGGGATGATAGCCTTTGCCTAACCAGCAAAGATTTCATCGTGCACCGATTGCCAGGTAGCTTCACCAAATACTGACTGAATGACCAGTGGTAGTGCAATTGAGCCCTGTGATAATAATTTATCATGAAAATATTTCAGTTTCTCTTTATCACTAAGTTCACTGTTAATATTCAATATTATGTCACGTGTTTTTAAAATAATTTCGCGGCCAATGGCATAGCACATTGGTGTCCCTGCGGCATTGCTGTACCAGTTAATTTCGGACTGCGCCTGTGAGATATCAAAGCCGAGTTTTTCAACGAGCATGTTGGCTGCGCCATCAAAATTAAGCTGCCCGGTATGTATTTTGACGTCAATAATTATTCTCAGGGCGCGCCATAAACGGTCACGCAGCAGAATAAATTTATGTTCGTCCCTGTTATATAAACCCTGTTCGAAAACCAGCTGCTCACAATATAATGCCCAGCCCTCATACATGCTGGCCGAAGCATGCAGGATGCGCGTGATATTTTTATTATTGTGCTGGTTGGCGGTTACAAATTGCAGATGATGACCCGGAAATGCCTCATGCACTGAAGTGAGGTCAATACTATACTGGTTGTGTTCCGCCAGCAGGGCTTCATCCTCTACCGTGGTGACATAATACAAACCATACTGCTCCCTATCCAGCGGCATTGGCGGTTCATATGCTGCAAACGGAATCAGGTCACGTAAAAAAGCGGGCGTCTGCTGAACTTTTAGCGACTGTTTTTCCGGTACGGTAATGATATCCGCATCCAGTAACCAGGCATGCGCTGCCTGCATTTTTTTGCGATAGTATTCGAGCAACTGGGATGAATCCGGATGCTGGGCGCGAACTTTCTGCATGGCCTTATTAATGTCCGCTTCGCCGCAGATCTTCTCGCTTTGCTCGAGTAATTCCCGTTCCGTTTCTTCAGCGAGCCGTTTGCCAAAGCTGATGATTTTTTCAGCATCCGTCGCCAGAAAGTGCCTGTCGTTTATCAGGCGGTTGAAGCGATAATTCCCCGAGGCAAATTTACCGGCTGCCTTCGGCATAACCTCGGCTTCGAGATATGCGGCGAAATCGTTAAGTGCGGCATAAGCGGCGTCCAGCAATGGCTGTAATCTTGCCGGGTTGTCAAATTTTGCCGTAAACAGCGGGTGGCGCCCCAGACCGCGGATAAACTCGGCACCGGTAAAAGCAATGTCCCTGGCAGTAATTGCCCATTGCCGCACGACGCGTTCCGGGTACTGCGAAAGTATTACTTTGGCGCCACGCAAATATTCAGGAATGCTTTCGAGGCGGCGCTTCATTGCTGTGTGTACATTATTGCCGGGATGTATTAGCAGCTGGTAAATCGCGTTTACCGGCAGGTATTCAAGGGGATTTCGATAACGCCAGTCATTTTCTTCCAGGTCATGTAATTCAATGGTTATCGCGCCTTTAATAATCCGATAATCGATCTGCCGGCTTTCATCCAGTTTGGCTGGATTCAGCTCATCAAGTGCAGACAGCATTTTCAGTAGTAGCGAAATTAACGCTCCAATATCATCATGCTCATAACTTTTCAGCTGGTCTGCATAGCTGTAAACGCCGACATCAACAGCATCTTCCGGGTGATAACGGAACCAGCAGTGGTAAAATTCCATGCATAGGTCGTCGAAATGTTTATATGCGATATTGAAATGATTGCTGGCATCGGCAGACTTAAAATCTGCTTTTCTGGCAGTGATTTTTGTTTCCAAATCTTCTGTGCTGGGGGTAGTGGTATTCACTCAGTCTGTTTCCATAATTTCAAAATCATGTGTTATGTCGGCACTTTTTGACAGCATGACTGATACCGAGCAATATTTTTCCGCTGTCATTTCAACCGCACGCGCCACTTTTTTTTCGTCAAGAGATTTTCCTTTGACTATATAATGAACATGGATTTTGGTGAATACTTTTGGTACGGTTTCCGCCCGTTCAGCCGACAGCTCCACCTGGCAATCGGTGATTGCCTGTCGTTGCCGCTGCAAAATGAGCACCACATCAAAAGCGGTACAACCGCCCATCCCAAGTAACACCATTTCCATCGGTCTGACGCCGAGATTGCGTCCGCCATCGTCTGGCGGTCCGTCCATTACCACCGAATGGCCGCTTTCCGATTCGCCGACAAAAGACATGTTGTCCAACCATTTAACGACCGCTTTCATGTTAAATCCTTAAATCAAAATGATATTATTAACCCGGTAATAATATATATCACATTCAGGGTTAATCATATTATCAAAAAATAAATAATCACGTAAAAAACAGTTCGGAGAGTTTTTCACCGGGATTGTCTGAGCGCATGAATGCTTCACCCACCAGAAAAGCATTAACCCCGTGCTCACGCATCAGCCGCACATCATCTTTTGTCAGTATACCTGACTCGGTGACCAGGATATGGTCTTCATTGACCATATCAAGCATGTTCAATGTCGTCTGCAGCGTGGTGTCAAAGGTGCGCAGGTTTCGATTGTTAATACCTATTAGTTTCGCCCCGGTGCTGAGTGCACGCTCCATTTCCGCTTTATCATGCACCTCCATTAATACATCCATGTTGAGTTCATGCGCAAGGTCCAGTAATTGCTGCAGGTTTTTATCCTCAAGCGCTGCAGCGATCAATAAAATGCAGTCTGCATTGATGGCCCGTGCTTCATAGACCTGGTAGGGATCAATAATAAAATCTTTGCGGATGACAGGCAGCTCACAGGCCGCTCTGGCCTGTTTCAGATAATCTTCGTGGCCCTGAAAAAAATCTTTATCGGTCAATACGGACAAACAGGCGGCGCCGTGGTCAGCATAACTTTTCGCAATATCCGCCGGCCTGAAATTTTCACACAGGATGCCCTTGCTGGGTGAGGCCTTTTTGATTTCAGCAATAACGGCCGGTTGCTGTGTGCTGATTTTATTTACTATTGACTGAATAAAACCACGTACGGCATCAGCCGACTGGCATTGTTCCTTCAATGCGTCAATGGAGGTTGTTGCGCCGCGCTCGGCAATTTCTTCATGCTTACGGTTGAGGATCTTTACTAAAATATCGGGCGTTTTACTATTGTTCACGGTTTAGTCCGGTTGTTTTGTTGCCGCAAAGAACGCGAATTTTATTTTGGTTCTTCTGACGCTATTTATTGGCGCCTTGCCGCGGTCAACAATAAAGCGTGGATACAATCGGCTTTTCTTTGCGCTTTTTGCGTTTTTCGCGGCGAGATTGTGCTATTTCAGGTTACTTAAACGTACTGGTTTTAGCAATTAACTGTTCGAGTTTTTCACTGGCTGCGCCACTGGCAATAACATGCTGCGCTTTTTTAACGCCCTCGGCTAATGACGGCGCCAGCCCGGCGGTATAAATCGCTGCACCTGCGTTCAGGCACACGATATTCTTTGCCGGGCCGTTCGTATTGTTAAATACCGCTTTGATGATTTCCAGGCTATGGGCTGCATCGGTTGCCCGGATCTGTTCCAGATCAGCGCGAGACATGGCGAAGTCTTCCGGCTGGATCGTGTAACTGGTCACTTCACCATGGTTTAATTCGGCAACAAAGGTGGGCGAGGCAATGCTGATCTCATCCAGTCCGTCTTCCGCATGCACCACCAGTACATGCTCACTGCCGAGCCGCAGTAAAACCTGTGCCATTGGTTCTACCAGGTCTTTACTAAATACACCCAGTACCTGGTTCGGTGCGCCGGCGGGATTGGTTAATGGGCCCAGTACGTTGAATATCGTCCGCACAGCCATCTCACGCCTTGGACCGATGGCATGTTTCATGGCGCTGTGGTGCATCGGGGCAAACATAAAACCGACACCAATTTCATTAACACATTCCGCGACCTGGTCAGGGTTTAACTCCAGGTTAACCCCGGCAGCTTCAAGTACGTCGGCGCTCCCCGATTTGCTACTGATTGAACGGTTGCCGTGTTTCGCCACCTTGCCACCGGCCGCGGCGACAACAATGGCGCTGGCGGTAGATATGTTAAAACTGCCAGAGGCATCACCACCGGTACCGCAGGTATCAACCAGGTGCACCTTGTCAACATCAACCCTGGTTGCCAGTTCACGCATGACACTGGCGGCGGCGGCAATCTCGTCAACGGTTTCACCTTTCATGTGCAGGCCAATAAGAAAGCCGCCAATCTGGGCGGGCGTGGCTTCACCCGTCATAATCGACGACATGGTTGCCTTCATTTCTTCAGACGTTAAATCTCGTTTTTCGGTGACGGCTTTAATTGCCTGTTGCATGGTAAAGGTCATATTGATTTCTCTTAACTATGGCTGGCTGGAAAAAATTTAGAGTATTCTAACAGTAATCGGTTATTTCTCGCAGAGACGCCAGGACCACAGGATGCTTTTGATTTTAAGCAATCATAATCAGTTTTCAGGCAAAGCTGAAGACAGGTATGTTAGAAATACATATATCAACAGTATATTGCACAGGAATTTCAGGATTTTCTATGTGCGCTCTGCGTTTCTGCGAGAGCATATACAACCGTGTCTGGTTGTCAGGCAGTAAATATATATTTTGTTAAGGCGGCGGCAGTATAAGTGAGTTTATTTCGAGTGTAGAAAATTATTTAATAAATCATGGCCATGTTCGGTGAGGATTGATTCGGGATGAAACTGTACGCCCTGAACATTCATTGTTTTATGGGATACGCCCATAATCTCATCTATTTCACCACTCTCTGTTTCCGTCCAGGCAGTAATTTCCAGGCACTCAGGCAGTGATTCTTTTTCAATGACCAGTGAGTGATATCGTGTGGCCGTAAAAGGATTGGTTAAGCCTTCGAAAACGTGAGTGTTTTTATGATAAATCAGTGATGTTTTGCCATGCATGATTTCTTTGGCATGAATAATTTTTCCACCAAATACCTGGCCGATACTCTGGTGCCCGAGGCAAACACCCAAAATGGGAATTTTGCCGGCAAAGGCATTAATTGCCGCCATCGATATACCGGCTTCATCGGGTGTGCAGGGTCCGGGTGAGACCATTAATTTTTCAGGTTTTTTTGCCTGTATTTCGTCAACCGTAATTTCATCGTTACGATAGACTTCTACATCCGCGCCGAGTTCACCCAGGTATTGCACCAGGTTGTAGGTAAACGAGTCGTAATTATCTATCATTAATAACATGTTTAATCTTCGATCCCAGAGTTAGCTATTGAATCGTATTTGCATAAGGAGAGGCCATTAACTCGCCAACAAAAACACCCTGACCAGGCCAGGCAACACTTTTCCAGTAAGCTTCGATCAATGACTCGCCATTTGTGTAACGATCTATCACAATGCCGGGATTGGGAAACTTCTGGGTGAATGCGCAGGGTTCGACCACGGTGCCATAGCTGGCGGTTGTACCCGCATCCAGCCAGCGCAGAATGCTCATCTGCCTCCAGCCGAAAAGATTACCGCCGCTAGAGGTTAAATGGTCAGCGATGGCGCCAGGTAAAAACTGGTTGCTGTCTATAGCCTTCACTTTTGTCAGCCCGGTAAAGTAAAACATGACATCATTTTTATTTTCCAGCACATCACCGTTAACCTGTTCGATATTAATTTTATCTGACAGCAGCTCCTCAATGACATCATAACGCCGTGAACGGCCGTTTCTGTTTTTATCGGTGGTGCGCATCAGGTATGCAGTTGCCCGCGGCTTTGTATAATCGGATGCCACTCCGCGGTCAATCATGGCGTAAACCTGCTTTAACGAACTGCCTGCCAGCATCATTGTAGGCCGGATATTTAACTCATCATAAGGCAGCTGGCTGTCGGCGTTGTAATAACTGCTCAATCGCGTTGCATTGCAGCCTTTGGCGCAATAAGTCCGGTCAAACCCAAAAGCAAAGGCAGAGGTGATTGACATGCAGTCCACCTTGAAAGGTTTGCTCCATGCCAGCGCGTAATACTGAACTGAATCGGGGGTCTGTTTTTGTACCTGCTGAAAAATGCGATTAAAGCTGCTCTCATCAATGGCGGATTTTATTCCCGGCAGACTGATTTCAATTAAATTCGCCGCTGGTATATGACGCCTGTTTTGATAATATTCGGCAATCAAACGGCTTTCTTTATCCTCGGTATTTATCACGATTGCTACCTGCTCCGGCGTAATTTTTGCTGCCAGCTGTGGAGAAAAACCCGACACCAGTAACAACACCATAACCAGTTTTGATAATTGCATCGTGATTGTCCCGGTCCGTTACTGGCTCGAATCCAGTCCGGCTTCCGCCATTGAAACTGCACGGAAGATGGCGCGCGCCTTGTTCATGGTTTCCGCCCACTCATTGTCGGGCACGGAGTCATAGACAATGCCGGCGCCTGCCTGTATGGATAAATATTTATCTTTTATGACCGCGGTGCGAATGGCGATCGCGGTGTCCATGTTGCCGTTCCACGAAAGATAGCCGACTGCACCCGAATAGATGCCACGCTTCACCGGTTCAAACTCATCAATGATTTCCATGGCGCGAATTTTTGGTGCACCGCTTACCGTGCCCGCCGGAAAAGTAGCGCGTAATACATCCATCGCCGTTAAATCCGGTTTAAGGTCGCCGCTAACATTTGAAACGATATGCATCACGTGAGAGTAGCGCTCGACCACCATTTTATCGGTGAGTTTAACCGATGATGTCCTGCTGACCCGGCCCACATCGTTGCGTCCCAGGTCAATCAGCATGAGATGTTCTGCCAGTTCCTTGGGGTCGGCCAGCAGCTCTTTTTCCAGCGCCATGTCGGCGGTTTCGTCTTTGCCGCGCGGCCGGGTGCCTGCGATGGGCCGTACCGTTATCTGCTTGCCTTCCAGGCGAACCAGGATTTCTGGCGACGAGCCGACAATATAATGATCATCAAGATCCAGGTAGTACATATAGGGAGACGGGTTTAAACTGCGTAAAGCGCGATACAAATCCAGTGGTGGCGCATTAAATGGTATGGTCAGCCGCTGTGACAATACCACCTGCATGATGTCGCCATCGACAATGTACTGCTTCGCTTTATTTACCGCGTCCTTATAACCCTGCTCGGTAAAGCCTGAAACAAAATCTTTCTCGTTGATCTGTTGCCTGTGGTGAGCCTGTTTTTCAGGCAGCCTGTTTTGCAGGCTGTCTGCGATTTGCTGTAGCCGCGCCTCGGCTTTCTGCAATGCATTGTCTGCTCCAGTATCTATGTGAACAATAATAAAGAGCTTGCCTGACAGGTTGTCGAATACAACGACTTCTTCCGATACCATCAGCAGAATATCCGGTGTTTGCAGGGGGTCGGGTTTACTGGTTGTTGCCAGGCGTTTTTCTATATAGGCGATGGTTTCATAACCGAAATAACCGACCAGGCCGCCGCTAAAACGAGGCAGTGAGCTATCATCACTGGCATTTTCATAGACATGGAACTGTGACTGGTAGTCATCAATCCATAGCAGTGGATCATCAACTGTTTGCTGACTGATACATTTATTTTTTTCGTACTGGGAAATTTCATGCCCTGAGACCTTGATGATTTTCTCGCAGGGCAGGCCAATAATCGAGTAACGTCCCCATTTTTCTCCGCCCTGCACGGATTCAAACAGGTAACTGTATGGCGCATTTGCCAGTTTGAGATACGTACTTAATGGGGTATCCAGGTCAGCGAGAATTTCGCGTACCAGCGGCACGCGGTTATAGCCCTGCTGCTTGAATTCAGCCAGCTCGGCTTCTGAGAATTTGGTTTTTGAGAATGATTCGGCAGACATTATTTATTCCAGACATAAAATTAAACACGACACAGTTATAAACTAGTTAGAGGTAAGCATACTGCTTTACCATCGCCAGTGTTTATGCGCGTCGTTTTGTCTGGAAAAGAACTTCATGGCCGGATATTAGAACAAGTTAACTTAATATAAAAGTCTTTCGTTATTTGTCTTTGGTCATTCGACGAACGACGAACAACGAATGACGCCTGAATTTACCAGTCAATAATGTTCTTGATTTCTGCCATTGAATCGATTACTGCATCGGGATTGTAGTCGCGGATATCTTCGCCGTGGTTGTAGCCATAGGACATGCAGACGATGGCGAAGCCAGCCGCTCTGGCGGCCTTGACATCACTCATGGAATCACCAATCATCAGCGAGTCCTGTGGTGATACCCCAAGTTTTTTTGCTGACAGTAACAGTGGCTGCGGGTCGGGTTTTTTATGCTCTACCATATCACCGCAAAGCACGTTTGCAAAATAATGGCTGATACCCAGGTCCTTCAGCAGCGGCAGGGTAAATTCACTGGCCTTGTTGGTGACGCAGCCGATTTTCACCCCGGCAGTGCTGAGAAATTCCAGCGCCTCGCTGACACCATCATACAGGCAGCTGCGTTTCGAAGTGTTTTCTGCATACAGCGCACGAAAAATCGGTAATGCCCTGCGATATAGCGCTTCTTCCGGTTCGCCGTTGAGATCGTTAAGCAAGCCGCGCTTCACCAGGCGTTCAACGCCATTGCCAACCCAGTGCCGAACACTGGCTTCACCGCGTACTGGCATATCCAGCTGTTTCAGCATTTCGTCGACACAAAATGCCAGGTCCGGCACGCTGTCTACCAGGGTACCGTCAACATCGATCAGCACCATTTCGGGACGTTTTAACATAATCAAAAAATTTTAAAGAATAAAGAATTCACCACAGAGGGCACAGAGAAAACCTGTATTTTGTTAACGGCGCCGCAGGCGCCGTGAACAAATAAAAACTATGTTTTCTCTGTGCCTCTGTGGTTAATAGCTTTTATTTAACCTTTGCAAGCTCTGCGCGCATGGCGCCGACGACGGTGTCATAGACATGGGGATCGTTTTTACCCCTGGCGCCAAAGATGGCTGAACCGGCGACAAAGGTATCGGCGCCGGCTTCTGCAATTTCGCGAATGTTGTCGACTTTCACGCCGCCGTCGATTTCAAGGCGAATGTCCAGGCCAGATTCATCGATAATTTTGCGCGCCTGGCGCAGTTTATCCAGTGTCGCGGGGATAAATGCCTGGCCGCCGAAGCCCGGGTTTACCGACATCAGTAAAACCATGTCTACCTTGTCAAGCACGTAATCCAGGTAGCTCAACGGTGTGGCCGGGTTGAATACCAGGCCTGATTTGCAGCCGGATTCACGAATCAACTGCAGGCTGCGGTCGATGTGTTCACTGGCTTCAGGGTGAAATGTAATGTAGGTTGCGCCGGCCTTGGCAAAATCAGGAATAATGCGGTCAACCGGTTTTACCATCAAATGCACATCAATATCAGCGGTAACACCGTGTTTACGCAAGGCATCGCAAACCAGGGGACCAATCGTCAGGTTAGGTACATAATGGTTATCCATTACATCGAAATGCACGATATCTGCGCCTGATGCGAGCACATTATCCACCTCGGGGCCTAATATCGCGAAATCCGCGGAGAGTATCGATGGTGCTATTTTAAAATCTGCCATGGTCAGTCCTCTTTGGGTTACCGTCTAAAATGGCTGCGCATTCTACATCATTGGAGCAGCCGACTCCACAGCTGATTCAAGTTAATCAGCTGCCTTCAGCCTTTACAGTAGTCTGGTCACGCGATTATGATACGCTGTTTATTCTTAAAATGAGTCAAAATCATGTCTATTAGCATTGCCTTACATCTACTGTCAGCCGTTGTCTGGGTAGGCGGTATGATTTTTGCCCATAATTCGCTGCGGCCAGCGGCGGTGCGGGTGCTGGAGCCGCCATTACGTCTTGAGCTCTGGGTGCAGGTGTTTCGCCGTTTTTTTGTGCTGGTATGGTTGAGCATCGCGACGTTGCTGGCTACTGGCTACTGGATGCTGTTTAATTATTTTGGTGGTTTTGCCGGTGCCGGTATCCATATTCATATCATGCATGGTGGTGGGTTATTGATGGTGCTGGTTTATCTGTACGTGTTCTTTGCGCTTTACCGCCAATTGAGGCAGGCAGTGATTATTCAGGACTATCCACTGGCCGGGGTGCAGCTTAACAAGATTCGTAAAATGGTCGGTATCAATATCTTGCTTGGCATGCTGGTGATAACCGTTGCCGGCGGTGGGCGCTATCTATAGGCGGCCCGCTACAGGCGGCATTGCACATAAGTGATATGGAATATAAATAATATTTAATGTAATATCCGCGGCCAGTAACAATATTTACATAATTAAAGCAAGTAAGTTATTGATTTAATTATGTTCAAGGGGCAGTCAGCGCCATTCAGCTGCTGTTCAGCTAAGTTTTATCATAATTGTGATGTACCCTTTAATAATCAAGCAAACTTTAGGAGTAATCTATGAAACCACAAATTTTAGCTATTGCGGCTGCTGTAACACTTGCTGCCAGTGCTAACGTATCTTTTGCTGGTGATGCGGCTGCCGGCAAAGCCAAAGCTGCGACCTGTAATGCATGCCACGGTGCAAATGGCATCAGTGCTGCACCGATATACCCGAATCTGGCTGGCCAGAAAGAAGCATACCTTGTTAAGCAGCTGAAAGCTTTTAAAGATGGTACACGTAAAGATCCAGTTATGAATCCTATGGCCATGCCTTTAACTGATGATGACATTGCTAACCTGGCTGCTCATTTTTCAGGTCTAAAATAAGATTCTGATCTATTATTTCAGCATTCCTGAAAACGCTAATGGCTATCCGGTCATTGGCGTTTTTTTATGCCCGCAGCTGGACGGTTTCGCAGGGAGTTAGCAGGTGATGCGATACTGGCCGTGCTTTTGCCTGCTATTGCTCGTGCAGCCAGCATATCTCATCGCTGCGCCCGGTAGTTCCGGTTACCAGCCATTTGAATTACGTGATCAGAATCTTTTTAACCTGATACATGGCCAGGCACTGCCCAGCAACGCACGTTTAAGCCCGCAATCCAGGGCTTACTGGTCAAGCAGCCTGACAATAACCAATACACTGAACATAAAAGGCAATAGTAACGAGGATATTTATCTCGACTATGAAGCCTGGCGATTTAATCTGTCGTATCAGTACGGGTTCATGGATGACTGGAATATAAAAATTGATGTTCCGCTTGTTTATCAGGGCGGCGGTGTGTTCGATTCAGCGATTGATAACTGGCATCAGGTTTTCGGGCTTCCGCGGGGGGAGCGTCCTTACGTTGCCAACAACCAGTACGATGTTCGCTATGCATACCAGTCCCGGTCACAGCTCGATCTAAATGAAGAAGTCACTTCGCTGGGTGATATACAGCTGGCCGTTGCGCATTCCTTAATAGAAAGCAGCAGCACGACGATGAGCCTGTGGGTGAGCCTGAAACTGCCTACCGGCGATCAGGATAAAATGACTGGGAGCGGTGCGGTGGATTATTCCGCATGGCTGGCCGTAAACAGGCGGCTGGCAGACAACTGGTTGATCAATATGAATGCCGGGGCGGTTATTTTAGGTGATGATAATTACAAAAATATCCCGCTGTCTGATTATGCGCTTTACGGTCATATCATGCTCGGCTGGCTGGTTAACGATACAATAAATTTAAAGCTGCAACTGCAGGGCCATAGCAGTTACTATGATCAGAGCCAGTTGAAAATATTAGGTGATACCTATTTCCTGGTATTTGGCGGAACAATTGTATTAAGTCAATGCAGCCAGCTGGATATTGCGATGAGTGAAGACATCGATGTCGGCGCCTCGCCGGATGCCAGTTTGCTGATCAGCTGGCGTCATGCTTCTCATTGTTCAAAAAATTAGTCCGCGAAAAACGCGAAGCACGCCAGCAAAGCTTTTTTAGTCCGCAGATGAACGCGGATGAACACAGATAAAAACATTATTGCTTTTAAAATCCGTGTTTATCTGCGTTCATCTGTGGATAATATTCTTTTTGCTTTTTTTTGCGTATTTTACTACGCGCTTCCTGCGCTACGTCCTTCGGACCGTACTAGCATATGTTCAAAATGCTCCAGGCATCTTAGTGCGTGATTCACGGACGGATTTAATTGCTATACAACTAGCTGATTACCTTCGCGAGTGCCGCTTTGACCACCGAGCTATCCGCATCGCTTCGGTGAGCGTTTTCACTTAAATGGCGGCGCCAGGCTTTGGCGCCCGGACAGCCATGATACAGGCCTAACATATGCCTGGTGATTGAGTGCAGGTTGGTGCCCTTAGTCATTTCACTATCAATATAATCGAACATTTGATTAACGATGTCTGCACGGCTTTTTATTGATGCATTAGGATCGTGATAAATCTCGCGGTCAACACGGGTCAGAATATAGGGGTTGTAATAGGCTTCGCGGCCTATCATTACGCCATCAACAAAAGCCAGGTGCTGTTTGGCTTCTTCGAAGGTTTTTATGCCGCCGTTAATGACTATATTCAGTTCGGGTTTTTCAGTTTTCAGGCGATAGACATAGTCATATTTGAGCGGCGGGATTTCACGGTTCTGTTTCGGGCTTAAACCTTTTAACCAGGCTTTCCTGGCGTGGACGATAAATGTATTACAACCTGCCTGCGCCACGGTATCGATAAAATGCGCCAGCGGCTCGTAGCCTTCCATGTCATCGATACCAGTGCGGCATTTGACCGTGACTGGCACAGACACTTTTGCTTGCATTGCCGATATGCAGTCTGCCACCAGTTCCGGCTGCGCCATCAGGCAGGCGCCAAAGAACCCTGACTGCACGCGGTCACTGGGGCAGCCTACATTGAGGTTGACTTCATCAAATCCGGCGTCCTCGGCCATTTGTGTGCACAGCGCCAGCGCCTGCGGATCACTGCCGCCAAGCTGCAATGCCAGCGGGTGCTCTGCCGGGTGAAAGGCGAGAAATCTTCTTTGGTCGCCAACTTTTTGCCTGTTGTGCAGCATTGCCCCGGTATTGACCATTTCGGTGTATAACAGGGTGTGTGTCGAAATCAGCCGCAGAAAATAACGGGCATGTCGATCAGTCCAGCCCATCATTGGTGCGATTGAGAATAAACGATTGTATTTAATGATTTTAATACCTGGAAACTAGCTTGTAGCTAAGAATTATTACACATAGAGAGTCATGCGTGAGCGCATTTAATATATATTAGTGTCCCTGACAGGGGGCGTCTGGCTACCAGGTGATGCTTCCAGACCGTCCAGATAGGTGAGAGTCGTATAGTATGGGTCCTTAAACTGCCAATATGATGGACGAAAAAATATAGTTATCAGGTGTTTGGTGGTGATGCAGGGTTAAGCTATTATGTTTTATACATGCAGCTAACAAATACATACGGCTATCAGTCTTTGACCGGATAAGCTTGATTTGTGATGCGCTGCAAGCGCACTGTCCATTGTTGCGGCGTGTAGCGGAAACCATTGTGCCAGGCTGTCATGTACATAACTTCTACCGAAGGCAACCAGACCTTTGTGGATACTACGACTAAACCGGGTCATTGGCAGGTGCTATGTCTAGTACAAGACATATGAACGGACCGGTACGTTATGGAAAGGCAGATTTAAGGCGGGCTTGATTGACTCCGATTGTTATCTGCTTACATGCATGCGTTATATCGAGTTAAATCCAGTACGAGCGTGCATGGTGGGGCAGCAGGAGACTCTATATGGTCGAGTTACCGGGCAAATGCACATCATGGTGATGATGGAGTTATACAGAATCACCCGATATAAATCCAGCCAGGAGTGTCTGGCGATACGCGGCAGAAGGCATGCCGTGTATTATTCCGCAATTATCATGATAATGACTTGATTCATGGGATACGAGAGGCATTGAATCACGAGCTGGTGCCTGGAAGACCATGTGTCGAGCAGAAAGCTGCGAATTACACTTTGTTTGGATAGTGTATTAGAAACAATTACTCTCTTACCCGGTTTTTTTGTCTGTTTAATCTTTTCTGCCAGAGACATATACTATTACGGCATAAACGGTGCAATTTGATTGAGTGAGGCCAATGACTGATCGAAACAACATTGGCGGCCTTTACCGCAAATCTTTCGAACATGATGGTTGTGGTTTCGGCATGATATGCCACATGGATGATGAGGCGAGCCATCAGCTTGTTCAGACTGCTATTCATGCTCTTTCACGTCTTACCCATCGTGGTGCTGTGGCTGCTGACGGCAAGAGCGGCGATGGGTGTGGATTGCTGATGAAAATGCCGCAGCAGTATTTTCGCGGTGTTGCTGCAGCTGAAGGTTTTTCGCTGACTGATGAATTTGCAGTCGGGATGGTGTTTCTAAGCAGAGATGCTGAACAGGCAGAGATGGAGCGCCAGCGGCTTCAGATCGAGATCGAGAAGGAGGCGCTTGAAGTTGCAGGCTGGCGTGCCGTTCCCGTCAATACCGAGGCATGCGGTGACCGTGCCCTTGAAACATTGCCACGCATCGAACAGGTATTCATCAACCTGCCTGAATTTGAAGACATTGAGATAGCTGAACGCAGACTGTTCATCGCAAGGCGCCGGGCAAGAAAGTGCATAACATCGAGTGACCACGGGTTCCACGTTGTCAGTCTGTCGACACGTGTGATTTGTTACAAGGGCCTGGTGATGCCGCATAATCTTCCCGTGTTTTACCCGGACCTGTATGACCGTGGGCTTAAGACTTCACTGTGCATCTTCCACCAGCGTTTTTCTACCAATACATTGCCGGAGTGGCGGCTGGCACAGCCGTTTCGCTACCTGGCACACAATGGTGAGATAAACACGATACAGGGTAACCGGAACTGGGCGTTTACCCGCGGTCATAACCTGGATTCTCCGCTGATTCCGGAGATGGACCATATTCGTCCGCTGGTATCGCAATCAGGTTCAGATTCATTCAGTCTGGATAACATGCTCGAAGTGCTTTTGGCTGGTGGCATGGATATTTTCAGGGCAATGCGGATATTGGTTCCGCGAGCGTGGCAAAACATGACGAACATGGATGCCGAGCTGCGAGCATTCTACGAATACCATTCCATGCATATGGAACCGTGGGACGGACCCGCAGGTATCGTACTGACCGATGGCCGTTATGCTGCCTGCACCATGGACCGAAACGGGCTGCGTCCTGCAAGATACGTTATCACGCGCGATCGCATCATTACGCTGGCATCGGAGGTCGGTGTTACCGATTATGATGATGCAGATGTTGTTGCCAAAGGACGCCTGGGTCCCGGGGACATGCTTGCTGTCGATATGCACAGCGGCGAGCTGCTCGTACCGCAAACGATCGAGGACAGGTTGAAGAAGAGGCAGCCCTACCTGGACTGGCTGAAGCGGGAGGCAAGTTACCTGGAATCGAGCCTCGATCAGGAAATGTGCGATACACCGCTTTCGGCAGAAGAGCTGCTGATTCACAAGAAGATGTTTCAATTCAGTACCGAAGAAGGAGAGCTGGTACTGCGTGTGCTCGTTGAAGGTGGGCAGGAGCCGGTCGGTTCAATGGGTGATGACACGCCGTTGCCAGTATTCTCACAGCAAACCCGGTCACTGTTTGATTATTTTCGGCAGCAGTTTGCACAGGTAACGAATCCCGCGATCGATCCGCTGCGTGAACAGCTGGTGATGGCGCTGCAGACCCGTATCGGGAGTGAACGCAATATATTTGTCGAGGATGCCGCACATGCAGCACGATTAGTGATCAATAGCCCCGTACTGTCAACCAGTAAATTTGCGCACTTGCTCTCGATCAAAGACGCTCGGTATCGTCATTACATGATTGATCTCAATATGGAGGCGGGCCTGAACCTGGTTGCGGCCTTGCGCGATATCTGTCAGCAGGCTGAGAAGGCGGCCAGATCAGGGCATACACTGGTCGTACTGACCGACAGAAAACTGCGCAAAGGCACTGTACCTGTGCATCCATTACTGGCGACAGGTGCGGTACATCACCACCTGATCAATTCAGGGTTGCGCAGCAGGGTCAATATCCTGGTCGAAACAGGTACTGCGCGTAATGCACATGAATTTGCCGTTCTCATCGGCTTCGGTGCGACAGCTGTGTATCCCTATCTGGCCTACCAGTGCGCGCGTGAACTGACCGGTTCCGCTTCCGAACCGGCGGAGGCCGCGGGGCACATGCAGATGTATCGTCGTGGTATTAACAAGGGACTGTACAAAATTCTTTCGAAAATGGGTATTTCAACCATTACGAGCTATCGGGGCGCGCAATTATTCGAAGCGGTGGGTCTGAACAGCGAAGTTGTCGATCTGTGTTTCAGCGGAACGACCTGCCGCATACAGGGCACGGGCTTCAGGGAGCTTCAACGTGACCAGGAAAAAGTGGCGGCGCGGGCCTGGGATTACCATGCGCCGGTTTTACATGGCGGTTACCTCAAGTATGTTAACGGTGGTGAGTACCATGCATTCAATCCCGATGTGGTTCATGCGCTACACAGGTGTGCGAAGTCGGGCGATTATAGCGACTACAGAAACTATGCCGATATCATAAACAAGCGAAAACCCATGGTAGTCCGCGATCTGCTTGCGCTGCGTACAGAAAGCAGGCAAATACCGCTTGCAGAGGTCGAATCCGTCGAAACGATCGTTAAAAGATTCGAAACGGGTGCAATGTCACTCGGCGCATTGTCACCCGAAGCGCACGAGACGCTGGCGATGGCAATGAACAGGCTAGGCGGCCGCTCCAATTCAGGCGAAGGCGGGGAAGACCCGGCGCGTTACGGCACTGAAAGGGGATCGAAAATAAAACAGATTGCTTCAGCGCGCTTTGGCGTGACCCCGCATTACCTGGTCAATGCGGAGGTTTTGCAGATCAAGATCGCCCAGGGCGCAAAACCCGGAGAGGGCGGCCAGCTTGCCGGCGACAAGGTCAGCGGCCTGATCGCTAAACTTCGTTATGCCGTTGCCGGAACACCTTTGATTTCGCCACCGCCGCATCATGACATCTATTCTATCGAAGATCTTGCCCAGCTTATTTTCGACCTGAAGCAGGTTAATCCGGACGCGCTGGTGTCCGTCAAGCTGGTGTCAGAAGCGGGTGTAGGTACGATTGCAGCGGGTGTGGCAAAGGCTTACGCCGATCTGATCACCATTTCCGGCTACGATGGCGGCACCGGGGCGAGTCCGCTGTCGTCCGTCAAATATGCAGGCAGCCCCTGGGAACTCGGGTTGCGTGAGACCCACCTGACCTTGCGGGCTAACGATTTGCGCGAACGCGTCAGATTGCAGGTTGACGGAGGCCTCAAGACCGGGCTCGATGTTGTAAAGGCGGCGATACTCGGTGCAGAGAGTTTCGGCTTCGGAACGGCAGCATTGATCAGCCTCGGGTGTAAATACTTGCGTGTCTGCCACCTTAACAATTGCGCTACCGGCATAGCAACACAGGACGAACGTCTGCGACTCCATCATTACCACGGGCAGGTCGAGATGGCGATGCATTATTTTCGATCTGTTGCTACCGAGGTGCGAGAGCTGATGGCCATCCTCGGCGTGCGTACTGTGGACGAGCTGATAGGTCGTACCGAGCTGTTACGCGTCATACCGGGCGTGACCGACCATCAACACCGCCTGGATCTGTCGCCGTTATTGTCCAACGGCGGTGTTGCTGCATCCAAACCGCATCGGTGCATGCTTGAACGGAATGCGTCGTTTGATAAAGGGGAGCTCGCCGAGCAGATGGTGAACGACATGCTTCCGGCGATTAACGAGCGCGCATCAACGCAGTATGAGTACCGGCTACATAATGCCAATCGTTCCATTGGCGCGAGGATTTCGGGTGAGATCGCGCGTCGTTACGGTAATGCCGGTATGGAGAATACGCCGCTGATTGTCAGCCTCAGGGGTACCGCAGGGCAGAGTTTCGGAGCCTGGAATGCCGGGGGGTTGGATATGTACTTGCAGGGCGAAGCCAATGACTATGTCGGCAAGGGCATGGCAGGTGGAAAACTTGTCATCAGCCCACCCGATTCATGTGATTTTAAAAGTCACGAAAACGTCATTCTTGGCAATACCTGTCTCTATGGTGCGACCGGCGGCAGGTTATTTGCCGCCGGAATGGCAGGCGAAAGATTCGGTGTACGCAATTCGGGGGCCATAGCCGTGGTTGAAGGTGCCGGTGATCACTGTTGTGAATACATGACAGGTGGTGTGGTTACCGTACTTGGTTTAACGGGCATGAACTTTGGTGCGGGCATGACCGGCGGATTCGCCTTTGTGCTGGACATGGATGGCCGCTTCTCCCTGCGCTATAATCATGAGCTGGTCGATATTCACCGCCTGAACACCGAGTACGCGGAGGCATATAGAAAATATCTTCATGAATTGATCCGCGAATTCAATGCCGAAACGGGCAGCCGGCGGGGCAGGGAAATCGTGGATGATTTCAGCCACTTCCTGGGCATGTTCTGGCTGGTCAAGCCTGCGGCAACAACACTTGATGCCCTGTTCGACAGCCTTGATGTGGCAGCATGAACGCGTCGTCTGTCAAAGTATCCGGTCAGACATCGAGGTACCGAATAATGCCCGCACCCGCCAGGCGCCCCTGGTTGACCGCATGCACCACCAGGCTGGAACCGAGCACCATGTCACCGCCGGCAAAGACCTTCGGGTTGCGCGTCTGAAACGGGAAATCGGATTGCGAATCGGTAGTCAGGACAAGGCCGGCTTCGTTGATTGATATGCTGTAGCTATCAAACCAGTCCGACGGACTAGGACGAAAACCGAATGCAACAATGATCCGGTCTGCAGCGACTGTCTCTTCAGTGCCTGCGATCGTGCGCGGTTGACGTCGGCCGCGCGAATCCGGGTCACCCAGTTCGGTCATTACAAAACGTATGCCTGCAACACGGTCGTTACCGAGAATTTCAACCGGCTGCCTGTTCCACAGAAAGGTAATGCCCTCTTCTTTCGAGTTTGCCAGTTCCCGAAAGCTGCCCGGTATGTTTTCAGCGTCACGGCGGTAAGCACAGGTGACCGACTTTGCGCCCTGTCGTAAAGCGGTCCGGTTGCAGTCCATCGCCGTGTCCCCGCCACCGAGTACCACAACACGCTGGTCGGCCATGTCGATGAAATCCGTGTCGCTGTTGATACCGAGTTGATGGTACGCGCTGCTGACGAGATAAGGCATAGCCATATGAACGCCCGGCAGGTCGGCGCCATGCAGTCCACTCCTGATTCCGTTGTAGGTGCCCATGCCAAGAAATATCGCATCATAATCGGCCAGCAGTGCATCGAAAGGGACATCCCGGCCGATGTCCACACCTAACCTGAAACGGACACCCATCTTTTCGAGAATCTTGCGCCGTTTTCTAACGATCGAGACCTCGAGTTTGAACTCGGGTATACCGAATGTCAGCAAGCCACCGATTTCCGGGTAGCGGTCGAATACAGTCACGTTGATGCCTTTACGTGTCAGGACGTCGGCGCAGCTCATGCCGGCGGGGCCCGCACCTACGATGGCGACGTGGCGGCCGGTATCGGCCACGTGTGAGGCATCAGGAGACCAGCCGAGGTCAAATGCGCTATCGGTGATATAGCGTTCAATGGCGCCGATGCTTACCGCACCGAATCCGTCATTCAGTGTGCATGCGCCCTCACACAGGCGGTCCTGCGGGCAAATACGACCGCAGATTTCCGGTAACGAGTTCGTCTGGTTCGACAGTTCAGCGGCTTCTATCAGCTTGCCTTCGGTGACCAGCCTGAGCCAGTCGGGAATATAGTTATGTACCGGGCATTCCCATTCACAGTAGGGGTTGCCGCACTGCAGGCAGCGTCCTGCCTGTTCAGATGCCGTCTGGCTGTCATAGCGGTCGTAGATCTCCACGAAGCGGTGACGGCGAACGTTTGCGTCGAGTTTATCGGGGTCATGTCGACACAATTCGATGAATTTGAAAACGTTTGGCATGGCTCGATCCTCGTTCTGCTCGTTGAGTACCTGCGCAAGAACCGTGCTAGTTATTTTATGCGATTTTTTTAGACAGTTGCCGATCGATATGGTTGCTGTAACCGCCGCTTTTTCACCGGCGCGGTGCAATTCCATCGATCAGGGCGGGCCGGACAGGTATTCCAGAGAATACAGTGGGCAAGCCATACATTTCACATGCTGGTACCTGACAATAGAGGACAGACTGCCGTTTTCATGGAAAAAAGGGGATAGATTGATTTTTTACCCCCTTTTTCACCCGGTCAGACCTTGCCCTGAGAGCGCGAAAATTCAAGCATGCGTTCTATCGGCACCAGGGCTCGTTTGCGGATAGATTCTTCAATCTCGATCGCGTGACCGGCACTGTTTTCCAGGACAGCGGCCAGATTGTCCAGGCTGTTTATAGCCATCCATGGGCAATGCGCGCAACTCACACATGATGCGCTGCTGCCGC
>JAJDNP010000041.1 GCA_022340645.1 Gammaproteobacteria bacterium | reverse complement strand
TGTGAATACCTCCTTGTACACTCGAATGCCGCATCCATGCGGCATACGGTCTCGCACAACAGTTCCCAATCCATGTTTCTAACATTAAGTGGGACAGCAATGCCTGGCCGTGTCTCAAATTCGAGTTCTATCATGATCATGCTTGCGTTATTTTGATGCCTGCCGTGGCCATCGAAATCAAATGGCAGATTTATAACGCTTACTGACCGAGATATGACGCCTTCGTCAGCAGCACATCGTTGGGGCTAAGCATAAGACCATAAAAAGAGTGGTTATGGATTGTTCTCCCCGTTCTGTAAGTGCCTGTAGATAAAAAAGTTTTCAGTACTGATAAAGCTGTGAAGTGCATATTATCCCGTTTCCTGTTTCCAGGCTTAAATCACATTATAATTCTGGCATGTAGTTTGCAAATCAGTCATC
The DNA here is from genome assembly GCA_022340645.1 of Gammaproteobacteria bacterium. Lineage (GTDB taxonomy): Bacteria > Pseudomonadota > Gammaproteobacteria > SZUA-229 > SZUA-229. The sequence goes on along the minus strand of JAJDNP010000041.1, from coordinate 32,911 downwards.
ACAAACACTAAATTTTATAAAGGTGATGACAATGAAAGCGAAAAAAGATAATCAGCGAGAAATCATAATTATTGAGGTAACTGCATGGGCATTCGTTTTCGGTATTGTTTACATGCTGGCCAGGCTGGTTTTTTAACTTGAGATGATAATGAAAGCAGACACAACACGGGTGGCAGTAGCGGGTGCTAAACGAGACAATCAACGAGAATCAATGGTTATCGAAATAATGGCCTGGGGATTTATTTTCGGTGTAGCATACATCTCTGCTGCCACCTTATTCTGAAGTCGAAAAATATAGTTCTCGGTCATGGTATCTGACATCCGAGTATATTGATTGCCAAAAAACCGCGTTGAATCAACGTGGTTTTTTTATTTAATTATTGAAAAGCTGGTCGAATAATGTGAATTACACAAGAAAGCTGGAGATTGCATGATATTCTTGTTTTTAGTTCTATAATTTAGCTAATTATCTTTAGGCCTGGATCGGGTCGGGCTAGTTCTTGATGTGTGTGAATTAACTATATAAGGGTTTACTATGTGTGGGATTGTCGGCGCGGTAGCTGAACGTAATGTTACGCCAATTTTGTTAGAAGGGCTTCGACGTCTTGAGTATCGGGGCTATGATTCTGCCGGTATCGCGGTACTCGACGGCGATGGCCATATCTGTCGTGTGCGCCGGGTAGGTAAGGTAAAAGAGCTGGCGGATGCTCTGCAGCAGACCGAGCTGCGCGGTGCTCTGGGTGTAGCGCACACGCGTTGGGCAACACATGGCGAACCCAGTGAAAAAAATGCGCACCCTCACGTGTGTAATCAGTCGGTAGTTATCGTACATAATGGAATTATTGAAAATCATAGTGAGCTTCGTGAGCAGCAAAGACGTGAGGGCTATAATTTTACCTCGCAAACAGATACCGAAGTTGCGGCCCATCAGATTGAACACTATTTAAAGATGCAAGGTGACCTGCTGCAGGCGGTGCGCCTTGCAGTTGCGGATTTTGAAGGTGCATATGCTTTAGGCGTCATCTCCATCAGCGACAGGAGCCGTCTGGTAGCATCACGCCGCGGCAGTCCGCTGGTGATAGGTGTCGGCATTGGTGAATATTTCATCGCATCAGACGCAGCGGCTTTATTGCCGGTTACGCGGCAATTTATCTATCTGGAAGAAGGCGATATTGCCGATATTCGAACAGATTCCCTGGTCATCTACGATGAACACGGCGAAGTTGTTGAGCGCGAAATAAAAGAATCCTCGTTAAGTTCAGGTGCAACGAGCAAAGGCGAATACCGCCATTTCATGTTGAAAGAAATCTATGAGCAGCCTTCATGCCTGATAAATATTCTACAGGGGCGCCTGGCTGGTGGGCAGCTGCTGGATAGCGTTTTTGACGAGGACACTGATGGTTCGGTTGCTGAAAAGATTCTTGACCAGGTAAAAGCCGTACAGATTATTGCCTGTGGCACCAGCTATCATGCCGGCCTGGTGGCCCGTTACTGGATGGAAGCGATCGCCGGCGTGCCTTGCAATGTTGAGGTTGCAAGTGAGTTCCGCTATCGCAAATCGGTATTGCCCGAAGATACGCTGGTTGTGACAATTTCGCAGTCTGGCGAGACTGCCGATACACTGGCTGCGCTACGCGCAATTAAAGAAACGTCCAATATGACACTGGCTATCTGTAATGCGCCGGAAAGTTCGCTGGTCAGGGAAAGTGAATTAAAATTAATGACACGCGCCGGCCCGGAAATCGGCGTTGCTTCAACAAAAGCTTTTACTACACAGCTTGTTGCCTTATTAATGCTGGTTGCCGCACTGGCTCAACGTCATGGTGCACCAGCAGATAAGCTAAAAGCATTATTTCAACAGGTTCAGTCTCTCCATATTCTGATTGAGAGGGTGTTGCACGATAAGTCGGCAGTAGAGGAATGGGCGGAACATTTCACCGACCTGGGAAACGCAATCTTTATCGGTCGCGGATCACTGTTTCCAATCGCTTTGGAAGGTGCGTTAAAACTTAAAGAAATTTCTTATATTCATGCCGATGCTTATCCTGCAGGCGAATTAAAACACGGGCCGATAGCATTGATCGATTCGGATTTGCCAACCATTGCAATAGCCTCGATGGATGGTTACGAGGGCAAAATCAAGTCTAATATTCAGGAAATTCTGGCACGAGGCGGCAAGGTTTATTTATTTGCCGATGAGCGACTGGATTTTTCAGATTTAGGGGAAAACTGCTATATCATGAATATTCCCGCGATAGACCCGGACCTCGCGCCAGTGCTGTATGCTGTACCGTTACAGCTGTTTGCTTATTATGTTGCAATACACAAAGGTACCGATGTCGATCAGCCACGAAATCTGGCCAAATCGGTAACCGTGGAGTAGCTGATAACAGCACAGTTGTTTTTTATCAAGCAAAATCAGTCACTTAGGGAGTCGAATCTTTTGTCCATAGTGATAGATATTGCTGGCGCTGACAAGGTATAATTGATATCAGGTTATATTAATTAACAGGTACGAATGTCACCCAAGTCGACGACAGCATCTACGCGCAAACCAGCCCGTAGGCTATACATCAAAACATATGGATGCCAGATGAATGAGTATGATTCGTCTCGCATTTCCGATGTCCTTGCCAGTTCACACCAACTAGAGCTCACCAGCAACGCTGAAGAAGCCGATGTGCTTTTGTTGAACACCTGTTCGATTAGAGAAAAGGCGCAGGAAAAAGTATTCTCCCAGCTTGGCCGCTGGAAAAACTGGAAAAAAGAACGCCCAGATTTAGTTATTGGTGTAGGCGGATGTGTGGCAAGCCAGGAAGGGGCGGAAATTCAAAAACGCGCGCCTTATGTTGATGTGGTGTTCGGCCCGCAAACCATTCATCGCTTACCGGAAATGATATCCGGCGTATGTGAAACCCATAAAAAGGTCGTTGATATCAGTTTCCCCGAAATTGAGAAATTTGATTGCATGCCTGAACCAAAAGCGGACGGACCGACAGCCTTTGTTTCGATCATGGAAGGGTGCAGCAAGTACTGCAGTTTTTGTGTTGTGCCTTATACCCGTGGCGAGGAAGTCAGCCGTCCGTTTGACGATGTGCTTGCCGAGGTCGCAAGCCTGGCGAAGCAGGGCGTGCGCGAAGTTAATTTGCTCGGGCAGAATGTTAATGCTTATCGTGGCGAGATGCTGGGAGACGATGGTGAAAGTATAACAGCAGATCTGGCATTGTTAATCCATTATGTAGCAGCTATTGATGGTGTCGATCGTATCCGTTTTACAACCTCGCATCCAATGGAGTTTAATGACGACCTGGTCGAGGTTTATGCGCAGGTTCCGGAACTGGTCGGCTTTTTACATTTGCCGGTGCAGAGTGGTTCAGATAAGATACTAGCCGCAATGAAACGCGGCCATACTGCTGAGCAGTACAAAGATATAATCCGCCGCCTGAAAATTGCACGGCCGGATATTTCGATATCATCTGATTTTATTGTTGGCTTCCCCGGTGAAAGCGATGAGGATTTTGCTGATACCATGAAGCTGATTGAAGAGGTCGGTTTCGACCAGTCATTTAGCTTTATTTACAGTGCGCGTCCTGGCACACCCGCTGCATCCTTACCTGATAACACAACGGACCTGATAAAAAAACATCGTCTCGCCGTGTTGCAGGATGTTATAGCAGCCAATACGGCAGCAACTAACCAGCAAATGGTAGGCACGGTACAGTCTGTGCTGGTAGACAGTGTTTCCAGGAAGAGTGAGGATCAAATTTCAGGACGCACTGAAAATAATCGTGTCGTTAATTTTATCGGCGACAAGGAATTAATCGGCCAGTTTGTTGATGTTAAAATTTCAGAGGCGAGAACCAATTCCTTGCAAGGTGAACTGCTCGGCCTTTCTAATATGCAGCAATTGAAGGCGCAAAGCCGCCAACTAGCGTAATTATTAGATACATCATTTCTAATGCGCAATCCTGACAGTCAAATTTCTTCCGGCGATACAAGTATTCAATTTGAACTTAGCCCGGTGGACAACCAGCGGCTACTCAATTTATGCGGGCCGCTTAATCAGCATTTACGTCAGATTGAAGACTATTACGAGGTGAAGATTAACTGCCGGAGCAACCAGTTCGAGGTCAGCGGTCCGGGAAGAAGTTTGAAAAAAGTCAAAAACGCGATACAGACTTTATACAATGTTGCGGGTCATGAAATTTTAAAACCGGCGACGGTGCAGTTATATCTGAACGATAATATTGAAGATGAGGCCGCACAGGCAAAGTCTGCAGAAGCTGATGAAGACAGGCTATTAGAAAAACATCAAAAACATCGCCGCGGGAAAGTCAGCGGCCGGGGCAAACATCAGCAGCAGTATCTGCAACAGATCAGGACCAATGATCTGACAATCGGCGTTGGCCCGGCAGGAACGGGCAAAACTTACCTGGCGGTTGCCAGTGCGGTAGAAGCGCTTGAAAATGACCTGGTTGACCGCTTGTTACTGGTGCGTCCAGCGGTCGAAGCTGGTGAACGACTGGGCTTTCTGCCAGGTGATCTGGCGCAGAAAATCGACCCGTATTTACGGCCAATGTATGATGCGCTGTTTGAGATGATGGGGCAGCAAAAGGTTGCAAAATGCATTGAGCGGAATATTATCGAAATTGCACCCCTTGCTTATATGCGTGGCCGTACCCTCAATGATTCATTTATCATTCTGGATGAAGCGCAGAATACGACAATCGATCAGATGAAGATGTTTTTAACACGCATCGGCTTTGGCTCAAAAGCGGTAATCACAGGTGATATTACGCAGGTGGATTTACCCCGTGACAAAACTTCAGGCCTGCGCCATGCGCTAAAAATTCTGACGGAAATTGAAGGAATCGGTATAACGCATTTTCACAAGGGGGATATTGTCAGGCATCCTCTGGTGAAAAAAATTGTTCATGCTTATGAAGAGGATGAGCTGAGATAAAGGATTACACCGGATTTAAAGCAGCATGACATTAAGCGTAGATATTTCTGTATCTGAAAATATACAGGCCGGTAACGATGACGTGCCTGAGCCTGCGCAGATACAGAACTGGGCAAAGGCGGCGTACCTGAACGATGTTCCTGCCGTTGCCAGCCTTATGGTCACTGACGCGGATGAAATGCAGCAGCTTAACCTGCAGTATCGCGCTCAGGATAAGCCTACCAATGTTTTATCTTTTCCCATGCAGGCTGTTCTGGAAGATGAAGTTTTGCTGTTAGGCGACATTGCGTTATGTGCGCCGGTAATTAATCAGGAAGCCAGGCAGCAGGCAAAACCGGAAATGGCGCACTGGGCACATATGGTTGTGCATGGAATGCTGCATCTGCAGGGATACGATCATATAGATAATGCTGAGGCGGAAGAAATGGAACACATGGAAATTGAAATCCTGGCTCAGTTAGGTTTTGACAATCCTTATCAATAGCGAACTCAGTCTAACGGAATGAATAAATACAAAAATAAAAAGAAAAAACAGTTATTCTCTGCGTTGAAAAAGAAACTCTTTAAGGCCAAAGATGAACGCGCTGACCTGTTGAATCATTTACGAGAAGCACAGAGTGAAGGAATAATTAGCCTGGATGCTTTGATGATGATTGAAGGCGTGTTTCAGGTTTCTGAAATGCGGGTACGGGATATTATGGTGCCGCGTTCTCACATGGTTGTTGTGCAGGAAGACCTAACCGTCGAGGAAATGCTGGACATTGTCGCCAATTCCGGGCATTCCCGTTTTCCGGTCGTTGATGAAAGCCTGGATAATGTTGTTGGGATTTTGCTGGCTAAAGACCTGACGCATTACAATGACGAAAAAAGCCGGGCTTCATTTGAACTAAAGGATATTCTGCGCTCGGCTGTATTTGTGCCCGAAAGCAAGCGATTAAATGTTTTGCTGAAGGATTTTCGAGAAAGCCGTAATCATATGGCAATGGTCATTGACGAATACAGTGGCGTTGCAGGTCTGGTTACCATTGAAGACGTGTTAGAGCAGATCGTGGGTGAGATAGATGATGAACACGATGCGGCAGATATCACTAATATTCGTCGCAGCGGTTATCAACGATATGCGGTACGTGGATTAACACCATTGGAAGAGTTTAACCAGTATTTTAATGCCAATCTGACTCATGATAAATTCGACACTATTGCCGGACTGGTGACTTATGAACTTGGTCATTTACCGGAACGCGGCGAAGAAATCTCCATCGGTAAGTTTAATTTTAAGATCATTAGTGCTAATTCCCGTCGTATAGTTGCCATGCAGGTCAGTCTGCCAGATGAAAATGACACGGAGATCAATGCAGACACAAATGACACGATAAGCACGGATCGTGAATAATATTTTTTATCGTTTTCGGCAGACCCGCTGGCTGCTGTTTAGTTTGTTGTCCGGTGCGATAAGCACGCTGGCATTCGCGCCGTTCAATCATAGCTGGCTGGTGTTCCTGACGCTTGCCGTGGCTTTTTATTACTGGGAAAAACTTCCAGCCAGGCAGGCCGCCATTAGCGCCTGGCTGTTCGGCCTGGGGTTGCAGTGCAGTGGCGTGAGCTGGATTTATTACAGTGTTCACGTCCATGGCAGTGCGCCAGCTTTTTTTGCAGTACTTCTTGTTATTTTATTGTGCTGTTATCTGAGTATATATCCGGCGCTGGCTGCCTATCTGGTAAATCGTTATTTGCCGAGTAGTCCGCTCTTGCGCTTGTTGCTTTTTTATCCTGCTGCCTGGGTAGTATTCGAGTGGCTGCAGGGCTACGTAATGACGGGTTTTTCCTGGATGCAGCTGGGCTATACACAAATTGATTTGCCGCTTTCGGGTTTCGCACCGCTTTTAGGCAACCTTGGTGTTGGCGGTGCCGTTGCCGTTAGTGCCGGTGCACTGGCACTGCTGGCCAGTCAGCGCAGGCATTTATGCATGTCTTATGTCATGTCTTTGGCGATACCCGTGTTAATTCTGTGGCTGACAGGTGCTTTATTGAAAACCGTCAACTGGACAGAGAGACATGGAGCACCAGTAAAAGTCAGCGTTATACAGGGCAATATCGCACAGAAAGATAAATGGAAACCGCAGATGAAGCAGCCAACGATGCAAATGTATCGTGACCTGTCGCTGGCGCAACGGGATGTCAGGCTGATTGTCTGGCCGGAAACAGCTGTTCCCGATTATGAACATCACGCAGCACCTTACCTGCAGAAGTTAGCTAATGAAATGAAAGCACGCGGAACAGATCTGCTGCTTGGCATCTTTGTGCTGAACGAGAACAAACGCGTGCTGAACAGTGTGATCAATGTCAATGGGGGTTCCTATAATAAACGTCATCTGGTACCGCTGGGTGAATATATCCCGTTGCGGTTTTTAATTGAGTTCTTTAATCGCTACGTAAAAATACCGATGTCGGACATTACCTCTGGCAGTGAAGACCAGCCTTTGTTAACTGCCGCAGGTCTGCCTTTGGGTATATCCATCTGCTTTGAAGATGCTTTTGCACGCGATGTCATAAAAGATTTACCGGCAGCAAAACTGCTGGTTAATTTCAGTAATGACGCATGGTTCGAAGATTCGCATGAACCTCACCAGCATCATGCCATTGCACGCATGCGCGCCCTGGAATCAGGACGCTATATGATACGTGCGACCAATACCGGAATTACCTCGATAATTGGATCGCACGGTGAAGTCATCCGTCGACTGCCGCAGTTTCAAAGCGGAGTGTTAACGGGCGAGGTTCAGCCCTACAGTGGCGCCACACCATTTGTAAGCTCGGGCAACTGGCTGATCGTTGGAGGTTGCAGTTTGTTACTGCTGGTGTTTGCTTTCAAGGAGAGAAATAATACGGTGCGTCCACAGATGAACGCAGATAAACACAGATAAAACGCGATTGATTTGGTTCGTGCCTCACCGCATGCTACGATACTGTTCGGGGTCTGAGAAAATACAAAATCATTAGTTCGTAAATCACACAAAAAACGCAATAATCCCAAATATTCGTTAGCGACTGTAGGCCTACACAAGGTAGGTTGCAGGCGTTTGTTGTATTTGTTGACTGGAACTCAATAGTATTACCAGGTTCATAAGCATTTTGTCGATAATCCCTGCAAAACAGTTAATATAGTATATATGGTGTTGGAGCTATAAGCGGATACAAAAGATACAGTGAAACAGGGGAATTGACCCGAAAGTGACTGTTTGCAATTTCTAATATCTCTAGTTTGGATTATCGATATCCCCCTTCACTAGTAACTTTTCAGTGGCTAGTCATATAGTTTCCCTGAAATAGATCAATTATTTGTGAATAAAGTCTGGTCTTCGTACGTCACTTCTTACGTAGCTACGCTCAAAAAGGTTTCATTTAGATAAATCAAATGCTAACCGTAGCAAGCTAATTTGGTGCGTTTCAACTCATTTATCGACAAACTTGGAGAAACTATAATGATTCTAAAAAAGCTTATTCATCTAATTGCTGGTTTCAGCATTGTGACAATGTCGCTTCTTGGACCTGTTGTTCATGCGGCTGAACCTTCCGGTATTTATGATGAGGACGCATACACAGAATACGTAGCAACCACGATGAAAAAGCTCGATAGCCTATATCTCGAGTTTTGCTCAAAATGTAATGTTGATGGTTCATCTGCTGTTAAAGCAAGAAATGAATTTTATCAGCTTTCACGAGAGTTGATGCAGCATATGAACGCTAGATTTGACAGTATGAATGTCAAGCGAGGTGATACTCTTTCCTCTACGGAAACATTTGTGAGTATCCATGCACTTACAATGCTAGTTGACATCTTAACTGAAACTCAAATACAACGGTTAAGCGATCATCCCTACACTCAATAGCAGAACAAGCATTCTAATGACTGAATATATTTGCGATCAAGAATCAATCGCCTATTGAAGTCGAGCCCCGCGAATGCGGGGCTTTCTATTTCAAATTGACCGTCCCCTTGTGACCGTACATGCCCTGTTGATGTAAATAAATGAGGATCTGCTAACCAGCATACTGTGGGCTCTCTTTTACGGACTCACGGTAATAATAGCAATGGTGAAATTCCGACCCGGTGCGGACACTGAGAAAACCGAAAAGCATATGTCCACAGATGAACGCAGATAAACACAGATAAAAAACGTTTATAGTCTTTTTAACATCTGTGTTTATCTGCGTTCATCTGTGGACAATTTATTTTTTAGCTTTTAATAATTTGCGTTCATTTGCGGAAAAAATAGTTTTTTCTGGCCGTCTGCTCATGGCCGAAACTGCCCTGTTAGCACAATTAAATGAAGGTCTGCTATTAGATTTGTTTTCTTTTGATCTTGTCACCTTAAACAAGCCATTGAGGGAGAGCTGTTTTCATGGGCTTTCTGTGAAAACTGTATGAGCAAGCGTGTTTTTCAACGTGGGCGAGCACCTCATACCCGCGAGATGCGGGTTCTGCAATCGTGAGATACACACGAAGACCGGCCCTGTCCCGGAATAGTGGCGGCCTGTTTTAAACACGTCCCGTGATTTGCCTTGCAGGCCATCTATAAATCAGCTGTTCACAATGCCCCTGGCAAAATCAGTCTGGTTACTTTTCTTTTGCTGCTGACTAAATTGGTTTGGAACAAATTTGAACAGGTTTTGCCTGGCCCAAAGGGTGGATTACAGGGATGTAATCCATAAAAAGAGTTACTCGCCGTAAAAGGCGAAACTCAGCCTATCTGAAATATCCAATGGTTAAATAATTGAAAAACAACTTCTCGTCACTGTAATTTAGAACACATGTTAGATAAATCGAACCATTGGTGAAAAAGATCTTTCACTTCGGTCAGGATGCCAGATATTAAGGCCTGTGTATAAAAACTTTAACTATTTCCCTGCTGGCGGCGGATAAAGCGATGGTGGCCACAGTCACCGCAATCTGTAATTTCATCGCTGCTGAGATATGCCCTGGCTTTGCCGCAGCATTCGCAAATCAGACAACCGGGTCCGGTGATTTCGCCGCTCCTGTATATCGAGGCGCAGTCACCTTCTGATTGATCAGTTTTTGCATGCCTGGCATGGCGCTTTTGGGGCCTAAAATGTTCCAGTTCAACACGGGTATTGTCTGCCACTGATAAAAACAGGTCCATTACCTTGCGTTCAATTATTTCAATATCCAGCATTAACCAGTCATAAAATTCAGCGCTGGCATCCATCATATATTCTGCGGCATCGTTAATATCGCGTTTAATGTATTCGCCAATTTCATCGGCTTCTTCTGCGGTGACTTCGCCAGGGCGGACCACCTGATGTTTTGCAAAATCCAGGGCTTTTTGCAATGACATATCCCTGGGATCGTTATGCTCAAATGCATTTCGCATTTCCTGCATCATCTGGTTGTAGGCGGTAATGAGATGATTAGCCGGTTTTTTCTGAAACTGAATCATGGTGCTGCATGCAATGAATAAAATATAGTTGAAATACCTGTAAACCGAAATCAGATAAAACGAATCCTTTATGTAGAGCCAGTGCTGGTGTATCCTTCGGTACTTTATCAAGCTGATTTTGATGAAATACAACTTAGTTATAGTCCAGATATTTAAGGCAAGATAAGTCATCCGACGAACTGTCGTTTTTGTAAGAAATTGATATGAATGAAGAATACCAGGCTCAGGAAATAGAAGAAAAAATTCAACAAACCTGGGATGAAAAAGCCACCTTCACCACCACTGAAGATTCCGCTCGGGAGAATTTTTATTGCCTGGCAATGTTTCCCTATCCCAGCGGGCGTTTACACATGGGGCATGTTCGGAATTATTCCATCGCGGATGTCATTTCTCGGTTTCAGCGTATGCAGGGTAAAAATGTACTGCAACCCATGGGCTGGGATGCGTTTGGCATGCCCGCCGAAAATGCGGCGATGAAAAACAGGGTGGCGCCGGCAAAATGGACTTATGAAAATATCGACTACATGCGTGAGCAGTTAAAACGGCTGGGTTTTGCCTACGACTGGAACCGCGAGATCGCCACCTGCAAGCCGGGTTATTATCGCTGGGAGCAATGGTTATTTACCCGTTTGTTCAAGCGGGGACTGGCTTACAGGAAAACAGCCGGGGTGAACTGGTGTCCGAATGATAAAACGGTGCTTGCAAATGAGCAGGTAATCGAAGGCAAATGCTGGCGTTGTGATACCGTCGTCGAGCGCCGCGAGATCGCGCAGTGGTTTATGAAAATCACAGATTATGCAGACCAATTGCTTGATGATATTGATCAGCTCGAAGGCTGGCCGGAACAGGTACGCACCATGCAGCGTAACTGGATTGGGCGCTCACAGGGTGTTGAACTGGTATTTGATGTTGAGGGCGAATCGCCGTTGACAGTTTATACCACGCGTGCCGATACCCTGATGGGAGTGACTTATGTTGCAGTGGCTGCGGAACATCCACTGGCGAAAAAAGCTGCTGAAAATAATCCGGTTTTGCAGGCGTTTATTGAATCATGCAAAGCCACCAGTGTGGCTGAAGCCAATGTTGCGACCATGGAAAAGAAAGGCATGGCAACCGGGTTTATGGCAACGCATCCGATCAGCGGTGATCAGGTGCCGATCTGGGTAGCGAATTTTGTACTGATTGATTACGGCTCCGGCGCAGTCATGTCGGTACCTGCCCACGATACCCGTGATTATGATTTTGCCACGGCCTATGGCTTACCCATCAGGCAGGTCATTTACCCGGCGGATGGTGCTGACATTTCAGTTGAAGACGAAGCCTATGTCGAAAAAGGCGTGCTTAAAAATTCAGGCGAGTTTGATGGCCTGACTTCAGAGCAGGCGATCGATGCCATAGCCGAAAAACTTTCTGCCATGAGTAAAGGTGAAAAACAGATAAATTACCGTTTACGCGACTGGGGTGTTTCGAGACAGCGTTACTGGGGAACGCCGATACCGATTATTTACTGTGATTCATGCGGTACCGTCACAGTTCCGGATGATCAATTGCCGGTGGTTCTACCGGAAGATGTTGAGTATGGTGAGGATGTCGGATCACCGATTAAAAAAATGCCGGCATTTTACCAGGCTACCTGTCCACAGTGCGGTGGTGCAGCGCAACGCGAAACAGATACTTTTGATACCTTCTTTGAATCATCCTGGTATTACGCACGCTTTGCCTGCCCCGATGCAGACGCCATGCTTGATGAGCGGGCGAAGTACTGGTTGCCTGTCGATCAATATATTGGCGGCATTGAACATGCGGTATTACATCTGCTGTATGCGCGTTTCTTTCATAAATTGATGCGTGATGAAGGTTTGCTGGACAATGACGAACCGTTTAAAAACCTGTTAACGCAGGGTATGGTGCTGAAAGATGGCAGTAAAATGTCCAAGTCCAAGGGCAATACCGTTGATCCCCAGGAACTCATCGAAAAGTATGGTGCAGACACCGTTCGATTATTCATCCTGTTTGCGGCACCGCCTGAACAGTCGCTGGACTGGAACGATGAAGGGGTCGAAGGTGCTCACCGTTTTCTGAAACGCCTGTGGAAAATGGTATTTACCCACCTGTCAGAACAGCCAGCGGCGATAGAGCTCGGTATAGATGCATTAACCGCTGAGCAAAAAAATATCCGCCGAAAGCTGCATGAAACAATTACCAAAGTCAGCGATGACATTGGCCGTCGTCATACGTTTAATACTGCCATTGCCGCGGTCATGGAATTAATGAACGAACTGGCCAGATTCAGTGACAATAGTGAACAGGGAGCAGCGATAAGCCGTGAGTTAATTGAAAATATCGTGCTGCTGCTTTCACCGATTGTACCGCATATCGCGCAACAGTTATGGCATGAGTTGGGGCATGATGAGCTGCTGGCAGACAGGGCTTGGCCTGTGTGTGATGAGTCTGCTCTGGTGCGTGACGAGATTGAGCTGGTTGTTCAGGTGAACGGAAAGTTGCGCTCAAAAATTAATATACCAGCAATTTCGGGTAATGGTGAAATAGAAGCATTAGCGCTGGCTGACAAAAAAATTGCAATGAATATTGAAGGTAAAACGGTACGCAAGATCATTGTGGTGCCGGGACGATTAGTTAATATCGTGGCTAATTAGGGCCTGTTAACATGCTTCATAGAGTAACTGTGTTGCCTGCAGATTATTTTCGTTTGTTAATATTGATAGCCGCGGTTTTGCTTAATTCCGGCTGCGGTTTTCAATTGCGTGGCTCGCTCGACTTATCTGACAGCATCTCGCCACTGTATATCGAACAGGACAGTGCTTTTGAACTGGCGCGAGAGATAACAGGCATGGTCGTGAAAAATAACATAGTGCTTGCTGATGATGCTGCAAAGGCAAAATCACAGTTGACCCTGGTAAATGAAAACAGGAGCAGGCGCGTACTGTCTGTAGATGGTAATGGCCGTGCCAGGGAATACCTGTTGACGTACACCGTGAATATAAAAATAAGAATTCAGCAGGCAAAAGAAATTCCGGATTCGGTTTCAATTTCACGCAGCTTGTTGTTTGATCCTGACGCGGTGCTTGCCGTTACGAATGAAGCTGAAATCCTGTACCGCGATATGCGTAAAGATGCTGCACGACTGGTTTTATTAAAATTGCAGGCGCTGTCAAACAGTCAATTACCGGCAGGCCAGAACAGGTCTGTTGAAGGTTCATCGTCAGTACAGGAAGCCGGTCCGGTCAGCAGCAACGGAAATGTCCAATGAACGCCCGTCCAGACCAATTGCAATCAATGATTGCAAGGAAAATATACCCTGTATACATGGTAACTGGCGACGAACCATTGCAACAGATGGAATCACTTGATCTGATTCGTTCTTTTCTACGCGAGCAGGACTATTCTGAAAGGGAAGTGCTGGATGTTGATGCCCAGTTTGACTGGACGCGTTTAATTCAGGAGGCAGCCAGTCTGTCTCTGTTTGCCGCCCGTCGCATCGTCGAGCTGCGCCTGCCATCGGCAAAACCCGGAAAACAGGGTTCGCAGGTAATAAAAGATTATTTAATGCAGCCGCCTGAAGATACGGTGTTGATTATTAGCGCAGGCAAGGTCGAGAGTAATGCGAAAAAATCCGCCTGGTATAAAGCGGTTGAGCAAAACGGTATGGTGGTGCAATGCTGGCCGGTAGCAGTGGAAAATCTTTCATCCTGGCTGAAACAGCGCTTCAAGTTACGTGACATGGAGGCTGATGATGAAGTGCTTGCCTATATCAGCCAGCATGTTGAAGGTAACCTGCTGGCGGCTGACCAGGAAATTGAGAAGCTTTACCTGCTGTTGGGGCCGGGCAAAATTAGCTATGTTGATGTCTCGGAAACTGTGACGTCCCAATCAAGATACAGCGTGTTTGAGCTGGTAGACGTGTTATTGAGCGGTAACACCGGTCGCGTTATTAAAATTATTGCTGGCCTGAAGGCGGAAGGAATTGTACCGGTCATCGTGAACTGGGCATTGACCAAGGACATTCGTTTGTTATCACGTGCTGCCAGGGATGTGAGATCTGCTGATTTTATTTTAAAACGCCAGGGAGTCTGGCAAAGTCGCATAGCGCTGTTTAAATCCTGCCTGTCACGCCACCCCCCAGGGACTTTTCAAACAATGTTAAAGCGTTGTGCTTATATTGACGCTGCGAGCAAGGGCATGATCAATGCCAATGTATGGGATGAAATTGAGACGCTTTGTGTGTCTCTCGCTGGCAAAACCATTAGTAAAAGAGTTCACGCAGGGCGTTAGTGAAATAGCCGATATTGCCAAATTAGTAAGCATTATCCGCCAGCAATATATGATTGTCAGCCTGTTCATATACTTCTAATAAACTTATAAGTTTCTTTTTTGACTTTTATCATGTTGCAAAAATTTAGCTCTTGCCCGGTTATTGTGCTCCAGTAAAACTGTAAGGATGTTTTACACTTTTGTTCTTCTTTTGTATAGTTTTAAGTTATTGATTATCAAAATATATTTGTAAAAAATAAAGGGAATTCCAGTTAATTCGCAGCATTATATTTGGATTTTCTTTTTTCATGTGGCAGGTTTTTTGGCAAAGAGAAAACTTGTACCCTTCTGATTTTATTAGATATTAATTTCATAACAACGTTAATTCATGAGTGTGCCCGATTTGAATTGTCGGACTATCTGACAGTATTGACATGTTTTTCCCGGCAACAGAGGTTTTCAGCAAGATAAACAGCTAGTGATGCAATATAATTAATTGATTAATTAATGATATTTAAATATGGCATAAATATTGCTTAGTATTACATTATATTACATTACATAATAGCTACTGTTTCTATCAAGAAATAATGGTGGGCTGGGGGGCCATAAGGTGATAAAACATTTATCGCTAATATCATTATCTATGTTGTCAACGATAACCAGTAACATGGTCAACGCAACGTCGTGTTCAAATATTGATCTTGACAAATTTGATGATGAAAATCGAAGGCAATCAATATATTCAGCGTGTTTTGACGGCACGCAAAAAGATTCATCGCTGGATTCCGGTATTTTTTCAGATCATTTTTCAGGTCATCATACCGGCCATCATTCTGATTCAGAAGATTACGGCTATAAATACACGGGCCGTCAAACTGGGACACATGAAGAGCACTCTTCTGGTGAGCACTCGGAACACAGTTTTGACTGGTCAGCATACGATCTGGAGAAGCACGAATATGATGGTCTTGAAATGCATCATCATGACGGTGAAGATGAGCATGAAAATAAACACGGCTCGAATGAACATAACAAAGACAGGCACTGGGACAAAGACAATTATTGGCACGAGTACGAGCACGAACACAATAAATGTATGGCAAATGTTCCCGCAGTTCCGGTTCCAGCGGCATTCTGGCTGTTCGGGTCTGGTTTGATTTCCCTGTTAATGGTGCTTCGTAGAAAAATCTGACAGGCATAGAGCATCAAATACCTGCTGATAAGCGGCTTTTAGAGCCGCTTTTTTGCTTGCGGGCAGCCCTTGCCTGCAAATGTTCCTGCAAGCAGAATCGGCATTCGCTATAATATTTCGCACTACATTAATTAATTGACAGCTATCTTCATAACAGCAATAGACATGAGTGCAAATATACAATCGGCGTTACCTGATATACCGGGATACGTGTCCAACATTGGGCGTGCAGCCCGCCAGGCTTCTCGGGCCATCGGGCGGGCATCAACCGGCCAGAAGAACAATGCACTTTTAGCCATTGCCGCACGAATCACGGAACATTCAGGCATGCTTAAGAAAGCAAATGTACTCGATCTGGAAGCAGGCAGAAACAAAGGCCTCGATGCCGCTTTGCTCGATCGTCTGGAACTAAGCGATGCGCGTATCAATGCCATGGCTGAAGGTTTGAAGCAAATTGCCGCTTTAGCGGATCCTGTAGGTATTATCTCCGATCTCGCCTACCGTCCTTCCGGTATCCAGGTCGGCAGGATGCGGGTACCGCTGGGTGTGATCGGCATTATTTATGAATCACGGCCAAACGTTACCGCCGACGCCGCAGGCTTGTGCCTGAAGTCGGGAAATGCAGTCATCTTACGCGGCGGCTCTGAAGCGATTAATTCAAACCATGCAATTGCGCAATGTATCGAATTCGGTCTGCAGGCTGCCGGTTTGCCGGCGGAGGTTGTTCAACTTATTGAGACGACAGACCGGGCAGCGGTTGGTGAGCTGCTGCGTTTAAAGGAGTCGGTTGACGTGATTATCCCGCGTGGAGGCAAGAGCCTGATTGAGCGCATCAGTAACGAGTCTCAAGTTCCGGTAATTAAACATCTCGACGGTATCTGTCACGTTTATATCGATGACGATGCCGACAGGGAAAAGGCATTGAAAGTTGCCTTCAATGCCAAAACACAGCGTTATGGCACCTGCAATACGATGGAGACATTGCTTGTCGCACAATCAGCTTCAGCTGAGATATTGCCTGAACTGGCAAAAATGTATGCCGATAAAGGGGTGGAAATGCGTGGCTGCGAGCATACGCAGTCGCTGTTAAAAGCGAATAATATTGAAGTGGTAGCCGCGGTTGAAGAGGACTGGTCAACAGAGTATCTGGCGCCGATCCTTTCTATTAAGATCGTGCCGGATATGGAAGCCGCGATTGATCATATTAATCAATACAGTTCGCAGCATACCGAATCCATTGTTACCGAGAACTATACCAGAGCGCGTCGATTTTTAAGAGAAGTCGACTCAAGTTCGGTCATGGTCAATGCCTCAACACGTTTTGCTGATGGCTTTGAATACGGCCTGGGCGCAGAAATAGGAATTAGTACGGACAAATTACATGCCCGTGGCCCGGTTGGCCTTGAGGGGTTAACCAGCCAGAAATATATTGTGCTGGGTGACGGACATATAAGGCAATGAAAAAAGCAGTGAATAGTTAATAGTGAACAGTGAAAACTTTAGATACTTTTAAAAAGAGTAATAAATGTTAGTCAAACCGGTTTTTTACTATTCACTATTCACTATTCACTGTTCACTGCCTTCAAAATGATCGGTATTTTTGGCGGTACGTTTGATCCTGTGCATTATGGTCACATCAAGCCAGCGCTCAGTGTTAAGCAGGCACTCAACCTGAGCCAGTTACGTTTTGTGCCGAACAGGTTGCCGCCACATCGGGCAGAGCCGTGGCTCAATGCAGAGCAGCGTTTACTGATATTACAATCAGCATTGAAAGATTACCCTGATATCATCATCGATGAACGCGAATTAAAGCGTGAGGGTCCGTCCTATATGGTCGACACCCTAGTTTCATTAAAACAGGATTTTCCGGCAGAGACCTTGTGTCTGATAATCGGAATGGATGCCTTTTTTGGCATTACATCGTGGTTTAAATGGCAGTCGCTGCTGGATTTATGCCACATCGTGGTAACGCAGCGACCGGGATTCGATGTTAATACCATTGAGGAGCATTTCGATAACAATGACTACCTGTTTATAGCACCAAGGCTGACAACGGATACACGCGAATTATCGAAGCAGGAGTGTGGCAAAATCCTGTTACAATCTGTCCCACAGTTGGACATTTCAGCCACTCAAATCAGGTCAAGCCTGTTGAAGGGTGAGGATATAAGCCAGTGGATGCCTGAACAGGCATGTGTGCAATTAAGAGAATTTATGAATGACAATTGATGAGCTAAAACAACTTGTAATAAACGCGCTGGAAGATCTGAAAGCTGAAGACATAACGGTGCTTGACGTGAGAGATAAAACGACTGTTACTGACTGGCTGGTGATTGCAACCGGCTCATCAAACCGCCATGTTAAATCAATTGCAAATAATGTCGTTGTTGAGGCCAAGGAGGCAGGAAAACCGCCTTTAGGCATAGAAGGTGAAAACGACGGTGAATGGGTACTGGTTGATCTGGGAGACATCATTGTGCATGTCATGCAGCAGCAGGTACGTGAATATTATGACCTGGAGAGTTTATGGTCAGTTGCACAGTCCCATCGAAGGGGGAAGGATGCTGTTTAACCATCGCCAGCCCGTTGAATAGCAGGTATTGTGAAAATAAATCTTATTGCCACCGGAAATAAAATGCCTGGCTGGGTAGAACAGGCGAGCCAGGATTTTATAAAACGACTGCCACCGGAAATAAAAATAAATTCAATTTTGCTGCCTCTGGTAAAACGCGGCAAAAACCCGGACATCCCGCGAATTATACGTGACGAAAGCCAGAAATTGCTGGCTGCGGTACCCAGGGACTCCCTGCTTGTTGTACTTGATGTGCTGGGTCATCCGGTAACCACGATGAAATTATCTTCCATGCTGGAGATGTGGTTGCAGCAGGCACAGGATGTATCCATTATTATCGGCGGGCCTGATGGTGTATCAGATGAATTGCTATCCAGAGCGGCCCTAACGCTGTCTCTATCCGCGCTTACCTTTCCCCATACACTGGTACGAGTTATTTTATTAGAGCAGATTTATCGTGCATGGAGTATTTTGCATAATCACCCCTATCATCGAGCCTGACAGGTAGAGTCTGACATGCCTGTTGAAGCGGTCTCACCACATATTATCCTGGCCTCAGCCTCGCCACGCCGGTATGAATTACTCGAACAAATCGCTGTCACAACAACGGTGCAGGCTGTTGATATTGATGAAACACGACAACCCGATGAACCGGTACTGGATTACGTACAGCGGCTGGCAATGGAAAAAGCGCTGTGTGGTTTTGCGACCATAGAAAATCCACATAAATTGCCGGTGCTGGGGGCAGATACTATTGTTGAACTTAATGGCGTAATTTTAGGTAAACCTGAAAATCGACAGCATGCAGAAAAAATGCTGCAACAGCTTTCCGGGCAAAAGCATACAGTACATACTTCTGTGGCTATAGTTAGTGTAGATAAGTGCCTGTTTGATACCAGCAGCACCCAGGTCAATTTCAAGGTGCTGCAGCAGCGGGAGATTGAGCGTTATCTGGCAACGGGCGAAGCGGATGATAAAGCGGGATCTTATGCTATACAGGGCATTGCTGCACGGTTTATAAAAAATATAAACGGCAGCTATTCCGGTGTCATGGGATTACCTTTATATGAAACGGCACAACTGCTAAAACAATGTGGTGTTCTGCCTGTGGACGATAATAAACAAACATAAGAAGTTATATGAGCAAAGAAATTTTAATCAATATGACGCCGCAGGAAATCCGCGTTGCAATCCTGGAAAATGGAATGCTGAACGATTTATATATTGAGCGTAGCAGAAACCGCGGCCTTGTTGGCAATGTGTATAAAGGCAAGGTAGTCCGCGTGTTGCCTGGCATGGAGGCAGCATTTGTTGAAATTGGTCTTGACAAGGCGGCTTTTCTGCATGTTTCCGATATTTCAAATAAAAATAAAAGCCATAATGAAACGCTTCATGTTAACCAGATTTTAAGCGAAGGCCAGGAAATACTGGTCCAGGTGCTGAAAGATCAACTGGGCACCAAGGGCGCCAGGTTAACAACAAATATCACGATTCCGTCAAGATACCTGGTGTTCATGCCTAACGCCGATAATATCGGCGTCTCCTCACGCATCGAAAATGAAGAAGATCGTGAACGCTTAAGAAATGAGTTTATGCAACAGGAGCATCGCAATAAAGATGCCGGATACATTATACGTACCGCGGCAGAAGTAGCCGATAATAACGCTATCGCCAGCGATATCAAATATCTGAACAGGTTATGGGAAAATATTAAAAATACCTCGGAAATAGAAGCCGGCAGTATCGTGCATAAGGACCTGCCTTTATATTTACGCGTATTGCGAGACATGGTTGATGAGGACCTCGATGTCATTCGTGTGGATTCACGGGAAACATGCAATATCATGCTTGAGTTCGCGGAAAAATACGTTCCTGAAGTCGCCAGATTTATTGAACATTATCCTGGTGAACGCCCGATATTTGACCTGCACGGGGTTGAAGACGAGATTCAAAAAGGACTGGAGCGAAAGGTCCAGCTCAAATCAGGCGGTTACCTGATTATTGACCAGACGGAGGCCATGACCACCATCGATGTCAACACAGGCGCCTTTGTCGGCAGCCGCAACCTGGAAGAAACTATTTTCAAAACAAATCTTGAGGCGGCGCAGGCTATAGCCAGGCAGCTTCGCCTGCGCAACCTGGGTGGTATTATTATTCTGGATTTTATTGATATGCAGGAGATTGAGCACAAACGCCAGGTTATGCGCGCACTGGAAAAAGCGCTGGAGAAAGACCACGCCCGTACAAATATCAGTGAAGTGTCGTCACTGGGTCTGGTCGAGATGACGCGCAAGCGCACACGGGAAAGCCTGGAGCACGTGTTATGTGATACCTGTCCGACCTGCAGTGGGCGCGGTTCGATAAAAACGGCTGAGACCGTATGTTATGAAATATTCCGCGAAATTTTGCGCGAAGCACGCCAGTTTGACGCCAAAGAGTTACTGGTGCTGGCTGCACAGGACGTCGTTGATTTACTGGTGGATGAAGAGTCTGGCAGCCTGGCCGAACTGGAAGACTTTCTGGGTATACCGATTAAATTCCAGGTAGAAGCATTATTTTCTCAGGAACAATACGATGTTGTTATATTGTAACGATACTATCGTTTAGTAGTCCGGCTGGAACAGCTTAACAGTCATGCAATGGCTTTTGCGCATAAGAATATACATCATCATTTTTCTTGCAATGATGCTGATAACTGCTGCGGTTATATTCAGTGTATTACGCGCTGTCCTGCCTTATGCTACCGGCTATAAAAATGAAATCCAGCTGGAAATTACCCAACAGATCGGCCTGCCAGTCGTTATCGATTCTATCGATGCAGCAATAGACTGGTTTTCACCCAGGTTAAAACTAATTGATGTCACCATTTACGACAAAAGGAATAAAGTCCCGTTATTCAATTTCAAGGAAATATTTGCTGAACTTGATGTCCTTGCCTCAATCCTTCATGGCGAACTAATTGTAAATGATGTCGGCCTGGTTGGCGCGGATATATCAATAGAAAAGCTTTCAGAAAGCGAATGGCTGGTGCAGGGAATTAAATTTACCAGTGATGGTTCAAACGAGCTGCCGGAAAAATTCCTGTATATGCTGGAAAACTCGGATTATTTGTTGCATGACAGCAACATCTATTACCAGGACCATACTGCAGGAAAATTAAATATCAGTTTACTGGATATTAACATCGATGTTAAAAATCGCTTCAATATTCATGACATAAAGGCGTCGATAAACCTGCCGGAGGAGTATGGCCGGGAACTTGCCGTGGCAGCACATTTAAGTGGCGATATTAATGCACTGGATGGTGATATTTATATCGATGCGCACAAGTTGAACCTGAAGCAGTGGAATGCCAAGTTCAATTTCCTGGAAGAATATCTGGTCGGCGCCGATGTTGATGTTAGCATCTGGGCAAAACTGGAAAACAGCGAGATTCAAACGCTGTATACACAGCTGGCAGCAACAAGTCTGTCAATCAACAACAAGTTAACCGCAAAAAACTGGAATAAAGATTATCTATCCGCAAACTTTCGTTACGTCTATGATAATGAACACTGGAATCTCGCAATGTCTGGTTTTATCTTCGGCGAACATTCGAAACCTGCATGGCCGCAGCCAGCCGATATTTTAATCAGCGAAGATAATGAAAAATATTATTTAAGTGCGAACTTTCTTCCAGTTGCTGATCTGCAGGAAATGCTTGAAGTGCTGTTAACGAAAGAGGTGCAGGCTGATTTTGATAAATTCAAGTCATATCAGTTACAGGCTGATATTTATAATTTAAATCTTCAGCTGCCAAAACAAATGAGCAGGGAACAGTTGCTGGACAAGCTGTATATGGATGCCACGCTCGTTGATTTTGCAATTGTTTATCCCGTGGCTGATAAAAGAATCACGCTCGCCGGCATCGACAGTTCGTTGCATTACGAGAACGGGCAGGCAGTGCTTGATTTAATGACGCAGGATGCCGTCATTAATATCGCTGGCCTGTTTAGAGGGCCGCTGCAGGCAGATATAATCCAGGGGGAATTAAGGCTGAATTATGACGGGGATAACTGGCAGCTGAGCAGTAATAAACTGCAGGTGAAGAATCGCCACATCGACACATATTCTCGGCTTGATATGCAGAAATCATCCGCGGGCAATATTTTTGCCGACCTGCAAACTGATTTTTATGGTGGCCGCGGAAAATATGCGCATGACTATTTACCCGTTGGTGTGATGCGGCCTGGGCTCGTTGACTGGCTGGATATGGCGGTGGTAGACGGCTATATACCTGGTGGCAGTTTTATCCTCTATGGAAACTTGAGTGATTTTCCTTACCATGAACATAACGGTGTTTTCCAGGTTTTTTTCCCCGTGCAAGACGCCAGCCTGAGGTTCCTCAAACAGTGGCCGCTGTTAACAGAGGCGACAGCAGCAGTGAAGTTCAATAACTCTTCACTTGTTGTCAATAATGCAAAGGCAAAAACGCAGGGCTCCTCATTGTTTAACGGCTATGCCGAGATTACTGATTTAGCCAACCCGTTTTTAACAGTAAGCACCGATGCGCACGGCAAGAATGAAGATATACAGTCATACATCTGGAACAGCCCGCTTGACGATATGCTCGGCGATGCAATGCGCCTGTTTCAGTTTGACGGAAATAGTGATTTAAACCTGAAAATCGAGTTGCCGCTGAATAATAAGAAACATGATGTCGTTATCGATGGCCATTTAAATCTTGTCGATGCAGATTTATATTATCCTGCCCTGGGCTATGAGATAACGGGTCTCCATGGCATTGTAAACTTTACAAGAGACAGCATATTTGCAGACTCGCTGAAAGCGAATGTTCAGAATAAACCGCTAGTCATCAATGCCTTTACGCAGAAGGGTGATTCAGGCAATGAAGTGCTGATTCGTCTCGACGGCATGCTTGGCGTGGATTACCTGTTGCAGCATTATGGCTGGATTCCTGAAGACTGGTTATCGGGACAGTCGAAGTGGTCAATGGATTTTGAAATACCTTATAAACCCAAAGACTATCTTGTGCGTGTAAAAGCGAACTCTTCTCTGGATGGTGTCGTGCTGCAGATGTCTGACAGGACAAAAAAACCGGCTGCTAAAAAAACCGGCTTTACAGCAGAAATTGACGTGTTAGAAAATGACGGTTTGCATGTTACAGCGCGGGCGTTTGATAATAAAACCGGTATTCATGATGCTGCTAAACCTGCTGATGTAAAGAGTATAGACAGCGGGGATATCTTGAGGCTTTATGCAACCCGTGATCAACACAAGGTCTGGGATTTCAATGTCTTTTCAGAATATATAACTGGCAAGGGAGAATTGACAGAGGGCCTGGGACAGGATACGCAGATTAAACTGGATGTTGAAAATATCGATCTGCATGCCCTGTTTGCCAGCGAAAATAATGGTAAATCCGGGGTACTCAAGCCGAGCGACATACCTGCCTTAAGCTGGAATTTCAAAAGACTATTGTGGGAGGACTGGGTATTTACTGATGTTAAAATAGACACCGCCTGGCATAAACATGGTATGTTAATCAACAACCTTTCGCTCAAGGGGCCTGCGATGAAGCTTGACGCGCAGGGCACCTGGCTGACATCATGGCATGGTTCACACGAGACGGACTTGCGAGGGACTATAAGCGGCAGTAATCTGGGAGAAACCCTGACAGGACTAGGTTTTCAGCGAAGCCTGGATCGTTGTAAATATAATGCAGCATTCAACACAAATTGGCCGGCTGAACCTTACGATATGTCATGGGCCAATATGACGGGGGATATTTCCTTTGAGATGTCTGATGGTGAAATAGTTGATGTTGATCCGGGCGCTGGCGGGCGCCTGCTCGGATTATTGAATATATTTAAGCTGACCAATCGGCTGGTATTTGATTTTGATGATGTTATTCGCAAAGGGTTTTCTTTCGATACAATCAAAGGTAAGTTTGAATTTGATAATGGCCAGGGTTCGTTGAAAGCATTTGATGTGTCGGCGCCGGCGGCAGATATTAATATGTTTGGCAGTATTGGCTTATTATCACGGGATTACGGATTATTAATGCACGTTAAACCGCATACCGATAGCCTTACCTTCGCCAGTGGTACCCTGTTGGGCGGAGTTGTTGTCGGCGCCGGCCTTGCCCTGCTGCAGAAGGTTTTTGACCTGGGTTTTATCGGACATAATGTTTATTCCATTACAGGCAGCTGGGATGATCCGGTTATAAAGAAAATTGTTGAGCGAAACACTACATCAGACTCAAATATAAATAATGAAGATGATTTTTAACGTTATAACTAAGCCTGGCGTAATTAAACGGCATAATTTGGCTTTGATTTGTTTGGTATTTGCGTTGCCGGTATCTGCAGATGTAGCAGTTAATAATTTAGAAAAAAATGATAAAATCATAACTAATGGCCTGACGTTACAGATGCTAGCTGATGATCAGACAGTCAAGATAGGTACAGCTGCTGACTTGCATGCTAATAATACATCTCGGGTATGGGAACTGCATGCAGAACAATGGGAACTGACACGCAGTGGCGAAACGGTTTTGTCATTACCGGTATTGAACCAGTTAATTAATAGCTGGCTGCAGGAAAAAGACAGGCAGATTGAAGTGAGATACCCGGGCGGCGAAGAGGGTGAGTTCTGGGTGCAGGAATTAACCGACTGGCTGGTTTCTTTAGGAATTCCATCAAACCACATCGTGACCATTCCCGGTAGTGGAGCTGATGATATGATTAAGTTTGCCTTAATAAAATAGTGTGCTGATAACACACGCTGAGCGATATGACCGGAAATATTAGCAGGAGAGTGTTTGGTGAGTAAAGTTGCAGCTATACAGATGGCGTCAGGGCCTAATGTAAAAGCAAATCTGGCCGAGGCTGAAAAGCTGATAAAAATTGCTGCGCAGCAGGGAGCTGAGCTGGTTGTGTTGCCGGAAAACTTTGCCATGATGGGAACGGCAGAAACGGATAAAGTGAAAATTGCCGAAGAATTCGGTTCCGGGCCGCTGCAGAATTATTTAAAAGAGCAGGCGATAAAACGCAAAATCTGGCTGGTTGGCGGAACCATACCGCTGCGTTCAACAGAACCGGGGAAAGTGTATGCCGCCTGTTTGTTATATAACCCGCAAGGTGAGATGGTCGCCCGTTATGACAAGATTCATTTATTCGATGTAACCATCGGAGATAATAACGAAAGTTATACTGAATCAGAAACCATCACCCCGGGAAATAAAGTAGTCGTCGTTGATACCCCTTTCGGCAGGCTGGGGATTGCGGTGTGTTACGATCTTCGTTTTCCTGAATTATTTCGTGCAATGGTCAAGCAGAACATGGAGATCTGTGCTTTGCCCTCAGCTTTTACCAGCCTGACAGGTAAGGTACACTGGGAATCGCTGTTACGTGCACGTTCTATTGAAAACCTTTCATTCATTATTGCTGCAGATCAGGGCGGCTACCATATTGGCGGCCGTGAAACGCATGGTGACAGCATGATTATTGATCCATGGGGACTGGTTTTGAACCGTTTGCCGCATGGTACCGGTGTTGTTGTTGCCAACATTGATGTGACGAAACTGGAGCATACAAGAAAGATGTTTCCAGCACTTGAACATAAACGCTTTGAGTGCAATTTACCATCGAATATAAGTGATAAATAGCAACTTGTATTCTCCTTGATGCAACTGGATATTCATCGCGCATTGTGGATTATCAAAATATTATTTTTGAATTTGTCCTGATATTTGCCGGTGCGGCGTTGTTTGCCACTGCTTTTTTATATCTCAGGCAACCTATTATTCTCGCCTATATTGGTTTTGGCATTGTTGTTGGCCCATTGGGTCTGGGAGTAATTAAACAGCCCGACCACATTGAAAGACTCTCGCATATCGGTGTGATATTGCTGCTGTATCTGCTGGGTATCAATCTTAAGCCGGAACGATTATTCCACCTGTTCAGTAAAACGGCTGTGGTTACAATGTTAACCAGCCTGGTCTTTTTTATTGCCACTGCATCTGCAGCTGCGCTGTTTGGCTTCGCCCTTGTGGAGAGCGCTATTATAGGTGCGTCTTTAATGTTCTCCAGCACCATTGTCAGCCTGAAACTGATACCGACAACAACCTTGCATCATCGGCACACGGGTGAAATGATGACAAGTGTACTGTTAATGCAGGACGTGATCGCGATTATGCTGCTTGTCATGTTATCCGGCGGCCAGGCTGAAAATGTCACGATGGCGATTGTTCTGTTATTTATCAAGTTGATTCTGCTTATTGCGATTGCTTTTGCACTGGTTAAATATGTCATTGATAATCTTTTTTCTCATTTTGATATTATCCAGGAATATACTTTTCTGCTGGCGCTCGGCTGGGGACTGCTGGGGGCAGGTATTGCTGAGTATATCGGCCTGTCTTATGAAATGGGGGCGTTTATTGCCGGCGTGGCTTTTGCCTCTTCTCCTGTGTCGCTGGTCATCGCTGAACACCTGAAACCTTTACGTGATTTTTTTCTGATACTTTTCTTTTTCTCGATCGGTGCACAGTTTAATTTTCTGCTCACGCAGAATGTACTGATTGCCGGCATCGTCATCGCGATATTGGTAATTGCAGGCAAACCGTTCGTATTCAAACAGGGCTTTCAATTGATAGGGGAAGATAAAAGATTCTCAATGCAGCTGGGTGTCAGGCTGGGCCAGGGCAGTGAGTTTTCATTACTGGTGGCTTACAGCGCACTGACAAGCGGTCTCATTGGTATGCAGGCGTCCTATTTAATACAGATGGTCGTTATCATTACTTTTGTGCTGTCAACATACTGGGTGGTGTATCGTTACAGAACGCCGATATCTAGCAAAGAAAAAAACCGAATGGATTGATAAAGAGGTTATTGGTCTGCGGTTATTTGTCTTTCGTTTATAAAAGCGTTTTTTAAACGAAAGACTACAGACAAAAGACTAATGACCGATTAATCAAGATTATCCTCTAATTCACGAAGGTATCTAAAGAGTTTGCGTGATGCGGCGGGTGGTTTGTCGTGCTGATTTTCCTGTTGTGCGGCGCGTATTAGCTGGTTGATATGCTGCCTGTCTATGTCCGGAAAACGCTCAATTATTTCATCGAGTACTGCTTTATCGTTGTCGACTAATTTGTTGCGCCATTGTTCAAGGCGTTTGAACTGTGCCGTGTTGGTGTCATGACGATGCTGTATTTTTCGTAACTGTGATGCGATAACTTCATTATCATAGCCGCGCAATAATTTGCCTATATACTGGCGCTGCCTTTTCAGACCGCTGCGGGATTTGATTTTGTGTGCGATAAGGATTGCTTCCCTGAGATCGCCTGGCAGTTCCAGAGAATTTAAATCATCGCTGCTTAATTTGATAATTTCATCACCCAGGTCCTGCAGTTGGTGGCATTCACGTTTGACCTGGGATTTGCTTGGCGCAGAAGCTGTTTTCCGGTTTTCGTCCATGTCTTTTAAGTCTGTCCTGTCAAATTCAGAAGTCATCATCTTCTGCCCTGGATTCGATTAAGGGCTTAGCATTGCCAAACTGGATGCTTTCAAGCTGCAGGCGGGAATGCAGTTTACCATCACGATAATTTTCAACTATAACGGGTATGTTGTGAAGTTCCGGTAGCAGCCAGATATGCAGTTTTCTGTCTTTCACCGGATCGCTGCGCACCACATGCAGCGACTGGTATTGTTTTCCGGCAAAACCGATCTTTTCGCTTGAAGTTAGCACGAAATTATAGGTATCAATTTCACCATCCAGAATTGCTTTATAGGGATACTCTTTTACGTCTTTCTTGGCTTCGATCATTAATGGAATCTGGAAAGACAGCGCTTCCCAGATTTCCGTATCGGTTGTAACATTGATCTTTTTGCCTTTTACGACACCGGTAATTTCCCCCTTTAGTGTGTTTTTGTAAGTATTCCACAGTATATCGATATCTTCATTTTCGTTTGTATCACTGCCGGTCTGGACGAAATGGTATTTTGTCAGTAACAAATTGTCGCCTGCTGTATTAATTAAGCTAAAGGCAGATATCGAGTCATCAGCAAACAGGCTGGCAAAGCCATATAATTCTGTATTTTGCGTGAACTTATATCCCGCATCGGTATAGCTTAGCTGGTAATGCGCTTCCGCCAGCTTCATGCCAAATTTTTGAACGGCGTATGCTGCCTTGAATTCGGGCAGGGCGCGTGCCGCCAGCAGTGTATGACTGAAGAGTAAAACAAATAACAGGATAACCGGTTGCAGCTTTTTTAAATGGGAAAGTGATAGCATATCTTTGGCGTGTATATGATTAATATAATTATGAAAGTTGATTATTTTTCCATAGCAGCGGCCTGGTTAGTTGCTGGCCGTCAAGTTTTAACTGCCCGTCATCAAATGTAACACGTCCCTCGATATGCAACTTTATCGCCAGCGGGTAAATTTTGTGTTCTTCCTTTAATACACGCTTCGCCAGAGTTTCCGCGGTGTCCGTGGCGAGCACCGGCACTTCAGCCTGTATGACAACAGGGCCGCTATCAAGTTCGGTGCCGACATAATGCACACTGGCGCCATGAACTTTATCCTTGTTGCTAATTGCTTTCTGGTGTGTGTTCAGCCCTTTGTACTTAGGCAGCAGGGAAGGGTGGATGTTGATCAGTCTATGGCGATAGTGTTCGACGAAGTTATCACTCAGGATTCGCATAAAACCGGCCAGTACAACCAGGTCAGGTTTCAGCGGGTCGATCACCTGCATTAGTGCCTGGTCGAAAAACTCCCTGTTTGGGTAGCGTTTATGTTCAATAACATGGGTTGTGATGTTTTCTCTGGTCGCGCGTTCCAGCCCCGCTGCAGATACCTGGTTGCTGATGACAGTGCTTATTTCCGCGTTAAGCTCGTTGTTTTTGATGGCGTCGATAATGGCCTGCAGGTTGCTGCCGGTGCCAGATATGAGTACCACGAGTGAAGCTTTATCCATAATTTTTACTATACGAAATAACGGGTGTCCTTTTTATTGCCCTGATTAATACCTCGTTAGTGAACTGCCTGCAAATTACTGAATAATAACCTGAAGCCTGTTGCCTGTACTGATTTCACCAAGACGCCAGGCATTTTCACCGTTGATATTTAATGCCGATATGATGTCATCAGCTTCATCTGCATTGCTGATTAATACCATGCCGACGCCGCAGTTAAAGGTGCGGTACATTTCGTTGATTGCCACGTTGCCGTTTTGCTGCAGCCATGAAAATACTTCAGGCATCTGCCAGTTCTCCCTGTGGATAACCGCCTGGGTATTTTCCGGAAGTACACGGGGTATATTTTCAAGCAATCCTCCGCCCGTGATATGCGCCATGGCGTGAATATCATGGCTTGTCAGCAGCTGATGTATAGCTTTGACGTAAATCCTGGTTGGCGCGAGTAAAGCCTGGCCCAATGAACAGTTGCTTGCGCCAAATGCGGCATCAAGGTCTGCGCCACTGATTTCAATTATCTTTCTTATCAGTGAATAGCCATTTGAGTGCGGACCGCTGGAAGCGATGGCAATCATAACGTCACCGGCTTTAACCTTCGAGCCATCAATGATTTTCTGCTTTTCAACCACGCCAACACAGAAGCCGGCAAGGTCGTAATCGCCTTTACCATACATACCCGGCATTTCGGCTGTTTCGCCGCCAATTAATGCCGCATTAGACTGGCGGCAGCCTTCTGCAATGCCTTCGATAACACTGGCGGCGATTTCGGAGTTTAGTTCACCGGTTGCATAATAATCCAGGAAATAGAGTGGTTCAGCGCCTAACACCAGGATGTCGTTAACGCACATGGCGACCAGGTCAATGCCGATGGTGTCGTGTTTGTTCAGGTCGATGGCCAGTTTTAACTTGGTGCCGACACCGTCGGTGCCGGAAACCAGTACCGGCTGTTGGTATTTCGCGGGTAATTCGAACAGGCCGCCAAATCCGCCAAGACTGCCCATAACCCCGGGACGGCTGGTACTGGCAACACTGGATTTAATTTTCTCGACCAATTCATTGCCGGCGTCGATATTCACACCGGCGTCACGATAACTCAAGGATTTTGATTGATCAGACGAATTGGCAGACATGGGAATTAGCAGGAATAAGATCGGTTTGGCTGTAGTTTAAAATGATGTGATATTGTACACTCTCTGCTAGCCTTATTTATACAAATTTTCATAATCACGGGTCTCAAATGTTGAAATTTACCGCGAAAATTCTCGTTTTCGTCAGTGTTCTATTGGTTTCTTACCAGGCCGCCGCCGGCCTGGTTGCTTCGCTCTATGACGTGGAGATTCTTGTTACCGATGAGTCAGCTGAGGTGCGCAATCAGGCATTTGAACAGGGGCTTGATGAAGTATTTGTTCGTATTTCAGGGGACAGCATCGTGATGGACAAGCTGAAAC
Source organism: Gammaproteobacteria bacterium (assembly GCA_022340645.1). Taxonomy (GTDB): domain Bacteria; phylum Pseudomonadota; class Gammaproteobacteria; order SZUA-229; family SZUA-229. Next base: position 2,026 of record JAJDNP010000041.1, on the reverse strand, counting down.
GCCCCCCGGCAAGCCGTTACGTAAAACAGTTCAGTTATGAACCATTATCGGCTTCGGCTGCAGATGCCGTCACCGGTACCACGGCGAGCGAACTGGGAGAGGTACTGACGCATCGCTTAAAAATTCAGTACAACGGCAGTTTAATGGAAAAGTATTTAATGGATAATGGTTTTCCGGTCTGGGGAGAGTATCGGCCTGATGTAATTGTCTGGCTGGTAGTGAGAGACGGTAGAAATCAATATGTGCTCAAGGATGCAGATCAATCCCTGCTGAAAACCGCTGCCAGTGATGCCCTGGCTCGACGCGGCGTACCGGCTCGCTGGCCAATATACGACAACAGCGATAGAAGTGTGCTCACAGTTGCCGACATTAGGGGCGGATTTGGCGGGCCCGTGATAAATGCTTCAAAACGCTATGCCACCGATACCGCACTGGCAGGCAGCATGATATGGAATGGCGCGCAGTGGCAGAGCAGCTGGAGTTTGTTTGTTAAAGGTGAGAGCCGTCACTGGAATCTGGATGATACGGATTACGGACAGTTAATTAACAAGGCTATCGATCAGGCTGCGGATATGCTGGGTGCATTTTTTGCTGTGCGTAATGCAGCCAGTAATCAGCAGCTCGTTAGCATACAGGTAGATATCCAGGCTGTTAATTCGATTATAGAATATCGTTACGTGGAAAACTTTCTGAGCGGATTAAGTGCTGTTGCGCATGTGGAGCCGCTTAAAGTTGATGGGCAAAGTGCGGTTTTCAGTGTGTTACTGCGCAGTAATGAAGAAGATTTTCATTATTTGATGAAAAACAATGCAGCACTGGTTGAGGTCAGGGCACCACAGACTGTTACTACACAGAGCAATACCACGCAGGACAATACTCATCAGTCCAATGCTGATCAGGCCGCTACTGCACAGACAATATCTCTGATAATGCCGGAAAGCCAGGCAGGCAACAGTGGCGAAAAAAATGGTGCCGGTGAGGCTGAAACAGAACTTGCGCAAACAGAAAAAACGCAAGTGGAAAAAAACCAGGCGGAAAAAATCGGGGCAGCAATCCCGCCAAAGCAGGTGCCGATTTACTATTACAGGCTCAATCAGCGGTAACTGGCCGGTATAATTAATGGCTTCATTAATTCACCCCCAATTGCCCCTGGGTTTCGAACCCGGCGAGTTATACACATTCGACAGTTTTGTTGCGGGTAGCAATTCCGTCGCCGCCGGCCTGGCGCAGCAAACAGCAGCAGGAGCAGGCGAGAAGCAGCTGTATTTCTGGGGCGGCCGCGGTCTGGGTAAAAGCCATTTACTGCAGGCAAGCTGCAATCTGGCGGCAAAAAACCAGCGGACGGTATGTTATTTAACCAGGGCTGAAATACTAAACCAGCCAGCGGACATATTTGAGGGATTAGAGCAGCTCGAGCTGATTTGCCTGGATGACCTGGAAAGCTGGCTAACGGATGAATCCCGGGAAACCGCCCTGTTTGACCTGATAAACCGTGTGCGCGAAGGCGATAGTTACCTGATAATGGCGTCAGAAAACCCGCCGGATGAAGCATTTATCAAGCTGCCGGATTTGCGGTCGCGATTGTCCTGGGGGCCCGTATTTCAGCTGCAAAATCTCACAGATCGGGAGAAGCTGCAGGCATTGCGCTATCGTGCGAAACAAAATGGCCTGGAATTACCCGAAAATGTGGCTGCTTACCTCATACAGCGTTATCCACGTGATATGTTCGCCCTGTTCGAGCGCCTGGCCGTGCTGGATAAGGCATCAATGGCGATGCAGAGAAAGTTAACTATTCCATTAGTCAGGTCAGTGTTTGGTGAGGAATGAGGCGTGTCTCGCCCCGCCCAATAAAAGACATTCATCTATTGGCTGCGACTGGTCGCTTTGCAGCAGGAACGGACAGTGAATGTTTTCAGTTGAACTTACGTTGTCGACCCTTGATGCCCGTTGGTGGAAAAGAAAAAACTTTTAGATTCTTCCGCAAATGAACGCGAATAAACGCAAATATTTAAAAGCAAAAAATAGA